>JBASRM010000221.1:0-22790 GCA_049273835.1 Blastocatellia bacterium | reverse complement strand
GTGCTCGGCAAATCGTAATAATGAGGATGCGTCGCCGGGTCTACGCTGCCGTCTGGCACGGTCGGTAAATCCACCATGATCTTTAAGACCCGGTCGCCCTGCCCGGCAGACAGAACGTCGCCGGTTGGCCCGCGCCCATCATCCTGTTCCAACCTGTTCTCGATATAAAGCGTCTTCCCGGCGTACAGTGCGAAATCGATGATCACATCCGCTCGTTCAGCCACACCGAGCCGCACGCTCTCGACGTTTACCGGGAAAGGCAACAGATTTCCGTCGCTGGAGATCTGCCAGAACATGTTGTGAGCATTCAGATTGGTCAGATCGGTGAGAAAGAACTGATAGAAGCGGGAAGGCCCGGCGTCCAGCCACCGGAATCGATACCTTCGCGGGTGAACGTGCATCACAGGCTGGATCTTCCCGTTCACCAGGAATTTGTCGCCGAGTATTCCGTCAAGGTTGAACAAATCGAAGAACAGAATCCCGTCGTCATCGAAACATCTGTCCGCAAACATCATGTTGACGTCAAA
This sequence comes from Blastocatellia bacterium, assembly GCA_049273835.1. GTDB lineage: Bacteria > Acidobacteriota > Blastocatellia > UBA7656 > UBA7656 > Onstottus_A. Next base: position 22,263 of record JBASRM010000221.1, on the reverse strand, counting down.
ATCCGGGACGCCAGCCGTAGCATTGGGGACGCCGGGAAGACGAAACCCGGTGGTAATCGACTCGTCGCCGTTGTCGAAGTTGTTATACAGATTGTACATTCCGGCAAGGCCCTTGTAGACGTTTTGCGCCGTAAAATCGACTCGGTGATCGTGGTACCACAGCGAGCTCATCGACTCGTTTATGTCGCCGTTGGTGGGAATATGCGTCGAAGCAAAACCCGCCAACACGTTGGGGTAATAGTGATCATAGAACGTCGCATTGGCAATTACCGGGTTCTGCGGGTTTGGAAAGTAATCGCAAGGAAAGCCGTCGCTTTCAGACGGAGTGTGGCCGTTGTGCAGGTGAGTACTCACTTGATTGATTCCAAAGCCGCCATTGTTGGCCGGCAGAGCATTCACATTGCGAACGAGGATGGGCTCTCCGTATCGAGCGATGTAAAGCGGCGCGGGACTCTTGCCGTCGAATAGCCAAAGATTCTGATCGGGAAGGCCCTGGTGTACCTTCCTCAGCGCCGCTTGCTGGACTATCCGGTATTGCTTGGTTGGCGGAAACGGACTCGTGACCACTTGATGCGAGCGGGTCCGACCCTCACCCGCAGCGTTGTTGGGAGCGATCGTCGGCACCGGAAACAGCGCGGTCGTCTCCGGCCGCTTGACCTCCATCGGCGTAAACGGCTCAGTGAACGCTGAAGTGGCCGGGCTCTGGCAGGTGTCATCATACATGTAACCGGCGCTTGTAAGCGGACGCGCGCTCAAGCCTTTTTTGGGGATGAGGTAGCCAGCGCTGGTCAGCAGTCCCATTTTCATCAGATCGCGTCTGCTCAACTGTGCGGCGATTATTTCGCGCCGGTTCTTCGCGGCGATTGCCGCGTCCTTCTTTCGTCGTCTGTCAATCTTTGAGATATTCGCCATAAGGTTTCTCCTATAGTTTTCCACTGGAACTCAAACAATGTGGCGATGCAGCGTAAGTCTGATTTTCTTGAGGCACTTGTGCTGCAAGTCGTAGAACGAAAACACTCGAAGCGGCCGGCGGGAATTGTCGTCTACGGTGAGGGAATCTGATTCTAGCCAAAGCGGGGCGACCCGGCTTCAAATCCATAGCCTTTTTAGTTTCGAACATATCCCGTCGGATGCGTCGATTTCGCGGCGGACTACTTTACCTCTATTTCAAGTACCAGGTCCCTCCGGACAGCGCTCGTCATGCTTGATGGCGGCGAAAGCCCAGACTTAACCCCACCCTTCCGTATTGCGCGAAAGAGGTATTTGACACATTCAAATGAGGTCTAAATAACGAATCCCTAACGTAAGCCGCGCCACTATACTCAAGAGGAGACTTCGTGTCAAGCAGTCGAACAGCAGTCGAAGTGCCTGATACGATCCACTATCAATTGCCTCATGAAAAAACTGTTCGGGGCCTCAAACAGGAAAATCTATTCGAAGAGAATACCCCTCCAGACTAGTCGAGGAGGGAATGGATGAGAGGCGGAAGTTGGCCCAGTAGTAGCCACGATTCCAGCCCGCTAGGAAGAAGGAGAAGGGTTGATCCTGGGCGAGTCAAGCAACGGGAAGCCCGATCACTCTTCGCCGATGTCCTCGTTCCATACTTCCGGATGCGCTGCGATGTAACCCGCTAACAACTCGACGCATTCTCGGGATGCGAGGTCGATTACTTCGACCCCGTGCTCTCGCAACCACTCAATCCCGCCCTGAAATGTGGCCGACTCGCCGACTATGACTGTTCCGATGTTGAACTGGCGGATCAACCCACTGCAGTACCAGCAAGGCGCCAGGGTCGTTACCATGATCGTGTCGCGATAGCTGCGCTGGCGGCCGGCGTTGCGAAATGCATCAGTCTCGCCGTGAGCCGAAGGATCGCCATTCTGCACCCGGCGGTTGTGACCCCGGCCAAGAAGGTTCCCTCCGCTGTCGAACAGCGCGGCGCCAATCGGGATGCCGCCTTCGGCGAGACCTAGACGCGCCTCTTCGATTGCAACTCTCAGAAAGGGCTGGTAGTCGACACTCATCGTCGCTGTCCCGAACTGATTCCGGCTAAGCCGCACTCACGGGCGGGCGGCGATCAGCCCATGGTCGTGCCGCTTCGAGCTGGGCGGCCAATCGGAACAACGTAGCTTCATCGCCAAACCGCCCAACGAAGTGAGTTCCAACCGGCAACCCCTGATCGTTCCAATAGAGCGGCGCCGACATCGCGGGTTGCCCGGTGACGTTGCAGATCGGAGTGAATGGAACGAACTGGACCGCGCGAGCCATCCCGGCCATTGGATGTTCCGGCGGAGAATCGAAGCTGCCAAGCGGAAGTGGGGGCTCGCCAAGCGTCGGCGTAAGCCACACGTCATAGTCCAGCATGAACCTGGCGACGTCGCGGGACATCAATTGACACCAATGAAGCGCGGCCAGGTAAGCAGCGGCACTCTGAGCGCGACCCATTTCATAAAGCGCCCAGGTTCCTGGCTCGAACTGGTCAGGGGAAGGCTGACGCTTCATTACGTGGGCAGCGCCGTCAATCGTCCACGCGCAGCCCGCCGACCACAGCGTCATGAACATCGGTGCGAGCAATTCGCCGTTGACTTTGGGTGCGGCCTCGACCACTTCATGACCGAGACTCGCGCATAGTTCGGCGGCGTCGTTCAGCGCCTTCACGCAATCTGGATGAATGATTACGCCGCTGGGCGCCGACGTTGTAAAAGCGATGCGTAACTTGCCCGGGTCAGCGCCCACCTCCTGGGCGAACGGGCGAGCCGGAGGGGGAGCCCAGTACGGGTCACCCACGTCGGGACCCGAGGTCGCATCCAGCAAGGCCGCGCTGTCGCGAACCGATCTGGTCACCGCGTGCTCGGCTACCAGGCCGCTGAACATATCGCCAAAGCCAGGACCAAGCGGATTTCGGGCGCGGGTGGGCTTGAGACCAAACAGCCCACAACACGAGGCGGGGATTCGAATCGACCCGCCGCCGTCGTTGGCGTGTGCAAACGGAACGATGCCCGCCGCGACCGCGGCCGCTGAGCCGCCGCTTGAGCCACCGGTCGCGCGAGTTGCGTCCCACGGGTTGCGGCTTGGACCGAACAGCGCGGGCTCGGTCGTGGGCATGATGCCGTACTCGGGAGTGTTGGTCTTGCCGACCACGATCAGACCGGCGCGCTTAAAACGTGAGACAAGTTCCGTGTCGTGATCGGGAACAAACTCACGCATGAACACGGACCCCGAAGCCATACGTACACCAGCGTAAGCAGCGAGCAGGTCCTTCAGCAGAAACGGCACGCCGGTGAATGGACCGTCGGGCAAGGTCCCGTTCGCTGTCGAGCGTGCTTCATCGAACATCGGCGTAATGACCGCGTTGATTTGTGGGTTGACGCGCTCGATTCGCTCGATGGCTGCCTCGATCAATTCGATCGGTTTCAAATCCTTTTTTCGAACCAACTCAGCCTGGGCGGCCGCATCGATAAAAGCCAGTTCGTGGGATAAAGACACGGTCGATTCCTCCTTGTGTTGCGATCCTTTCGCTTTAATCCCGGCGGTTATTAGTTCGCGCAGAGAGGCAGAACTCGCAAGACCGCGACGAAGAAGCGTCAACGGCCCTTGAAATCGGGTTTGCGTTTCTCGTGAAATGCGGCGGTCCCTTCTTTAACATCCTCGCAGTAGTTGGTGACCATTATCGCAAGGGCTGCGTCTTCCAACGCGTTCTCCAAATCCATGCTCTGTTGCTTGTACATCATTCGCTTGGCCATGCGTATCGCGATGGGCGGCCCATCCGCCAACGCCTCCGCCCAGCGGCGGGCGGCCGGCATCAGCTCCTCGTCGGGCACTACTTCCGTGATAAGACCAAGTTCTTTTGCCTTCGCCGCGGGATACACCTCCGAGAAAAGCGACATCTTCAACGCGTTCTGCAGACCCATGTATTTTGGAAACAGATAGGCACCGCCTTCATCCGGGATCAGCGCGAATTTCAGGCTCGTGTCTCCGAGCCGGGCGCTCTGGGCGGCGATGCGAAAATCACAACACAACGCCAATGTCAGACCGCCCGCGACTGCTGCCCCGTTCACCGCGGCTATGGTTGGCTTATCGAAGCGACGAAGTTGGATCACAAGTTGATGCATGTTCTCACGCATTTCGAGCATGGCCTCCATGCGGTGGCCACGGTAGCGGGCGGGATACTGGAAATCGCGGCTGATGTCGCCGCCGGAGCAGAAGCCGCGTCCGGCACCGGTGATAATCACCGCGCGCACTTCGTCGTCATCGCGCGCGTCAGCGAGCGCCGTCATTACCTCGTGTACCATGACTTCTGAGTAAGCGTTGAGCTTGGAGGGCCGATTCAACGTAATCGTAGCAACCCGGTTCTCTTTCGAATAGATGATTTCACGAAAGTCCATCCCAACCTCCCCTTCACCTTCCGACGAATTTCGGATCGCGCTTCTGCTTGAACGCCTCAACGCCTTCCTTATGGTCGGCGGTCATCGAGCAGCGCATGTGGGTTTCTGCCTCACGATCAAGCAAAGTCCTGAAATCGGCGCTGGAAGCCATATTCACGTTCGCCTTCATGTAGCGGTAACTGGTCAGTGGCCCGTGTGCTATGCGGGCCGCGATGCTGGAAACCTCGGAATCCAGGCTTTCGCTCGCCACCACCCGATTGACCAACCCGAGGCGATGAGCTTCATTTGCGTCGATTATGTCACCGAGGAAAAAGAGCTCCTTCGCCTTCGGTGCGCCTGCGCAGCGAGTAAGTAGCCAGGTTGTTCCGAAGTCGCCGCCGTAACCGACCTTCGCATAAGCCGTCCCGAACCGTGCCTTGTCAGAAGCAATTCGCAGATCGCACGAGAGGCAAACTCCCAGCCCCGCGCCCATCGCGAATCCGTTTACCGCGGCGATCGTGACCTTGGGCATGTTGTAAAGCAACCAGCTCAGTTCTTGCATCTGGCGCAACCGGTCGATCTTTTGCTCGAGAGGTTCGCTGTCATCTTGAGCCATCGTGGAAACATCGCCGCCCGCGCAAAACGCCCTGCCGGCGCCAGTGACGACGATGCAGCCTATTTCGGCATCGCGACTCCACGCGTTCAAGGTGTGAATGGATTGGGCTATCAAATCCATGCTGAGCGCGTTCAGTTTGTCAGGCCGGTTGAATGTCAGGGTCGCGACTCTGTCTGAGACGCCGGTGAGAATCACTTGGTCAGCCATTTTGTCCTTTCGAGGGATGTTGGTCGGGGCAGGATTATATCAAAACGGCCGATTGTTGTACCGTAGACTGTTCAGTCCGCGGATCCCGCAACCGCAGACTGGACAGTCTACGCCACATCCAGCGCGCGGACGCAGAGATTGCATCCGGATGTGATCAGCGTTATCGTTCAGCCCGCTAAGCGGGCTTGAAAACCCACGCGGAGAACTCAGAATGCAACGAACAATGATGCGCACACTACTTTTCCTTGGCGTGAGCGTAACGGCCGCCTCGCTACTTGCAGCGAATCCTCGTGCTCAATCATCGGCGACCGAGTCAACCGGGAAATACGATTCTTCTTTCTTCAACGCGCTGCGTTGGCGAAGCATTGGTCCAATTCGAGGGGGCCGCTCGATCGCTTGCGCGGGCAGCACCAGCCGGCCACTCGAGTATTACTTCGGCGCCGTCGGCGGTGGATTGTGGAAGACCGTGGATGCCGGGCTGACCTGGAGACCTGTCACCGACGGCCAGATCAAGAGTTCGTCGATCGGAGCGATCGCGGTCTCCGAATCCAACCCCGATGTTGTTTACATAGGAATGGGCGAAACCCAACTGCGCGGCAATGTCATGCAGGGCGACGGTGTCTACAGAACGTCTGATGCGGGTAAGAGCTGGAGTCACGTCGGTCTAGCCAACACCCAAGCCATCTCGCGAATTCGTGTTCATCCTTCCAACCCAGACATCGTCTATGCCGCGGCGCTAGGGCATCCCTACGGCCCCAACGACCAGCGAGGCGTTTTTCGCTCGAAAGACGCGGGCAAGTCCTGGCAGAAGGTGTTGTTCCGCAGCGATCATTCCGGCGCAGTCGATCTCACCTTCGATCCGAAGAATCCGCAAATCATCTTCGCTGCGATCTGGGATGCTTATCGAACTCCCTGGAGCCTATCGAGCGGCGGTCCTGAGAGCGGTTTGTTTAAGTCATCAGACGGCGGCGATAACTGGATCGAAATCACTCGAAATGCGGGTCTGCCGAGAGGAATTATCGGCAAGATTGGGGTCAGCGTTTCCGGCGCCGACGGAAACCGAGTCTACGCGATTATCGAAGCCGAAGACGGAGGAGTATTCATTTCGGACGACGCAGGCGCCAGTTGGAAAAGGATCAGTGATGATCGAAAACTCAGACAACGCGCGTTTTACTACTCGAGACTCTACGCCGATCCGAAAGCACGGGATACCGTTTACGTACTCAACACCGGATTTTACAAGTCAACCGACGGCGGCAAGACTTACAAGACCATTCGGGTCCCGCACGGCGATAACCACGACCTTTGGATTGCGTCCAACGATCCGCGGCGCATGATAAACAGCAACGATGGTGGTGGTAACGTATCAAACAATGGAGGCGAGACCTGGACGCGACAGGATTATCCCACAGCTCAGCTATATCACGTCGCAACCACCCGGGACTTTCCCTATCACGTTTGCGGCGCTCAGCAAGACAACTCCACTGTGTGCGTTTCAAGCGAAGCCGGTGGACGAGGGAGAACGCCAACCGTGATGTACGCGGTAGGCGGGGGAGAGAGCGGGTACATCGCGCCTCATCCCAGGAACCCGGATCTGTTTTATGCCGGAAGCCAGGGGGCTTTGCTGACTCGGTTCGATCGCTCGACCGGGCATCTTCGCGACATTCAAGTTTATCCGCTTTTCTTTTCCGGGATGCCCGCGAGCGCACTCAAGGAACGTTGGCAGTGGACCTTCCCGATTGTGTTTTCGCCTCATGATCCCAACGTCCTTTACACTTCGTCGCAGCATCTCTGGAGGACTACCAGCGACGGCCAGACATGGGAGCGTATCAGCTCGGATCTGACTCGCGCCGATCCCAAGACGCTTGGCGATTCCGGCGGGCCGATCACCAAGGATCAGAACGGACCTGAAATCTACGGGACGATTTTCACTATCGCGCCCTCACTCCTTGAAGCCAACACCATCTGGACCGGTTCGGATGACGGGTTGGCGTACATCACGCGGGACGGCGGCAAGAGATGGGCGAAGATCACACCGCCGGGATTGCCCGAATTCAGCCGCATCAGCCTGATCGAAGCTTCTCCGCACAAAACCGGCACCGCTTATCTTGCGGCCAAGCGTTACCAGTTGGATGATCGCCGGCCCTACATCTTCAAGACCGACGACTATGGAAAGACCTGGACGAAGATCGTGAACGGCATTCGCGGGGAAGACTACGTTCACGCGGTGCGCGAGGATCCCAAGCGAGCGGGGCTGCTCTACGCCGGCACTGAACACGGGATCTACGTCTCGTTTGACGACGGCGCGAACTGGCAATCACTCGGCTTGAATCTGCCCGACACACAAGTGCCCGATCTGGTGGTCGAAGAGAACGACCTGGTAATCGCAACTCACGGCAGATCGTTTTACATTCTCGACGGCATCGGCGTGCTTCGTCAGCTCACCCCCGATATCGCAAAGTCGGACGTTCATCTTTTCCAGCCGGCGCCGGCAATCAGGTCGGTCAGTCAGGCGGCGATTGACTACTACTTGAAACAACCAGCCGAGAAAGTGACTATCGAGATTCTGGATGCGAAGGGTGCGGTGGTTCGGACCTTCACGGGTTCTGTTGAAGATGACAAGCCAAGGACGAGGCCGGGCGGCGAGGAGGACGAGTTCCCTGGGCCCGCCCTGTTTCGAGCGCCGGCCCGGAAGGCAGGAACCAATCGCTTTACGTGGAACTTGCGATATTCGGGCGCTACGGTATTCGACGGAATGATTTTGTGGAGTGCTCGCGCCGAAGACGGGCCGGTTGCGCCGCCGGGGAACTATCAGGTTCGCCTGACCGCCAACGGCAAAACACAAAACCAATCACTGACGATCAAGAGAGACCCGCGGCTGAAGAACATAACCGACGCCGATCTCGCCGAGCAATTCAGTCTTGCGATGAAGGTCCGCAATGAAACAAGCGAAGCGAATAAGATGGTGATTCTGATCCGTGAGATCAAAAAGCAGATCAACGATCGGGCGGAGAAGGCAAAGGACAGCGTTGTTTCAGAAGCGGGAGAATCGCTTGCCAAGAAATTGAGCGCGGTCGAAGAAGACCTGTACCAGGTCCGAAACCGGAGCAATCAGGACCCGCTGAATTTCCCGATCAAGCTGAACAATCAAATTGCCGCGCTGCGTCGCAGCATTGAAACCGGCGATGGGCGGCCGACCGGTCAATCCTACGTGGTGTTCCGCGAGCTGTCCGCTCAATTGGACGCGCTTCAATCCCGATTGAGCGAAACGCTCGCCGGCGATGCGGTGCGATTCAACAAGCTGCTGGCTGACAGGAAGCTTAGTCCGATTCGAACCGAAATCGAGAAAGCGCGCGCCGTTGAAGAGAGCGAAAAGGAATAGACAACAACCCTTCACTTGCGATTGAATTACAAGTGTCTTGATCAAACGAAAATCCGTTCTGATATGCATCGATGTCGAACCGAACGAACGTGCAATCAATCCACACGACAAACAGGACTGGACTGGTTTTGAAAAGAGCTTTGAGTTTTTCATGCAGGTCAGGCCTTTGTTGGTGGCCGCCACCCGGCTACCGGTTCATTTCTGCTGGTTCTTTCGAATGGATCCGCAGATCGCGGAGACTTATGGCTCGGCCGGATGGGCGGTTACCCGCTACCGAAAGTTGCTCGATGAGCTGGAATCAGCGGGCGATGAGATCGGATTGCACGCTCACGCCTGGCGTTGGGACGACCAAAACGGAGGCTGGATTCAAGACTTTGGAAACCAGGTATGGGTGGACCATTGCGTGCGTTCGAGCTTCGAGGCATTCCAGGAAACGTTCAAGCGGCCGTGCCGGTCATTCCGCTTCGGCGACCGATGGATGAACGATGAGACCCTGGCAACGATCGAGTCGCTCGGAGCGCGATTTGATTTGACTCCGGAACCAGCCCGCAAAAAGCCAAAGCTCGACGAGCCGTTCACCGGTTCCTTACCGGATTACTCCCGCATCTTACGAAAACCTTACCGCCCGTCCCGGAGAGATTTCAGGAAACGCAATATGAGGCTCGGGCGGCGGCTCTGGGTGATTCCGATAACCACCGCGAACATGGGCTGCTCGACCACATTTGTGGATTCTCGCGCCGCGTGGGCCGCAATGCTGACCATTGAAAGCGCCAATCCGGCTTATGAAGGCTACCACGACCTCTCCGATTGCTACGGCACCGAAGGATGGGTCTGGGATAAGAACCAGCCTGATACTCCTCTCAATGTTGAAATTTATGATGGGGAGAGCTTTGTGGCGATGGTTGCCGCGAACGCATTCCGCCCGGACCTGTTGAGAGCGGGAAAGGGCAATGGTAAACACGCGTTCAGGTACGCCGTTCCGGATTCGATGAGAGATGGCAACCGCCATTTGATTCGGACGAAGGTGGCAGGCAGCGAGTTTGAGCTGGGTTCGACTCCAAAGGAGATTAGCTGCAATGATGAGCACGACCCGGTGGAACAATATATGACGATGAATCTGAGTCACGAACCTTTCACATTCTGTCTCAGGATGGATGCTCTGTTCAGGGCCTCCGAGAATGCGCATTTGGCGCTGGTGGTTAGAAGCGATGCCGCCGTACGCGCCGATGAACAAGCCAATCTCGAGGACAATCTTGACTATATGCTGTCACATCCTTTGATCGAGAGGTTTGCATTTGACACTCCGGTCGAAATGCTAATAAGGCAAAGCTGAATGCCGGTTTCGAGAGTGAGGGCTTTAACCAAACTCGAGTGGCGACTCCCTGCGTGTGATCCGGCGCAAGGCGCTCCACAGAGACGCTCAATCTTTGATGCCGCCGCCGTTGACTGCCCGGTTCGCGTTGATTGGCGGGGAATGTCGGAGGTTCGCCGACAATGCAAACCCGCCATTCAGCATGTATAATGCAACCTCTAAAAACCAGAGTTCAGGGAGCCCCTTATGCCGAAATCTGATGACTCAAACAAAACCCCGTCTGTAGCAGACACCAACCACCGCCCCCGGCCTGCCACGGGCCCGCTGGCGCTGCTAGTCTCCACTCGCAAAGGCGCCTTCATCCTGCGGGGCGGCAAGAACCGAAAAAAGTGGAAACTTTCGGAGCCCATTTTCCTCGGCCAGATGGTTCATCACATGGTTCAGGACCCCCGCGACCGACGAACAATTCTGATGGGTTGCCGCACTGGACACCTCGGCCCGACGGTGTTTCGCTCGAACGATCTTGGAAAAACATGGATTGAAGCTCAAAGACCCCCGGCCTTTCCCAAGGCTCCGGAAGGCGAGAAAGGGTTGGTCGTCGATCATGTCTTCTGGCTTACGCCGGGACACGAGACCGAGCCGGGCGTCTGGTACGCAGGCTCGTCGCCTCAGGGCTTGTTCCGATCAGAAGACGGAGGCGAAACCTGGGAAGGAATTGCGGGTTTCAACGACCATCCGATGCGAGGAAGCTGGATAGGGGGAATGGGAGATGGAACCCCGGACGGGGCCAAGATGCATTCCATCTTGATTGACCCGCGCGACCCGAACCATATGTACATAGGCATGTCGGGTGGCGGCGTCTTTGAGAGTACCGATCGCGGGGCTGATTGGAAGCCGATCAACAAGGGTTGCGTCGCTGACTTTTTGCCCATCCCTGATCCTGAGTATGGTCACGATCCGCATTGTGTGAGACTTCACCCCCTGAAGCCTGATCGGTTATTTCAGCAGAACCATTGTGGCATTTACCGCATGGAGCGCGGCGAAGGGGTTTGGGTGCGCATCGGCGATAACATGCCGAAGAAGGTGGGCGACATAGGTTTTCCGATGGTGCTTCATCCACGAGACCCGGAGACAGCGTGGGTGTTTCCCATGGACGGCACGACGGTGTGGCCTCGCACGAGCCCGGACGGGAAGCCTGCAGCCTACGTGACGCGCGATGCCGGACAGAGTTGGAAGCGATTAGACAAGGGTCTTCCCGGGAAACACGCGTGGATGACGGTCAAGCGTCAGGCGATGACGGCGGACTCGTACTCGCCGGTAGGAATCTACTTCGGCACGACGAACGGAGAGGTTTGGGGCAGCAAGCGCGCAGGCCGGAAGTGGAGATGCCTGGCAAGAAATCTCCCGCACGTTTACGCCGTCGAGGCGGCGGAGTTTCTGAAGTGAAGGTATTCGTTCCATCGGCGCTGAGGTCATACACCGGACAGAAAGACGAAGTAGAGGCGAGCGGGGCGACCCTCTACGAACTGCTTCGGGACCTGGATCAGCGCTATCCGGGCTTTCGCTTTCGGATTATCGACGAGCAGGACTCGATTCGCCCGCATATCAAAATCTTCATCAATCACGACCAGGCGGGTTCGCTCTCCGCGCCGTTGCGTCCTGAGGATGAAGTGTCCATACTGCTGGCTCTCAGCGGGGGATAAAGTTAGCCAACATAAGGCGATGCTACGAACTGTTTTTGCTGAATCCGAGAATCGGGAGAAAACGGATGGATCGAAGAACCTACTTGCGGCTCAGCATCATGATGTTTCTCGAGTTCTTTGTTTGGGGCTCGTGGTTTGTAACCCTGGGGACGCATCTGGGCAGTATCGGATTCAGCGGCAGTCAGATTGGCTACACGTATTTGATGAACAACATCGCGGCGATAATCTCTCCTTTCTTCGTTGGGATGATCGCCGATCGGTATTTCGCTTCCCAAAAAGTCATGGGGGTCTTGCACCTTGTTGGCGCGGTGATCCTGTATGCATCGGCTGACGTTACTGCTGCCGGCCCGCTCATTCTGGGCCTTTTGCTTTATAACATTGCTTACATGCCCACGCTTGCATTGGTAAACGCGGTATCGTTTCATCAAATGAAGAGTCCGGATGCGGAGTTTCCGCGGGTTCGAGTGTGGGGGACCATCGGTTGGATAGCGGCCGGGCTGACGATTACGCTTGTTCAGTTCAAGTTTCTCGCGGACGTTGAAAAAAGCTCGCTGCCGATGAAAATGGCGGCAGTCGCTTCGGTCTTGATGGGTCTCTATTCGTTCACGCTGCCAAACACCCCGCCCCAGAATGTCGGAAAGGAGATCGGCGCCGGCGAAGTGCTCGGGATCAAAGCGCTCAGGCTGATGAAGGAACGGGCGTTTTTCATTTTTGTGCTTTGTTCACTGCTGATATCGATACCGCTCGCTTTCTATTACAACTTCACCAACCTGTTTCTGAACGACCTGGGGATGCAGGGCGTGGCGGGCAAACAGACCATGGGTCAAATGTCGGAAGTCATTTTTATGATCCTGATGCCGTGGTTCTTCATCAGGCTTGGCGTAAAGAAGATGTTGTTGGTTGGTATGCTCGCGTGGGTGGCTCGTTACGCCCTGTTCGCCAACGGGAATTTAGGCCCGTCGGTTTGGATGTTATATGGCGGCATTCTCTTGCATGGAATCTGCTATGACTTCTTTTTCGTCACCGGCCAGATCTACACCGATCGAAAAGCCTCGAAGGACATTCGCGCGAGCGCGCAGGGGTTTATAGCCTTGATTACTTATGGCGTAGGCATCGGGCTTGGCTCGCTGGTGTCCGGGCTGATCGTGGATGCCTACACCGTAAACGGACTGAAGGACTGGGCGATGATTTGGTACATCCCGTGCGCATTCGCCGCAGTGATCGCCCTGTTTTTCTTGTTGACGTTTAAGGATAAGGTGTCAGATAAGGCGGCCGACTCTGGTTGATTAACTTCTTGCCAGGGAACTTGGTCACTTCCCCGTCTCGGGCGATCTACGTATCAAGGCTCGCAATGAGAGCGATTTTCCGAGCCACACTGTATTCAATCGCCTCGGCTCAAAGAGAGAGCTGGTTTCGAAAGTCGGAGAATACTGTGGAGAACGAGGGAACTTGAAGGATGTTGTCGCTATGTGCGAGGCAGTTGCTGAACGGGACAAAGTTCAACTCGATGAAGATAAAGCAACCGTCGAGGAGATCGAGTTTGTATATCTTCTGAAGGCGAGGAACTTCTACAAGATCGGAAGGAGCAATGCGTTGGGGCGCCGGGAGCGCGAACTCGCGATTCAACTTCCGGAAAAAGCGAACACCGGGCACGTTATCCGCACTGATGACCCTATCGGCATAGAGGCGTACGGGCATAAGCGATTCGAGTCGAAGCGAAGAAACGGCGAGTGGTTTGAACTCAGCGCCGCAGATGTCAAGGCCTTCAGACGACGGCAATTCATGTAATCCCTGCAGCGCGAACGAATAATCTCGATTCCGAATCACCCGATTCAAGGCGCCGCTCCGTTGATTGGATACCCGCTCCCGATTACACTGTCTTCAGATTTGCATAAGCGAGGAGGCTTTATGCGACTCGGATTGAATTTTGGTTACTGGGGTTCCGGCCCTTCTGACAACATCGCCATAGCTCGAGAAGCCGAGCGACTCGGCTATCACTCGCTGTGGACTGCAGAGGCTTACGGCTCGGACTCGGTCTCGCCGCTGGTGTGGCTTGCCGCTCACACCGAACGGATCAATGTTGGGACTGCGATCATGCAGATGCCCGCGCGAACTCCGGCGATGACTGCGATGACCGCCGCGACTATCGATCTGTTAACTGGCGGACGATTCATGCTGGGGATCGGAGCTTCCGGCCCCCAGGTTGTAGAAGGCTGGCACGGAGTTGTCTACGGCAAGCTGCTCACCCGAACACGCGAATACGTCGAGATAGTGCGTACGATCCTGAAGCGCGAGCAGCCGCTCGAACATCACGGCGAGTACTACGATATACCGGTGCGAGGCGGAACTGGATTGGGAAAACCTCTCAAGCTTATCGTGCATCCGCTGCGCTCGAGCATACCCATCTACATTGCCGCGATTGGTCCGAAGAATGTCGCGCTCGCCGCCGAGATCGCGGATGGCTGGCTGCCGGTTTTCTTTTCGCCTCAACGAATGAACGTGTTTCGAAAGTCGCTGGACGAGGGATTCGCGAAACGAAGCGACGGAAAGACGCTCACCAATTTCGACATAGCTCCGACTGTGAACGTTGTCGTCGGCGAGGACGTGAACGAATGCCGAATGCAGGTGAAACCCAATCTGGCGCTGTACATCGGCGGCATGGGGGCGCGCGGCAAGAACTTCTACAACGAGCTGGCTTGCCGATACGGCTACGAAGATGCGGCAAAGACTATTCAAGACCTGTATCTTGCCGGCAAGAAGAACGAGGCCATCGTTGCCGTGCCCGACGAGCTGGTCGATGAGATCGCCCTGTGCGGCCCGCGCGATCGAATAAAAGATAAACTCGCGGCGTGGCGCGAAGCCGGCGTGAGCACGCTGATCTGCGCGGCGAACAGCCTCGAAGGGATTCGCATTATGGGTGAGTTGGCGGCATAAACCGGTTCTATCTGCAGTCGCCCGGCAGCAGACACCGCGCTGATCAGAACGTTAGTCTCACCGCTAGTTGGATATTTCTCGACCCCCCTCCTCCTAGAAACGGGTTCCCAATCCCAACATCGGGCGTCACCGTGATCGGCAGGAACCCGATGCCGCGGCCAGTCACCGCATCGATCCCGTTGAAGCTTGCATCCACCGAAAAGCCCGGCAGCAACGGCGACGAAAAGTTCGGGTGATTGAGAACGTTGAACACCTCCGCCCTGAACTGAAGCTTCACCTGTTCGCCCAGCGGAGTGGTCTTGAACACCGACAAATCAAGATTCGCGTAGCCCGGCCCGACGAGCGAGTTGCGACCGAGGCTGCCGAAATGCTGGGTGCCGGGTATGCACGAGCCGGCGCTTCCATCGCCTGAAGGATCAAGCGTGCAAGGCACCTTGAATGCAGATAGGTTCAAGAAGTTATCCGGACCTCTCGTGCCCGCGAACGGATCGCCGGCGATGTCGGGCCGGGGAAAGAATTCGCCCGTGCCGTTGTAGTCGTCAAACAAGTTCACATGAAAAGGACTCCCGGTCCTAAGCGTGAGGATTCCGTTCAACTGCCATCCATCACCAAGTCGCGGAAAGCTTTTCCAAAAAGTCGGGACATCATACGTGAATGACCAGACTAATCTGTGCCTCACATCGAAGTTGGAACTGGCTCGCTCCTGATCCGGCCGGTGACTGTTGTCCGGTTGCGTAGCGTTTGCTACGTAGTCCTGGCCATCCGACGCGTTGTCGATCGAGTGCGACCAGGTGTAGTTGAGCATTGACGTGATGCCGTGGCGTTCGCGCATCGTCAGGCTTGTCTGCAGCGCGTGGTAGTGCGCATTCGCCGTCGTCTCGAGATTGTTTACGTAGAAAAACGGTTCTCCCGAGGGCGCGAAGGGCCCGTTATCAAAGGGCCGCGCGCCGCCTGGATTGAACGGTTGATTGATATCTCGATATCGAAAGAGCTTTGTGCCGTGCGAACCGACGTAGCCGGCCTGGAACAAAACGTTCTTGAACAGCTCTTGCTGGATGTTAAGGTTGAAATTCTGAACGTATGGCGTACGCAGGTGGCGATCGACTGCGAATACATCCGAATCAAGGAAGTCGGTGAATATTGGAACCCCCGCCTTGATCTCGGGAGTTGTAGAGAACGAAAACAGGATCGGCGCCGGTCCGACCGGGTTATAAGCCGGACCGGGGTTGAAAGTATTGAAGGGAAGCTGGCCTACAAAGAAGTCCTGCGAAAAGGCATCGTAGAAAAGACCCCAGCCCGCGCGAACAACAGTCTTGCCCTTGCCGGTTACATCCCAGGCAAGTCCGATACGCGGCGAGAAGTTATTCAGATCACGTTCATACAAACGGTCGAGACCGCCATTCCCTACTAACACCAATCCGCGCGCGGGATCGAAGTTGCTAAGCAATCCATTCTTCTCGTCGATCACGCCGAAGTAGTCGTAGCGCAATCCAAGGTTGAACGTCAGATTGCGGGTCCAGCGGAAGCTGTCTTGAATGTAGCCGGCGTGTGAGTTCTGAAAAGTATTGCGCCGCGAATCTCCGATCGCCGCCCGTCCGCCGCTCAGCGTGCCGCTGAGAAAATCCTCGAGCGATGCGAAGTCCAAACGCCCGCGATAGCCCGCGTCGAAGAACGCGTTGACAAACGTGCGGCGAAACTCATACCCGAACTTGATCTCGTGGCGGTCCAGCTTCCAGGAGAAGTTGTCGATAAAATGCCAGTTGGTGTCCACCCGCGCGCGCGGCACCGACAGCGTTGCGCCCAGGGAGGCGATCGATGAGCCGAAGTCGGGATCGTTTCTAATTCGTATGAACGGAAGACCGAAGTCCTGGGGCCCCTGGATTCCAGTGTTCAGACCGATGGATCGAGGATCGAACTCGCTATCCTGAGGGAAGAAGCCTTCGTCGAAGCGGTTGTAACCGAATCGAGCTTCGTTGACTTTCCGGGGCGAAACGACCTTTACGTAGGAAAGCGACACCAGGTGCACCGATGTGGGCGTGATGGTGTTGAAGCCGGGAAGCACGTTGCCTGCAAGTATCGCCAATGGAAATGACTGATCGCTGGTGCCGTAGTAGTAGCGCCCGGTCACCTGGTTTCGCTCATTGAACGAATGATCCATTTTGTAGATGAAGCTGTCGATGTCATTGCTGGCAGGCGTGGTAACGAACAGGTTGGGGCTTGAATCGAACAACGCGACCGGGCGGTTGGGCGCCGGCCACGGGTTTCTCGCAAGCAGCTTCGCGATGACAGGATTCTGCGGGCCGCCAAGCGCCGCGATCTCGCGGGGATCGGGGACCCGCGCCACCGAGTTCAGACCTACCCGCTCGCGCTGTCCTTCATAGCTTGTAAACCAGAAGGTCCTGTTCTTGACAAAAGGACCGCCCAGCGCCAGCCCGAATTGATTGTTGCGAAACGCAGTCTGAGGGTCCGGTTTCGGATTAAAAAAATTGCGCGCGTCCAACCAGTTGTTCCGGAAGAATTCGAACAGCGAGCCGTGAATATTGTTGGTGCCCGATTTAGTAACTATGTTTACGATCGCGCCGGAGTTCCGGCCGTACTCCGCCTCGAAATTAGATAGTATCGCGGCTTCGGCGATCGCCTCGACTGGCAGAATCGTCGCCGGTGTCCCAAACACCCCGGCTTCGTTGATGGCCGGCAGATTGCGATAACCGTCGTTCATGTCGGTGCCGTCCAGCAGGTAGTTGTTCGAGCGCCCGCGGTTCCCGTTTGCGCTGAACAATCCGAACGAGCCCGGTGAATCGGTTGCGCCTGAGGGGTCTCCAGTCGCGCCGGGAACCAGCACCAGGAACTTGGTGAAGTCTCGCCCGTTGATGGGGAGGTCGGCGACCTCTCGCCCGGCGATCGTGCCGCCAAGTGTGTTGGTTGTAGATTCAACCTGGACAGCGTTCGCCTGAATGTCAACGCTCTCCGAGCCGCCTTCAACTTGCAATGTGACGTCGGCCCGGCGGTCGCCGGCGACTTCAACCTTGGCCTCGGTAACCTTAGCCGTTTTGAAATTGGTCTTGTTGACCGTCACCTCGTAAGTCCCAATCGGCAGTTCCGGGATCGCGTAGTTCCCGGCCGAGTCGGTTATCGTGGCGCGCTCGAGTCCGGTTGCGACATTCCTGGCCGTGACAAGGGCATCCGGTATCGCCGCGCCGTTCACATCCGTCACCGTCCCCAGAATCGTCCCGCGAAATGTCTGTGACCGCACAATGCCCAACGCATTGGGCGGTGTTGAGGCGCACATCAGCGCGAACAATACGGACAATACTGAAATGTGACACCTGAGGCGCTTGCACGAGAGTGCGCAGTTTGATGTTTGGCGCAACATCAGCAGGCCTGCTTCAGACATGAGACACCCTCCCTGATTTTCGAGTAGCTGAGTGGGCTCGGTTGAGCACGTCGAACGCGCGGAGCAAAGCATGGTGTTTGTCACCGAGTCATTTGAAAGCAATCGTGGCGTTCATTCCTGTGTTCTGTTCACTGCTTGTTCGCAGCTATTCTAGTCATGAGGTCGACAAAGAGCAAAGAGCAAACAAGAGAGAGCAAACAATCGGATGCACAATTCACCGCTGATTCTCGCGGCCTTAGGTTCGCAGACTCATGCTGATCCGCGTAGATCAGCGTTGCGCCAGTCAGCGTAAATCAGCGGTTGATTGCCATCGTCCTTACAATCGGATGCACAATTCACCGCTGATTCTCGCGGCCTCCGGTTCGCAGATTCACGCTGATCCGCGTAGATCAGCGTTACGCCAGTCCGCGTAAATCAGCGGTTGATTGCCATCGTCCTGACAGTCTCGATGGAAACCAACAGGTCCTGATCACGACTTCTCGTTCCAGTTCACATGTACTTAGCGGTTAGCGGTGATTATCGCGCCGAACAGCTCAAGGCTAATGTTCCGACCGCTCACTATCGCCGCTACGCTCTGACCTTCAAGCCGCGAGTCTTTGAGCGCGGCTATACTAACCGCAGCCGAGCCTTCGATGATCATATGATCCTCTCGAGCGACATGCGAGATCGCGTCTCGAATCGACTCTTCGGTCACTAGAATGATTCCGTCAACGTGTTGCTGGATGATTGGAAACGTTATCGAGTCCGGCTCGATGTTTCCCGCGCAGCCGTCCGCGATGGTGGGCTGTTCTTCGATCTCTACAATCTGTCCGGCTTGCAGCGCCGCGGTCATCGTCGGCGAAGTCAGCGGCTCGGCCCCGTAAACTCTTATTTGTGGATTGAGTGCCTTCACTGCCGCGGCCACTCCCGCAAGCAGCCCGCCGCCCCCGACCGGAACAACTACCGCCTCGATCTGGGGTGAGTCCTCGAGGATCTCAAGACCGATGGTCCCCTGTCCGGCTATCACCTCAGGATCGTTGTACGGTGAAATGAAGGTCGCACCGCCTTCACGTTCCATCTTGCGTGCGGCACGCTCGGCATCGTCATAGGCGGCGCCGCGCTCGATCAGAGTGACCTGGTACCGGCGTATGGCTTCAACCTTCGCCCGCGAAGCTGATTCAGGGACGACGATGGTCGCCTCGAGTCCCAGCGCTTCAGAACAGTGTGCGACGGCAAGTCCATGATTCCCCGCGGAAACCGTCAGCACGCCACGCTCCCGTTCTTCGTTGTTGAGGGCCGACAGCTTCGCCATTGCGCCACGAATCTTGAATGAGCCAGTAAGCTGAAAGCACTCGAGTTTCAGAAAAACGTCTCGCCGGTGCGCAATCGACAACCAACGCGACCGCTCGAGCGGCGTGCGGCGAGCGATTGAGGCTATGCGCCCCGCCGCTCGTCCGATCTGCTCGATGGTGATCTTGACCTCATTCATATTTATCAAACGACTCTAATAAACATCCAGGTCGTGGCCGGACACCACCTTGCCGGCATAACCCGCGCGAACTTCTTTCAACAAATCCTCCTCGCTGGTGCCCCAAAAAAGCTGATGGTAGAGCACCAGCAAGCCGGGACTCGCCTTTGTTGCCAACTCAGCCAGCTCCCGCGAAGAGGTGTGATAACGAGAATGGTACTGTTGCCATGCTGGAGCGCGCGTGGCGAATCCAGTTTGAGAATAGACCTCGTGAATCAGAACATCGCAGCCGTTGCAGTTTTGGAGAACCGAGGGGCTTGGCCGGCAGTCTCCCGAGATGACGATGGTGCGGTCCGGGGTCTCGAAGCGAAAACCGTATGAATCGCGCCAGGACCCGTGATTGACGCGAAAAGCTTTCACCGTCACATTCGTGTCTTTGAACACAATACCCGGCTTGATCTCATGGCTGATGACTCTAAACCCGGATTTGTTCGAAGGCTCGCCGCCGCGCAGTCTGATATCGATATCCTCGCGATACGCCTTCAATATGTGCTCGGTCATAGCCTTGATGCCTCTGGGGCCATAGACCTCGAGCGGCTGCTCCCTTTCGAGCACCCACGGAGTAAGGATCAAATCCGGGTATCCGGCAGTGTGATCCGAATGAAGATGAGTCACAAAAGCCCGGTTGAGGTTTTTGACCGCCAACCCTTGAACCCCTTTTTGAAACGCCGCCGACGCCCGCCTCACGACGCCCGGGCCGAAATCGACGAGATAAGGAGTGTTATTTACTACAATCGCAACTGAAGGCCCCGAACGGTCCGGATCGGCGTTTGGAGTGCCGGTGCCGAGTAGCACGATTCGCGTTTGGGTTTGAACAGACCTCGTCGAACCGCTCGCCTGGAGGCGGTGGGATGATCCCATGCCGCCCGATGCCGCAAGCAAGAAGGACACACATACCATCGCCAAACCCGTCTTTCTCATAACCAACTCGTCATCGTGATTCCAGCACCGCGGCGAAGAAGCCATCACTCCTGTGTTTATGGGGAAACGTCCTCACAAAGCCGTCGCCGGTTATCAGATCGGTTGGCGCAACCGGTCGAATCAGTCTGAACCGATTCGTACTTTCAAGAAAGCGCCGAACTACGTCCTCGTTCTCTTCGCGTTCCATCGAGCAAGTCGAATACACCAGCCGGCCATCCTTTGCAACAACGGACGCTGCGCGCTCCAGCAAGCGGAGTTGAAGCTCGGCCAGCCGGGTGAGGTCGTCGAATAAAAGCCTCCACTTTATCTCAGGGTTGGACCTCAATGTTCCCGTCCCGGTGCATGGCGCATCCACCAGAACGCGGTCGAATTTGTCTGCGTGGTGCCTGAAAGGCAGTTCGCGGGTCGCGTCCATCGCAACCGCTGCGACCGATTCGATACCGAGTCGCTGACACGCAGCGCGAAGCGTAATCAAGCGATGGGGATGAAGGTCGCTTGCTATGATCGTGGCCTGATCGTCTGAAAGAGCGGCGATGTGAGAGGTCTTCGAGCCGGGCGCGGCGCACAGGTCAAGGACACGATGACCGGGCTTCGGATCAAGTAAAATTGAAACTAATTGTGATGCTTCATCTTGAACGTAGATCGCTCCACGGCGAACCGCCTCCATGATGACCGACGCGAGACCAGTCTCGACGACAAATGCTCCCTTGGCGATGTTTGACTCTCGCGTTTTCACATTCGCGGCGTCGAGATCGGCGAGCACATCAGCGGTACTGGCGCGAAGCGTGTTTACACGAAAGGCTGTGCTCGAGGGAGAATTATTGGCGAGAGCGAGATCTCGGGTGTCTTGCTCCCCGAAAGCTGATCGCCAGCGCTCGAGCATCCATCGCGGGTGCGATAGCTGCACC
This sequence comes from Blastocatellia bacterium, assembly GCA_049273835.1. GTDB lineage: Bacteria > Acidobacteriota > Blastocatellia > UBA7656 > UBA7656 > Onstottus_A. The sequence goes on along the minus strand of JBASRM010000221.1, from coordinate 1,015 downwards.
GACATTCGTTCCAGCGCATCACTGATCGTCTGTCCCGCGGTTTCGTCCAGATGCCTCGCCGCGTTTCGGAGCACCGCATTGACCATCCCCGCTGCGCTTGAAAGACGAGCTCGCTTAACGAGCTTCACGGATTCGCTCACCGCGGCCGATTGAGGTATACGAGTCAGGTGGCGGAGTTGATAAAGACCCATGCGCAGCGCGATCAACACCTGCGGATCCAGACGTTCGATTGCCCGCTCGGCATAGCGTTCAACAAAGTAGTCGAGTGATCGCTGCCAGCGGAGGACACCCAGAACTATTTCTTGAACAAGCCCGCGGTCCTCACGCAAAAGATCCGAGCGGGAAAGATCCGCAATGAGCACTGAGGCGTAAGCGCGTTCCGAGTCGACTCTGAGAAGAATGTCGAAAGCCGCACGCCGCGCCGGGCTAACCGTCTCTCTGTTTCGCATTCATCAAATGCTTACGATAAGGACTCGAACACACTACGAGATTGGAAGTTAAGTCTTAGTCAGGCAAAGGGTATGAAGTCGGGATCGCATTGTCGGCGCCGCTCGTTTGCAAGAAAGTCATAGTATCCGCATCGCAGGCTTTCGGGATAGCCTCGGCAGACGGCCGGGCGCGCTTCATAGATCGTGCACTGACGTTTTTCAGTGTCAAGAAACTCACAAACCTTTCTGTAGATGTGGTCCTTCTGATGGCGAAGGATTTGACCCACCGGAGAAGATTTGGTGTAGCGCTTCTCTGCTTGCTGGTAAGAGATGCCAAAGTGAGCAGCAATTCGAAGCAGATCACGTCTGGTTACCTCAACGCGGTCATAGCTGCAACAGTACGCCGGACACTTCGAGCAGTTGTACATTACCCTCAACGATCGAGGGGGTTTTTTGGAGTTCCCATTACCCGTCACACCCATTAAGAATTCCTCGAGAGGTTAACTGAACTGACCCTCACAAATAGGAGCAGCGGCGTCATTCTAACACGCTTCTATAACGGCAACGCATTGAATTGAAGTTCAACC
>JBASRM010000206.1:0-14071 GCA_049273835.1 Blastocatellia bacterium | reverse complement strand
CAACAAGCGCCCACCTTGACCCCGAATCAGTCTATCGTAGGAAAGCTCGACCCCGCCAACCCCGCGCTCATCAATATCGACGAATCCGAGAAGATGCGCTGCGCTTCGCCCGCTGACGTAAAACCGTTTCATTTCGTTTACAAAACGAAGTCCTGGAAGACCGAGCTTTTCGACCTTGGCGACCTCCTTTTCGTCCAGCTTCCGTTTGATGGCTACGGCTGCCCGATTGGAAGTAAGCCGTTTGTAGAGTTCGTCGCGGTCAATCCCGAGCAACTCGGAAAGCGTATCGGCGACGGAGTCCCGGTCGGTTATGTCGGCGGGCGATGCGTAGAGCGATTTCACGGCGACGGATCGCGCAAGCTCGTTGCCATTTCGATCGTAGATCACTCCGCGCAACGGACTGAGGTCGATTGAAGCTTGTTGTTGACGTGCGGCTCGCTGAAACAGCCAGTCGTGCTGCTTGACCTGCAACCAGACGAGCTTCCCGCCGATCGCCACCATCCAAATGATGATCGCAGCTTGAATAATGGAGAGCCGCTTGTCCGAGGCTTTGTGATTCGTTGACATCGCTGTGACGTTGATCCCGCTCTCCCGAAGCCGTACGGGACACACCGCTCACCCGAGGGCAGGCGCGATGGTCTCGCTTAGCCGGCTGGCGCTATTTGCTCAGCTTTCTGGACTGGCGGGATTGGCGCCTACCTCCCGTCTCTCCGGTTTGTGTTTGCCGTTTCGCCGGTCGTCCTCTTCTCGGGCCGGCCGAGGCCAAGCTTTTTCGCGCGACGTTCGATCTCGAGCGGAGAAGAAGCCCGGGCGTACTCCAGCTCGAGCTGGCGCAACCGTTCTTCGAGCTTCGCAGACTGGCGCCTCAACTCCTCACTTTGATAACCCACCGAAATCGCCTCAAAGTGCTGACGCGCGCTAATCACAAAGCCGCACGACAGCAGCGCGCCAGCCACGCCAATTGCGGCGAGCCACGCCATTACGCGCGCGCTCACCGGACGCGCGACCCGCTCGTTGGTGATCTGCTTCTCGGGAAAGAATCTGTCAGTCATAAGTCCGCCTTGCCCTACCGCCGGGTTCACTCCGGTTGGTTTATCGTCTTACCGCAGGTCAGTAACCTGATACTTCAGTTCACAACTATTGGTCGATGCTGCTTCCGGGGGGACGGAATTTATGGGGGCGTCAGAGCTTTTCGCAAACACGCAAAAGGGAGCTGCGTGATCGGGGATTGCGTTCAATCTCTTCCGCAGCGGGGCGAACCGGTCTGCGCGTCAAGACTCTGACACGGTTGCCCGCGCCGCACGACTCGCAAACTATCTGATCGACCGCTGCTCCTTTGAGCCTTTTCCCTCTTCGCATTTGCTGAGCCTCACAAATGCAGCGGCCTGATTCGCGCAGAAAGGTGCGCTTCACTATCCGATCTTCAAGCGAGTGGAACGAGATGACTGCCAGGCGACCGCCGCGTTCCAGTGAAGAAATGGCGACAGGGATGAATCGTTTGAGCGACCTCAGCTCCTCATTGACCGCGATCCGCAGAGCTTGAAACGTTCGAGTAGCCGGGTGTATCCGCCAGCGGCCCGGGACTTTGAGCGCCCGCACAACGATGTCGGCGAGTTGTGTTGTCGTAGCGATCGCCTCCCGCTCACGGCTGTGCACGATGCGGCGTGCAATCTTGCGCGCCCCTCGCTCCTCTCCATATTCAAAGATCAGATCCGCCAGCTCACGCTCCGTTAGTTCACCTAAGAGCTCCGCGGCTGTCGGACCACTCGTTTGGTCCATCCTCATATCAAGCGGGGCCTCCGAAGCAAAGCTGAATCCCCGCGCACTTCGCTCGAGTTGCATCGACGATATTCCGAGATCGGCCAGAACACCGCGTACTTCTTTTATCCCGGTCTGGTCAAGCACCGCAGCGATGTTTTCAAAGTTCGCGTGGACCAGTTGAACCCGGTCTTCAAAGATCGCCAGCCTCTCGCGAGCGAGGGCCAGCGCATCCAGGTCGCGGTCTAGACCGATAACACTCGTATATGCCGACGCGGCAAGGATGGCATGCGCGTGCCCGCCGAGTCCCACAGTGCAGTCGACGAATGTGCCCCCCGCTCCGGGACGCAGCCAATCGATGACTTCGTTGAGCAGGACTGGATCATGCAGTTGATGCTTTTCTGCCGTCTTTTCTTCCACCGCTCGATCATCGACGTTTGTTCTTCGAATAACGGTTACGAGCGTCCCTCGGCTGGCGCCCAGCTTATGAGCGCTATCTGCTATGAGAGACAAGGGGCGCCCGCATAGGGACGCCCGTACAGGTTATTGACTGTGCTATATTCCCAGCGCCGCAAGACTGGCCGCGTCTTCATCAGTGAAGGGCTGACCGTCGATTCGAGCCTTGAACTTGTCAAGCTCCCAGACTTCCAGGTATTGCAAATACCCGAGGACCGCAACGTCCCCGACCAGTTCCGCGCTCGAGCGCAGCAGTGGGTGGACAAGTATCCTGCCCTGCGCATCTACCTCGGCCAGCTGACCGTAATAATTTGTCCGGTCGAGGAACTTCCTTACAGCGGCGTAACTGGTCCCCTTCGACTGCAGCTTCTCTTCGATTCCTCTCCATTCTGCCATCGGATACAATCGAGCGCATTCGCCGCTGAGACTTGTCACGTAGAACTCGCTATCATAGTGCTCATCAATATACCGACGGTAGGCGGCGGGGAGCTTTATCCGCCCCTTATCATCCATCCGCACCGTGTAGTTGCCCCTGAGCATTCAACCCGCTACTCCCGAACGGCTCCCGCATCCGTTCCACTCCACTCCACTTCACTCCACCGCGCCGTATGGTACGTCAGATGGAATGGGGTGTCAAGGGTGAAATTATTTAACGATAAGAGGTTGTGGCCGTTCGGGGGCCGCGCCAGTCGGGCGATTTTGACCCACAACGCCGATTAGTTCTGCTCGGGCTGAGGCGACTGTGGTATAGTGCGAACCTTTGCTGGGGAGCTCAACGGTGGCGACTGGTAGAACCACGCTTATCATAATTGGATATGGATTTGCGGCGGCGGCAGCCAACGTGCTGGGTGGGGTTTTGGTCTCATCGCGCAGGCTCGGACAGGCCGCCCTCAGATATCTTATCGCCCTGGGCGCAGGCTTCATGTTGGCAGCGGTCTTCCTAAAAATCATACCGGAGTCGATTGAGCAATGGTCGGGGTCAGCCCTGGAACCGATGATATGGTTGTTGTGTGGTTATCTGTTGATTCAGTTCGTGGAGCACACCGTAGCGCCGCACTTTCACTTTGGCGAAGAAATTCACGAAGAAGCTATGCTGAAGCACCACGCTGCGATGGCGGGCGTAAGCGCGTTGATGGTGCACACCTTTTTTGACGGCGTCTCGATAGCCGTCGCATCACTTGTAAGTCCGCAGCTCGGCGTGTTGATCTTTATCGCGATTCTGCTGCACAAGCTCCCCGAGGGTTTCACCGTTGCGTCGATGATGCTGGCGGCGGGTAGAAGCCATCGCAGCGCGACTACTTCTTCGCTAATGGTGGGTTTGGCGACTCTCGCCGGTGTTGCGCTGGTTGTTTTGTTTGAGAATACGGCAGTGTACTCGCGGCCACTGTCGGCGCACGTTCTGCCGCTGTCAGCCGGTGTGACTCTGTATGTCGCGGCATCGGATCTAATCCCGGAGGTCAACACTCGTGAAGGGGGAATGAAGACCTCGATGATGGTCTTCGCCGGAGTCGCGCTTCTCTACCTTGCCGAACTTGTGTTGGAAGCCCTACGTTTCGGACACTAGATCCGTCTCGCGATTAACTTACGATCTTATCGCTTTCCGGAAAGCGCCTCGTTGGTGACCCGGGTGTTCTCTTCGATGTCCATCAGCACATACATAAATTCGGCATACCCGTACAGGAATATGAAGACCATCACTCCGTAGATGAGCATGATCAATGCTCCCACGACGCCGCCGAAAAGCGCCGCCGGACCCACCTCTCCCAGCCCGGTGCTTTTTGTGCTTGAAGCGGCACCCGCGACGAGCATCACCAGTCCCACAATTATCAATAGCCCCCCGGCGATAAACGCTAGGACCTTTATCATCACCGCGATCAGTCGCAGTACCTTATACTTCTTCGGAACGGAGGGCAGCGCGCCGCCGTAGCTTGATCCTCCGTAGCTGGAACCGGTATAGCCCGACCCGGCGTAGCCCGACCCGGCGTTCTTGACCGGAGCCGCTGGTTGATAGGGAGCCTCCGAAATTGACGAGGGCGATGGTGGGGCTGAGAGCGTTGTTCCGCAGCTCCCGCAAAATTTGGCCGTCGCAGGAAGTTCCGCGCTGCAAACTGGGCATTTCATTGTTCAGACCCTCCTTTCCGTTTGCCCGACTCGTGCACTCGATGGGGCCGCTCGGACCGACCGCGATGCGACACAAGGTGAGGTGGGCGGTGACAAGATATTATTACTCGGGCGCGAAATCAATCCGGCTCTTGGCAATTGGGTGCTCGCCAGGTTTTCGGGCATTCCCGCCTCGATAGAGACTGTGGGAAAACTCGGAATCCCACCTACGGCAGTGTGTGGAAGATTCAAGTCCAACCTACACCGAACCGGCACGCGTCTTTGTTTGAGCCTCGAGTGCCCGCTTATGTAGGCGGGACACGTGGGGCGACGAACCTTACCGTCGCCCTTCACTTCTCCGGTTGCTGGCGATCATTGAGGTTTTGTGTCTTCCGGATCGATCTTGGTCGTCGGCCGCTCGCGCGTTTCTCCCTGTTTGCTGCGCGCCTTGCCCTGGTTTACCCACTCGTCGATGGTTTCGCGGATGTGTTCGCCAAGGTCTTCGAGGTCGCGAGCTGACTTGCTCCAGAATTCCTTGAACGCCCGCTTGTCCACCCACACCCCGTATCGCGGATCAGTCCACGCGCCCTTCCAATCTCCCCAGCTCCCGGAGTGGCCTACCTCGTCTTCGTAATAAGCCGCAAGTTGACGGCAAGCCATCGCAGCAACCGTGAGCGAGCTGCCTGGGGGCAGCGGATCGAAGACCGACCCAACTCCCGGGTCGATCTCTTTCACTCGCGCCAGCACGCGGTTGTATTGATCGATACAGAACGCGGCTACATCCGAGCTGCCTCCCGTCCATTCAGACTGCAACGCCATTCGCGAGGTCCGGCGCAACACGTTCACCAGCTTTACTATCTCTTTTTCCCTTTCCATGACTCACCTCCTACCAGCAGGAACCAACTCTCACCCGTCCCGCCCATCCGCGCCGGCTGCCACAACCGTGTCTCAGCACGCCAAACCCGGCCGCAAACCCCGCCGGAGCTTCATCCTCGAAATAGGCAGCCAGTTCTTGGGAGGCCATTCGCACAACGTCTGCCGAAGCTGCTTCGGAAAGCGCTGTGAAAAGCGTCGCGGCCGCCGGCTCGAGTTCGCTCACCCGAGCGAGCACTTTGTTGTATTGGCGCACACAGAACCGAGCCGCTTCAGGGTCTCGACTCGATGCCGCCTGGCTCGCCGCCCGCGCGACGCGGCGCAGTACGTTCACAAGCTTCGGGATTTCTTTATCTCTTTCCATTTCTCACCTCGTAGTCTGAGAAGTTCGATCTGTTCGCGGAGCAACTGCTTGCCGCGATGGATCCGCCACTTGACGGTCGAAAGCGGAGCACCCAGGAAGGCGGCTATTCGTTTGAGCGGCATCTCGTCGAAGAAGCGAAGACGCAGCACCAACGCATAGTCCGCCGGGACGTTTTCAATCGCGAGCCTCACCTCCTCGTCCCCGTCCGGCGCTGCCACCAGCGGATGGTTGATAGCCTCGACCTGTTCAATGAGAAACTCATCCAGTTCTACGCGGCCAGTCTGATGGGAGCGTTCGCGTTTGCTAAACCGAAGCGCTCGATGACGTGTGATGGCCGAAAGCCACGCTGCAAACTTCGACGGGTCTTCGATCGAGGGCATCGCCTTAAACGCGAGGAGCAGAGACTCCTGAGCAACGTCTTCGGCATCTTCACGTCCGACAACTGCTTGAGCCGAGCGCACCACTGCCGCGCGATAACGCAACGCCAGCTCCCCGAAAGCGTCCAGATCGCCGAGTATCGCGGCTACCACAAGCACTTCATCCGGCGGCTCTGCACCTACCTTAGCCATCAGCTCTCCAGGATTCAGGCTTCATGATGATAGAGACACGCGGGTAGTAAAAGGTTAGCGAGCGCTGACCACTGGTCAGGCGCTGCGACGCTCGGGTGGCGCTGCGGCTATCTGGCGCGCGGCTTGAGATCCTCGGTGTACAGCAGCATATAAGCTCGATAACTGTTCATGACCTTGGCGACATAGTCTTTTGTTTCAGGGATCGCTATCTCACTGACCAGCCGGTCGACATCGCTCGATCGGGCCCGAGCGATCCAGCGTTCGACATTGCGCTCCCCCGTGTTGTAAGCGGCCAGCACCGCGTGTGGATTCTGGGGAAAGAGCTTTAACAGATCGGCCACATAACGCACTGCCAATCGGACCGCGACCTCGGGCGTGTAAACGTCGTCGAGCTCGAAGTCCTTCATTCCCTCTTCCTCGGCGAGCTGTTGAGCGGTTTCCGGAATGAATTGCAGCAGTCCGCGCGCAGACGCGCCGCTCTTTACCGATGGATTGAAACGGCTCTCCTGACGAGCAAGCGAGAGAACGAGCCTTGGATCAACATTCACGACCGGCGAATAACGATCAAACGCATCTCGATACGGCGCGGGATAAATCAGCTCGACAAGGTCACGGGGCATGAGCTCGAGTTGATAATCTTGTGGTATCGCCTTAGCCGCCGACTCGCCGAACGCGATTGCTCTATAAGCCTGATCTCCGCGATTGCTGTAAACGGCCATCGTGTAGGCCGGGTCGCCGCTCGACTCATGCGTCGAAGCGGCTTTCGCCGCATAAGCGTATTGATTGGACGAAACATTCTCAGCATTACTCTGGCGAGCCGAGACGACTGGCCCCGCATCGGCGAGTTCGGTTACCCCTTCATCATAGAGCCCAAGAAAAAGGAGCTCGCCGGCCAGCGCGCGGTGCGAAGCGTCGTTTTCTCCTGGCCTGGACTGGGTGATGAAATCCCGGGCCACAGGGATCAAACGGTATCGCGAAGCCGCTGCGTACGCCGGCAGGTTCGAATAACACTTTCGCAGGATGCCCAGCAGCTCGCGTCTTGCGGCATCGTCGTCGACCAGCCGCAGGGCTTGAGCAGCAGCATCTTTCGCTTCCGAGTAGCGCCCCCCGTCCAGAGCTGCTCGCGCCTGTGCAAGAGAGGCGCGCACCATAGGCTCACTCAGGCGCCGGCCATCGGGGGTGGTCATCAGGGCCCGTAGCCGTTCGGTGGCGCGATACCCGAAGTAGTTGTCCCTTTCGTCCGGTATCGCGAGATATGCGCGGATTGCTTCGGGAATACGGCCCATCCTTTCGAGGGTGAATATTCGAAGAAACGCAGCCTCACCGCGGATCGGAGCGCTGATCACTTTGGCATGGACCGGCAGTGCCGCAACTCGAGTGAGAAGTCGTAGCGCCGCCTCGTAATTGCCGCGGGTGAGCTCGATCTTGGCTTCGCCGTAAAGCCCCACGGTTGCCAGCGGCTGACCGGCAAATTTCTGCACGATGCGATGAGACCACTCCACGGCCTGGTCAAGCTTGCCCGCATAGCGAAGGCAATCGACAACGTTGCGATATGCGCCCTCGAGCAATTCGCTGGAAGGATAAGCGTCAATAAAATCGGCATAACGTTGCGCTGCTTCTTCATAACGGCGTCCCTGCTGCAAAGACGAACCAACATAATAGAAGCCCTGCTCACCATCCTTCCTGGCGGGAAACTCCGAATGAGCGCGCTCGAACCACCTGATCGCCTCGTCGTGGTTGTACTCGCGGAAAAAGGTGAACCCCGTTTGGTAAAGAGCCTCAGATCGGTTGGGGCTCTCCGGAAACCGGCCAACTGTGTCAAGAAGGTGTGCGCGCGCCTCAGGCCAATGGCGGTTGAACAAATAGATTCGCGCGCGGCGCAGAGCATCGAACTCGTTCGTTTTGATCTGCGCGGCACGATCCAGTCCATCGAGACCAATCGCGCCGGCAAGTGCATAGTCATCGCGCGAAGCATTGGTGAGTTGATTAAACAACGCACGCGCGGCCTCAGTGTCGCCGGTCTTGGTATAGGCCTCGCCAAGCCTGGCCATCGCGCTTCGCCCACGCGCGCCGGGGGCGGTAGCAATCGGCTTTAGAAGCGCGATTGCAGCGCGATAGTCGCGGCTATCGAGATGACTGTCGATGAGCCGGTCGCGGGCGCGGGAAGCAAGCACACTTGAGGGATAGCTCACCAGCAGCCTTGTAATGTATTGGCGCTCGGCGGCCAGATCGCCGGAATCCCTGGCAAGAAGCGCAAGATGCCACAGCGCGTATTGAGCAACAATCGAGTTGCGGTTCAACAGACCCAGGTAGAGCGCGGTTGCTTCGCTCTTCGCGCTGCGCCGTTCCAGAAGTCTGGCGAGAAGGTAATCATAGTTGTTTCGCGTGAAGGAAGCGGGGTCGCTGGCCCGCAGCTCACGTACCGATGCTTCAGCGCGCTCGAAATCACGCGCGTCCATTGCGGCGCGAATGTCGTTGGCTCTGGTTTGCGGATTCTGCGCCGCTGCCTGGCTTGCAAGGGACACAAAAACAAAGAAGACAACGGAGAGTGTTCGCAACATCTTGATACCTCTGAAACAATGTCGGGGCTGGGCGTGATTGCGGAAAGAGTTTGCCGGTGGCCCCAACACACCTAACCAAAGAAATAGGCCTCGAGGGTTTCAGCATAGAGCACTGAACCCAGCACCAGCTCGTCGATGATTACAAATTCATTAGGAACATGCGCAAGCTTATCGTCGCCGGGATAGTGCACGACCGATGTAATGCCGGCGAAGAATAGATTCTTTGCAACTGTGTTCCCGCCAAACGTTTCGTACTTCATTGGCAGGTTCAACCGACGAGCAGCCTGATCGAAGCTTCGAATGATGACGGAGTTCTTATCCGACAAGTGAGCCTCTGTTTCATGCAACACCTTCACTCGAATTTCCGCGCCCGGAGAACTGCGCCGTACGGTCGATACTTTCTGGTCGATCCCCTCAAGCACTTGTTGTTTAGTGATGCCGGCCGGAAGCCTGAAATCAATGGTCGCGCGCGCCATAGCCGGCACTGTGTTAGTGGACGAACCACCCTGAATCGTACCGACGTTCATCGTCCAGCCATCGAACGCGTGATCGTAGTTGGCGCCAAGATCGAGCGACTTGATCTGGGCGATGGCTTCGGCTAGCGGGACTATCGCATTGCGGCCAAGCTCGGGAGTCGAGCCGTGCGCCTGTATGCCGTGGCTCTCAATCTCAACCCACAGGATTCCTTTCTCGCCGTAAATCGATAAATCCATTCTCCCGCCGTCGGGAATAATCGCTACGTCGAATCTCACCCCGCATTCCTCGACAAGGTAGATTATCCCCAACTCGGAGCCCACTTCCTCGTCGGCGGCTGCGATCAGGTAAATGGTACCTTCGAACTTGGGATGCTCGGCAATGAAGGCCTTGCAAGCGGAGTACGCACACGCGAAGGAACCCTTGTCGTCAAGCGTGCCCCTGCCGTAGATGCGCCCGTCGAGAATCGTAGGCTCAAAGGGAGGCGTGTTCCACTGATTGAGCTCCCCGGGCGGAACAACGTCCATGTGCGAGACGAACCCGATCGACTTGCCGCCGCTACCGATCCGTCCAACGACGTTGGTCCGGCCCGGTTCCTTTTCGTAGTAGGAGATTTCCATCCCGAGCGATTGCATGCAACGAGTAACGATCTCTTTGCAGAGATGCTCGTTGCCCGGAGGGTTGACGGTGTTCTGTCGAACGAGATCGCAGACTATCCCGACAATCTCGTCGCGATCAACGTGCCTGGCAAACTTCGATTCCATATAGTTCTCCTCTGACTTGTCCTTGGATGAGTATAGACCGGCATTCATTGGCAGCGGAAGAGGCACGTATCGTGGCACTGCCAAACCTTTCATCACAACTCCCGGCCGGCATCAAGTCTTAAGCTTGTGATGGGTCGATGCGTATTCGTGCGCGGGTGCGATCTGGAAAAGGGTTGAACTGGTTTTGACCCCGTGCTATAAGAACCATACCCCATAACTGCCCCTCCTACTGCCCACGTTGCCAGACTTCGGATGTTTTGAAATTCACTCCGGTCGCTTGAGCGGCGTATCTATATCTGGCCGGCTCCCTTTCGTCGGTGTAGCAATGAGGAGAAACGATGTCGACTCCGGTCGTGCTGTATGAAGAGGAGTACGAGCAGCTCAAGCGCGTGATCACGCGACTGTCTGCCGATGCGAACGCCAAGTTCGTATTCCTGGTGGACAAGAACGGGCAACAGATCGCCGCTCACGGAGAAATGCTCAACCTGGACACGACGAGTCTCGCGAGTTTGACCGCTGGGAACGTAGCCGCAACCGACGGTCTGGCTCATTTGATCGGCGAGCGGGGTTTCCCGGTCCTGTCGCACGAGGGGGAGCGCGACAATATTCACATCTCGATAGTCGCCACCCGGGTGATACTGGTGGTCATCTTCGACGAACGCTCGAGCCTTGGCCTCGTCCGGCTGCGAGTTAAGCGCGCAACCGCCGAGATGAATTCAATTTTCGAGACAATCGACGCAAAAATAGATCGCGAACGAGACCTGGGGATATCCCTCGATTCGCCGTTCGCGGAAATCACTGAAGAAGACATAGACGCACTGTTCAGTTAGCGCGCAGCCCCTGCGATGAAAAGAACGACCGGTAGGCTCATCCTGCCGGCGCTGTTATAAGGGATACAAGCCTTGACGTTCATCAACTACGCATCGCGCGAAATCAATTGCAAGATTGTGTACTACGGTCCCGGGCTTGGCGGCAAGACCACCAATTTGCAATACATCTACGACTCGACCGCCGCTCAAGCGAAAGGCAAGCTGATCAGTCTTGCGACGGAAACCGACCGAACGTTGTTCTTTGATTTTTTGCCGCTTGATCTGGGGACGGTGCGGGGCTTCAAGACACGCTTTCATTTGTACACGGTTCCTGGCCAGGTATTCTATGACGCCAGCCGCAAGCTGATTCTGAAGGGTGTCGACGGAATGGTGTTTGTCGCGGACTCTCAGCGCGAGCGAATGGATGCCAACATAGAATCGCTGTTCAACCTCGAAGCAAATCTCAAACAGCACGGGTATGATTTGATGAAGGTCCCATACGTGCTTCAACTCAACAAACGAGACTTACCCAACGTCGTTTCAACCGCTGATCTAACCGCCGAGCTCCTTCGCAAGGGGGAACCCGTGTTCGAAGGGGTGGCCAATCGCGGCATCGGCGTGTTCGATACACTCAAGGCGGTCGCCAAACAGGTCCTTCTGGAGCTTCGCAAAAACAGCGGAGGGTGACGTAGCCGTAACTTCTTCCCATTGAAATGCCCGTATGCATGGATCGCGTGCGCGTCAGCTTTCCCCGGAAACGTTGAAGCTTACCCGTCCGCGGCTATTCGCTTGACGGCCGATTCCCAGTGCACATATTATCTCGCGGCACCTTAGCGCGTAAGGGTTCGCACATGGAACTCCGACCGAATACAAAGATCGTTTAGACATAGAATTGCGGCCGCGCTTTAATGGCGGGTGCTCTACGGTCTAAGTTGAACCTGGCCCAGTTGATTGATTTTTTGACGGCACGGTCTGCTTACTCCCATGCGTCGGCAACGCCTTCTCAGCTCTCCGGCTAAAGTGTGTGAGAAACGTTGCAGCGGAAACCAGCCGTCGCCCGTGATGTCATCATTTGTAAAGACTTGTGATCGCAAGGCGCTCACGTTGCCGAACCCTTTGGACCTCAAGGAGACATATGAGGAACTCAAATCGCATCAGTGATCGTTCAGGATTGTTCATCTCCGTACTTTTCGGACTCGTACATGTGACGGCGTTTGCGGTCGCGTGTTCAAGCGCAGCGATAACGCCGTGGGATGGTGGAACAAGCTCAGTAAACCGAAAAGATCAGAGTTCTTCGTTGTTTGATGGGCTGAGTTCCAAATCGGGAGGTCTGGATCGAGATGCTCAGACTCGGCTGAGCGGGACCTATGGAAGGCTGCCAATCAGTTTTGAGGTCAATCGCGGGCAATCCGATCCAGGGGTGAAATTCCTTTCACGGGTGTCTGGCGCGTGTCTCTTTTTGACATCTATGGAGGCCGTCCTGGCGATTCACAAGACGTCGTCGAACTCGGCCGCCGTGATTGGAATGAAGTTGGTTGGTGCAAGCACCGTTGCAAAGGTGGAAGGCGTCGATCTACTGCCGGGAACAAGCAACTACTTGATAGGGAAGGACCCGGACAAGTGGCAAACGAAGATCCCAACTTATCGAAAAGTGCAATATCGAGATATCTACGCGGGCGTGGATCTGATCTATTACGGAAATCAACAGCAACTTGAATATGATTTCGTCGTGTCTCCGGGAAGTGACCCTCGCGCCATCAGACTCGATTTTCGGGGTGCCCGGCAGGTGCGCGTCGATGCTGCGGGCGACCTGGTGCTGCAAACGAAAAGCGGAAAACTTCGGATGCTCAAGCCGTCCATCCATCAGGAGATTGACGGGGACAGGCGGGTCATCCCCGGACGTTACGTGATGCGCGGCAAACATCGAGTCGGATTTGAAATAGCCGCCTATGACAAGAACAAGACCTTGATAATCGATCCGGTGTTTGACTATTCGACTTTCCTTGGCGGGACCAGTTTTGATGAAGGCAAGAGCATCGCTGTGGATTCGGGAGGGAATGCTTTTGTTACGGGCCGGACAACATCGTTTAATTTTCCAGTGACGATCGATGGGTTTGACACTACCTATGCAAACAGTACTGATGTCTTCGTAACCAAGATGAATCCGTCCGGCTCTGCGATACTCTACTCAACATATCTAGGCGGGAACGACGAAGACATGGGGTTGGGAATCGCCATTGATGCGTCTGGCAATGCCTATGTAACCGGCTCCACGAGCTCAAACGATTATCCGATGACACCGGGAGTCTTTCAGGTAGTGCGGCCGGGAGGCTTCGGTCCAGGCGACCCGTTTGTGACGAAACTAAACAGCGCCGGCACTGGACTGATTTATTCTACCTTTCTTGGCGGGACTAGCTCCGACCAGGCAAACAGCATTGCCGTAGACTCGTCGGGCAATGCATATGTGGCGGGCTTTACGTTCTCATCCAACTTTCCGACAACTCCGGGTGCATTCCAGACGGTTTTCGCGGGAGGAGGCTTCCCTCAAGGCGACGCGTTCATCGCAAAACTAAACAACAATGGAACCTCGCTGATCTATTCCACCTTACTTGGAGGGAGTGCTTCCGACCAGGCGACTGGCATCGCGATCGATTCGCAGGGCAACGCCTATGTCACGGGTTCGACAACCTCCACGGATTTCGATACAACCCCCGGATCATTTCAGACCACGTACGGCGGATCGAACATTTTTTCAAGCGTGGGCGATGCATTCGCCACTAAGCTGAACAATACCGGCGCGGCACTGCTCTTTTCCACTTATCTGGGCGGAGAAGGTGATGATGCGGGAATGGGGATCGCCCTGGATAGCTCGGGCAATAGCTACCTTGCGGGATGGACCTTTTCGATAAACTTCCCGACGACTGCGGGGGCGGTCAGAGTTGCAAACGGAGGAGCCGCCCAGACTACCAACGGCGGAAATAGCTGGGCGGCCATCAACAACGGGCTCACCAATTCGACAGTTCTCACGCTGGCCATTGATCCTGTCCTCCCGACGCGAGTCTATGCGGGCACTTCCGGTGGGGGCGTTTTCAAGACAACAAACGGGGGCGCAGCTTGGAGCGCCATCAACACCGGCCTGACTGATCTCTTCATCAGAACAATCACAATTCCTCCCGTATCAACTCCGATTTATCTGGGCACAAGCAGTCGCGGCGTATTCAGGAGCACAAACGGCGGCGGTTCATGGGCGGCGATTAACACCGGCCAGAATGGCATGGCCGTGAACACGATAAAAGTTGATCCGACGGCTCTTACGACAATTTATGCAGGCACGGATCAAGGT
>JBASRM010000204.1:0-2475 GCA_049273835.1 Blastocatellia bacterium | reverse complement strand
TCGTCTCGGGTTCTATAAACATTGCCCTCCTGACGGAGGGCGACCCACCCACGGCAGTGGGTGGATTCGCCCGCTGGAGCGGGCGCTTACCCAACGCGAAGTTGATCAATCTATGAAAAAGGTTGATCAATCTATGAAAAACAAGTCTATGACCATCTTACTCTGCCTCGCACTGACAACTATATGTATGGCTCAGAACAAAGAGCCAAAACAAACCGCCGAGAACACTCAGATCACCGAAAGTCGGAAAAATCGAAACGGCGATCGCGGCATGGATGGCACTGAACAAAGCACCCGCGTTGTCGGTTGCCATTGTGACGGACAATCAGATGCGCTGGTCAAAAGGCTACGGTTTGGCGGACGTGGAAAACTCCTTTCCCACGAAGGCCGATACTGCTTATCGTTTGCGGTTATCACAAAACAGCAGGCGGAGAAATTCAAAACGCTCCGCTTCACGACACAAGCATAAAGTTCCAGGCGGCGGGTTGGTGACGACGGCGGAGGACCTGGCGAAGTTCGCAATAGCCATCAATACCAATCGACTGGTCAAGCACAGATGTGGACGAAGCCAAAAGACCCGCGACGGCAAGGACCAGAGCTACGCGATGGGATTCTTGATTAACGACCGGGACGGCGTGCTTAGCGTCTTTAATGACGGCAGTCAGGCGGGAACCCGAACCTACCTGTTGATGATGCCGAAGAAGCGGGTCTGTGGTCAATGGTGGGAGAAGGGATCAGAGGCCGACAATAGCTTCCAGGCGGGACCTTAAAGAATCTCAGCGGTGAGCCCGACTTTTTCGCATAATGTTTTCGACCGCTTCCTTCACATAGTAGACTGTGAACTTGTTATCCGTCTCGCGCAAAAGTTTTTCGAGGGGGAGCAGCGCGCGTGGGTCCCCAATTTGTCCAAGCACCATTGCTGCCCTTGCCTGAATATGAAAGAGGTCAAGTGTTTTGGAGAAGCCAGTGATCGGGTAGGCTTGATTCAGATCGAGATTTTTTGTATTCGACGTCTCTATCGCTTCTATCAGCGCCGGAACTGCTGAGGTTCCGATCTCCGCCAGAGCTCCCATTGCCGGAGATATATGCTCCCTTGCGCTGTTGCTTTCCTCGTTCGACATGATGTCAATTAATAACGGCACTGCTTCAGTGGCGCGGAGTTGGCCGACGAGGCTGATGACATCATTCCTGAGCCGGTGTGTAATTATCAGCCGCTCGAGGGTTCGCGATTCATCACGATCTATCCTCTCACCCGTTCCGACTTTTTTGTGATAACTTTTCAGCTTCCGCGCACCTTCATCTTCTTTGCCGGTCGAGAATCTAGGATAAGGTTCTTTGTGCTCCTCGGACTTTACGATCCAGTGGCGCCCAGAGTACTCCGCGAGGAGACTGACCCAACGATGGAGCTGAGCATCTTGAAGCTGTCATAGACACGAAAAAAGGAGGCGCAACCATTGCGCCTCCTTCGAGAATTCTTGCTGAATGCGAAACTAAACGACTGCTAATCGTCTCGTGGTTGCTAGCGCGCGGCGCCTCGGAGTCTGAGGCTCTCGCTTCTCGAGCGTCACGTTAATAGTCTGTTCGGCGTGATTGCGAACTATCTTCACCGGTAACGTGCCTTCCGTTTTTCCTGAAAGCGATTTGATCAACGCCCCGAGGTTGTCGATCTTTTGATCGTCGACCGCGATGATCACATCTCCGGCTTTGATCCCCGCTTTTGCGGCCGCGCTGTTGTCTTCAACCGAGGCGACCAGCACCCCTTTGCCGTCTTTCACCCCGAAGAACTCGGCAAGCTGTGCCGTGAGAGACTCGGCGCTGATGCCCAACCGTGATGTGCTGAATAAAGCGAACTCGCCGGGATTAACAAAAGTGAAATCACCAAACCCGCGCGGCAGGGCGTGAAGCTTTCCCTGACTATCCTTCAGTGCTTCCTCAGAACGCTTAATGGCCTCTTCGGCGCGTTTCATCGCTTCTTCGTTTTGCCTCAGGAACTTTTCATCGACATTAGGTCCCAGCATCCTGAAGCTCTGAAGCGACCTTTTGGCCAGAGTCGTCGAAAGCGTCTGACGAGAGCCACCTCGGATCACTTCAAGCTGGACGGCGCGTTCGGCCGGGGTTTCATTCAGCAATCTCTGGATCTCCCGCACGCTATCCACACGACGCCCGTTGAAAGAAACGATCACATCGTTTTCCTTGAGTCCTGACTTCTCAGCGGGACTGTCGGCAACGACTTTCATCACGATCGCTCCACGCTCTTCCTTGAGCCCCAATTCCTTCGTTCGCTCGGGGGTGACCTCCTCGAGATAGACGCCCAGATAGCCGCCGTCACCAGCGGCCAACTCCACCCCGAGCAACCCGGAATACGAGTCAGTTAGCGCCTTCTCCTTTTCCCTGGCCTTCTGCTCCTTGTCAACCTGATCCTGGCTCTTGGCTTTGTCCTTTTGGAAAGTGCTGCCGGCGACTACGATTCCGGCC
>JBASRM010000196.1:0-13347 GCA_049273835.1 Blastocatellia bacterium | reverse complement strand
GCAGTTCTACGCGTCAATGTAGCGTAGACTGTCCAGTCTGCGCGCTTGGTCCGATGGTCATAGCCCGGTTTGGAGATTTCCCGCAGACTGGACAGTCTACGGTACATCGTACGGTACATCGGCGAAGGAGGCACAAATGAAAGGCTCAAATCTTCTCTTCCTCACAAGCTGGGTGATTTTAGTTGTTGTCTCGGCTTTCATAATCCTGTTTTCTGCCCAGTCACTCTGGATCGCGTACACCGGGAGGCCGGACACGCTCGCCCCGGAGTACACGCTTACGCAGATCGAGGAAAAGGGCGGCGATCAAGCGGTCAAAGCGTTCAGAGGACGTCGCGCGACCGCCGCTACCTGGGCGCTTGCTTATGCGCTGCTGGCGATTGCAGTAACCTGGGTTCCCTATCGACGAGGTGAGAAGTGGGCCTGGTGGGCGCTGTTTGTTTCACTGGGACTATCTCAGTTCTTGTCGCTTGCCCGAGCAATCGCGTTAGGCACAACTGCGGGGACAGCAACGCCCGCGGTGTTGCTCGCTTTTGTTCTGCTCGGGCTGATGGCAGGCGCCCCACGTATTTTTCGCGATCGCGCCGCGCCCCACGAGAAGTGAGATCCCTTGAGCGCTCGAGGATGATAGACGTGGCTGCTCGCACGCGATCACAGCTGCGTCCAAGAGCAGCAAAGATGAGCCCCATTGACACTGATTCACAGCGCTCGATATGATTCAGCTTCGGCCCGCCCGGATCATAAATAAGGTTTGACTCGTGAGCGGCCCATAATTCTTTCCTCAACGGAGCCTTGATTCTTCATCACAGAGCGGAGTTTCAAATGTTGATCCGAAAAGCAGGCCTGTTTATTCTCGCAACCGCATTCCTAGTCGCCGCTTCGGCAGTAACAATTGGCTCTGGAGGCGCAGCAGCGGCTAGACCGACTAGCAGCGTATTCGCCGCCGGCAAAACTCAACTGTCCGCGGAGCGGATCAGCAAACACGTCGGCCTTCTCGCCTCCGACAAACTTCAGGGCCGGCGTGCCGGAACTCCCGCTGCTGATGAAGCCGCTGCTTACATTGAGAAAGAATTTCGCAGCTACGGTTTGAAGCCCGCCACTCCGGCAGGCTTCCTCCAGCCGTTCACGTTTGTATCCGCGGTAAAGCTCGGCGAGCAGAATAGCTTTCAGGTGAAGTCCACAAGCGGCGTCCGCGCGCTCAAGGTTGCTGAGGAATTCATGCCCCTTGCCTTCTCTTCTTCCGAACCTGCCGCAGGTGAGGCCGTGTTCGTCGGCTACGGGATAAGCGCTCCCGAGCTTCAATTTGACAGCTACGCGGGCATCGATCCCAACGGCAAGATCGTGATGGTGCTTCGAGGCAGTCCCGATGGCGATAACCCCCACGGGCGATTCGCGGAGTTCACCCAGCCGGGTCTTGAAATTCAGAACAAGACCTTGAAAGCGCGGGAGAAAGGGGCCCGCGGCGTGATCTTCGTGAGCAGCGAGAAGAGTTTTCACGAAGATCGATTGTCACGGCTGCGGCACGACTTGAACTTTTTGGACTCTGGAGTCCCAACCGTGGTAGTCAGCCGTGAGGCCGCGTCGTCTATCCTTGGCTCTGGCGGAGCTACGTTGTCGGACGCAGAGGCCAAAGCAAATCACGCCTCCTCTGCGTTCGCGATCAGCGGCGTCAGCGTTCAATTCAAGACCGACGTTGTAAAAATCAATGGCAAGAGCTCGAACGTCGTCGCGGTGCTTCCGGGCCGCGACCCGCGACTCGCATCCGAATACGTGGTCATCGGCGCGCACTACGATCATCTGGGGCTGGGCGGTCCGGAGTCGCTGGCCGCCAAACCCGACGGCCAGATTCATCACGGCGCCGATGATAACGCTTCGGCAACGTCTGGACTGCTCGAGGTTGCGCGGGTGCTTGCAGCCGAGCGCGGCAGCATCAAACGCAGCGTGGTGTTCATTGCCTTTTCAGCAGAAGAGCTGGGATTGCTGGGATCGGGCGCATACACGAAGAATCCCATTATCCCGCTAGCGTCTACGGTTGCGATGCTCAACATGGATATGATCGGCAGACTTCGCAACGCCGCTTTGTTTATTGGCGGGGTCGGTACCTCCCCGGGATGGAAGCCGTTGCTTGAAAAGCTGAACTCGCCGGCCGAAGCAGGGGCGGGCGGGGCTGGAAATGGCTCGGGGAGCCGGTTTAAGCTAAGCTTTGGCGAGGATGGTTTTGGACCGAGCGATCACCAGGCATTTTACGTGCGTGACATTCCGGTCCTGTTTTTCTTCACTGGCACCCACGACGACTATCACAAGCCGTCGGATACTTCCGACAAGATAAACTCCGAAGGGGTCAAGCAGGTCGCGGAATTTGTTCGGGAGGTCGCGGTCTCCGTTGCAAATGAGCCTCAGCGCATCGCATTCACCAAAGTGAAAGCAGAGCAGCGGCCCACGGGGCGAGGCTTCCGCGTTTATCTTGGGACCGTGCCTAACTATTCCGATCAAAGCGACGGCATGAAGCTGGACGGTGTTCGGCCGGGGTCGCCGGCGGAGAAGGCCGGATTGCGCGCCGGGGATATCGTAGTGAAACTCGGAAAGATGACGATTAAGAACGTGTACGATTACACTTACGCGCTGGGCGAGATGCGCGGTGGCGAAGAGGTGGAAGCAGTCATACGCCGCGATGGCAAAGAGATGACGATGAAGCTCACGCCCGAAAAGCGCCAGTGAGCCGAGAACGGTTTCGGGTTTGAACCCAGAACTCGGAACTGGGAACCGACTCAGGAGGTCCATGCTTCTACAAGGAAAAACCGGCATCGTGTTTGGCGTCGCGAACAAGCGAAGCCTCGCCTGGGCGATCGCCCGCCGGGCCGGTGAAGAGGGCGCCCGGATCGCGCTTACTTATCAGGGCGAGAGACTTGAAGAGAACGCCCGCGAACTCGCTCTGTCCTTAAAGGACCCGCTTGTTCTGCCGTGTGATGTGACACGTGACGAAGACATCGCCGCGGTGTTCTCGAGCGTTCAAAAGGAGTTCGGCTCCCTAGATTTTGTCGTTCACGGAATTGGGTATGCGCTTCGCGAAGAACTCGAGGGCGACTATCTCAACACATCCCGGGAGGGCTACCGGATCGCGCAAGACGTCAGTGTTTACTCGTTGACCGCGATTGCCAGAGCCGCAGTCCCTCTGATGGAGGAACACGGTGGGAGTATCATCACGCTCACTTATTTTGGCGGCGAGCGAGTGATTCCCGGCTACAACGTAATGGGCGTGGCAAAAGCGTCGCTGGATATGAGCATGCGCTATCTAGCATCGAGTCTCGGCCCGCGCGGTATTCGAGTAAACGCCATCTCTGCGGGTCCGGTCAAGACACTGGCGGCGGCGGGTATCGGCGGGTTCTCAAAAATTCTCGAGCACATGCGCAACCACGCTCCTCTCCGCCGCAACATCGATCAATCCGAAGTCGCCGACGCCGCTTTGTTTCTGCTCTCTAACATGTCAAGAGGCGTCACCGGTGAAGTGCTGCACGTGGACTGCGGCTATAACATTATGGGAATGTAGGCCGAAACCAGGCGGCAGAAGGCAATAGGCAGTTTTGTTTACATCTCTTCCTGGGAGAACAGCGCTATTCTGGGAGGATGAGCTATGCTACGCGGACACAGAAGAATGCTAGACGCCCTGATTGCACATCCCGAGAGGTTCAAACCTTCATAGTCTGGCGCCTTCTGCTTTCCTTCTTCTGCCTTCTGGTTTCTACCTACCGCCTTCTCTCTTGCGGCGTCCAGATGTACTTGTGAAGCTGCAGCTGAAACCGCGCGCGGAGTTTGTCCTTCAGCATCCACTCGACTACCTGGGCTGCTTCGATCATCCCGAACGCCGTGGAAATCAAAAGCTTGACGCGATCTTCCAACCGGTGCTCGCGAATTGTCTTCACCGTCCAGTCGTAGTCCGCGCGATCGGCGATCACGAACTTCACCTCATCAATGGGCCGGAGATGTTCGAGGTTTGACCAGAGGTTTTTCTCACACTCCCCGGAAGCGGGACACTTCAAGTCCATGATGCGAATGACGCGCGAATCAAGCCTGGATATGTCGCGATGTCCGCCAGTCTCGATCAAAACAGTATGTCCCGCATCCGCAAGCCGGGTGGCGAGCTCATAAATCTCGGGCTGAAGCAACGGCTCGCCTCCGGTTAGCTCCACCAACGCACAGCAGTATCTCTCGACTTCGGCGACGATCTGATTAAGCGTCATCGTAGAGCCGCCTGTGAAGGTGAACTCAGAATCGCACCATCCGCATCTGAGGTCGCATCCTGTCGTCCGCACGAAAACGCAAGGCAACCCCGCGTAGCTCGATTCACCCTGGATGCTTTGATAGATTTCCGTGATTCGCATCAGCAGCTGTTTTCACGGATCATTCTAGCCGGGTTCTATCTTGCGCGCGAGGTAGTGAAGTCGGTAGTGCAGATCAGGTTGAGTGAGATTGACCGTGACCGGTTCGGTCGTTCTGACCGAATCTGCCCCCGTTAGGTGATTTCAAGGAACACCGCTTCAGTTATTCACTCAGAACGCCGTCGTTAAACAGTCCCGCGGCGAGCCGACTTTTGCAGTTAAACTGTTGAGGGCCAGCCAATAACCTGAAAGGTGATCACGTCTCTACTCTACTTTAATCCGTGTCCGTAACGAGCCGAGTACAAGCCGGCTTATATGCAGGTCACGGCACGGGCATTGATTAAGGATCGATTAAAGAATCAACCTATTACGCGTCAGGAGTGTTGGGGATTGGCTGAAGCGGTGCAATACGACCACTTGGGTAGACCTCGGGAAGGCGTATCGAACGTCTTTATGAGCGGGGTTTCGCTGGCCGGGTTGAGTGTGTTCTTTTACGGGATATTTGCAGTTGCGACAGCCGGCCCGAGCCTGGATTGGGTCCTGCTTAGCCTGGTTACGACTGTGATAGTCGGTCGGACAACCATGCGTATTCCCAAGACCGAGAGCACGATCACGCTGGACGACACTTTCATCTACCTCTCGGTCATGCTCTACGGTGTATGGCCCTCCGTGGTATTGGCTGGGATAAACGCCGCGGCGTGTTCGCTTCGTTATGCCAACCGACGAAGGCTTGCTTCATTCAACGCGGGGGCGATGAGTCTTTCAGTGTTCGCGTCGAGTTCCCTGGTGACGCTTGCCTTTGGCAGTCCCAACTACATTGCCTCGGATATGGGGCGTCTGATCCTGGCCGCCGAATCGCTGGCGTTCCTGCACTATGTGTTTAACGCGGGCCTGGTCAGCGTGGTAAGCGCGCTTAGAATCGGGAGGACCATCACAAGCATTTGGCGCGAGTCTTTTTTATGGACCATGGTGTCTTACTTTTCCGGGGCCGTGGTCGCCTGTTTAATCGTCAAGCTGATAACGTTCATCTCGTTTTACGCCTTCATTGTAGCGGTACCGTTGCTCGCGATCACCTTCTTTACCTACAGAAACTACCTCCTAAAACTGGAGGTCTCAATCCGGCACGTCGAAGAGATGACCGACTTGAATATGCGAACCGTCGAGGCGCTGGCGGTTGCCATCGACGCGAAGGACGGGATCACCCACGATCACGTTCACCGGGTGCGAGTCTATGCGACCGGGTTGGCTCGCTTGTTCGGACTTGGCGAAGCAGAAATCGAAGCGTTGAAGGCCGGGGCTCTGCTTCGCGACATCGGCAAGCTGGCAGTACCCGACTACATTCTCAACAAGCCAGACAAGCTCACATCCGCCGAGTTTGACAAGATGAAAGTTCATACCGTTGTAGGCGCGGAGGTTTTGAGCCGGGTCGGCTTCCCTTATCCGGTGGTGCCGGTGGTAAGACATCATCACGAGAGATGGGACGGACGAGGTTATCCGGACGGGCTGCGCGGTGATCAGATACCGATGACTGCGCGCATACTCGCGGTAGTCGACGCTTTCGATTCGGTTCGCGAAGACCGGCAGCATCGCAAAGCGATGACTCGCGCGCAGGCAATCGATCTCATAAAAAACGGAAGCGGAACGATGTATGACCCGGACGTTGTGCGCATGTTCATCGAAGCTCTCCCCCGATTTGAAGCCGAAATCAGTCATCAGCAAAGAGAGGCCATAGAGGTAGCACCAACGCACTCGGTCCGCGGTTCGGCCCTGCAAAAAAAGGAAGCCACGCCGGTCCTGTTTGAGCAAGTCCGTAATGCTCATCGCGAAGTGACTACACTTTATGAAATAGCTCAGACCATCGGGACAAGTCTGGACCTGCGCGATATGTTTGCCGTCTTTTCCTCACGGTTGAAAGACATCGTTAGCTATACAACCTGTGCGTTTTATCTTCACAAAGCCAACTCGATTGATATCGAAGCTGTGAATGTCAGCGGACGTAACGCCGAGCGGTTGAAGGGGGCGAGCATCCTTTTAGGGTCAGGCATAACCGGGTGGGTCGTAGCGAACCGACAGCCAATGTATAACTGCGATCCGCGGCTCGATTTCGACGCGGCGCGGCTCGACCTGGACACGGCTTACCGTACCGTGATCGCTGTGCCTTTGATCAAGGAAGACGAAGTACTTGGCGCACTCACGCTTTACTCGGCAGAAGTTGGAGCTTACGAGCCTGACCACTTGCGGCTTGTGGAAGCGGTCGCAAAGCTTGCCGCTGACTCGATAGCACGCGCGTTGCGAGGCGAGAAGACAGAGGCCAGAGGGTTGACAGACCCGCTAACGGGGCTCGGAAACGCGCGGGCACTGCGGCTTCGCTTCCAGCAAGCTGCAGATCGCGCGCGACGCTATGGCGATCGTTTCGCGCTGTTGATGATCGATCTCGATAACATGAAAATGGTCAACGATACGTTGGGACACGAAGCCGGTAACGATGCGCTTTGCCTGGTGGCAGGCATGATCACGCGTCACCTTCGATCGGATGACTTCTTGAGCCGATACGCCGGCGACGATTTTGTCGCGCTGGTGCAAATCGGCGACACTGACGTGCGTGAGATCGTCCATCGACTTCAGGAGTCGGTGGACAGCGGGTTGGGAGCTAACAGCTCCTGCGCGCTTCCAGGAATAAGCGTTGGCTGGGCGTGCTTCGGTGCGGATGGAGAATCTATTGATGAACTGTTGTTGGCAGCCAACCGCGCCATGCGCGCCGACAAGCTACGCAGAAAGGCTGCCGTGTCGATATCCGAAGAGGGTAGAGAGGCTCAATCCGATCAATGCATCGCCGTGTAGCCCGCCGGCGTTCTTTGAAAGATCTTGCTTCGCGCTGATCATTCTCCAAAGTAATCACATCGAGCAGTACACGTCTCGCGGATAGTTACGCGATGAAGCCCAGACAGGCGGCCTTCAAGCCGCTCCCATATCCACCGCGCGATGTTCTCGCTGGTGGCGTTTTCCAGTCCATCAACCTCGTTCAAATAGTAGTGGTCCAGTCGTTGACGCAGCGGCTCAAACGCTTCGGAAATCTCCGCGTAGTCAATGAACCAGCCAGTCTTCGGGTCAACCTCCCCGCGCACGCCGACTTCACATTTGAACGAATGCCCGTGTAGCCTCGCGCACTTGTGATCCTCGGGCACACGGGGCAGGCGATGGGCAGCCTCAAAGGTGAACTCCTTGACAAGCTCGACGATCATTGAAGGAATCTTAACTTTTCGTTCAAGCTATCCGCAACGAATCTCAAGTCGAGTCCATGGCAATCAGCATCGTCGACGCAAGGCCACGCTTGTTTTGACACGTCACAGACCCTCAAATATAATGCCCCAACTTGGACGACTCTCGAGCCAACGGATGATCCACAACACCTTCGGTCCCACAATAGAGGTCTTAGCTCGAGTGCGAGTTCTTTGCGGCTGGCCCGACAATGGAAGGCCCGACCGGGTCATTGAGAGCAAACAAGTGGTGTCGGCTGGGGGAAAGGAGGCCCGGTGCTAAACGGCAGGAAGATAGTAGTCGTTATGCCTGCGTATAACGCCGCCAGGACCCTGGAGCGAACCTGTCGGGAGATACCGAGAGAAGTCGTTGACGAAGTCCTCCTTGTGGATGACAGCAGCAGCGACGCTACAGTCGAACTAGCTCGAGAGATCGGGCTGACCGTCTTCCTGCATAATCAGAACCTCGGCTACGGGAGAAATCAGAAAACCTGTTATCGCGAAGCCCTTGAGAGCGGCGCCGACATAGTTGTGATGCTACATCCCGACTACCAGTACTCGCCGAAGCTCCTGACTTCGCTCGCCGGGTTAATCGCGTCGGGCGAATACGATGTCGGGCTGGGGTCGAGAATACTCGGCGTGGGCGCTCTCCGCGGCGGGATGCCTCTTTACAAGTATTTCTCGAACAGGCTGCTTACGCTTTTCCAAAATGTCCTTCTGAACTATAAGCTCTCCGAATATCACACAGGGTACCGTGCGTTCAGCCGAACCGTCCTTGAACGGCTTCCACTGGAAGAGAACTCGGACGACTTCGTGTTCGACAACGAGGTACTGGCTCAGGTGATCTACTTCAAATACAGAATTGGCGAAGTCTCCTGCCCGACGAGATACTTTGCTGAAGCCTCGTCTATTAACTTTCCGCGTAGCGTGAGGTACGGGCTTGGCGTGCTCGCGACTTCGTTGAAGTTCCGGTTACAAAAGATGGGCCTTATACGCTCCAGGATATTCAATCCTTCGGGCAGAAAGCTGGCTAGCGACTATTATCAACGCGTTGCCAGCGGGCCGAAGTGAGCAGAGTAAAATAAGTCTCATCGAGCCAGATCAAATAAAGGGATGATCGCTTTATCCGGATACCGTTCGTTAATTAGCTGAAGCAATTTTAGTGTTGCGGTAAGCTTGGACCCCGCATGATTACAACGGACCAACGATTTATGCGAACGGCTATCCGGTTGGCACGACGCGGCGTAAACCGCAGCCCTTCAAGCCAGCCGCTGGTGGGCGCGATTTTAGTCGCCGGCGGAACCGTGGTGGGCCGCGGCTCTTCGAGTCAAGATCACGCAAGATCAGCGATCGCGCTTGCGCTCGACGAGGCAGGAGCGCGTGCGCCGGCGAGTACTCTCTACACCAACATCCAGCCATGCTGCGACGGCGCGGACCCGGAATCATGCGTTCGGCTCTTGCTGGGAAGTCGCATCGCCCGGGTCGTGGTGGGAGTAACATTCCATCGGCCTGACCAAGCTTCAGCGAACGTTCTAGATAAGCTCAGAAGCCAACAAGTTGCGGTAGATACTGGCATTTGCGAGCAAGTCTGCGCCCAGGTCAATGAGAAGTATTTGAAATACTCCGCAAACGGTCTCCCTTTCGTTACGGTAAAGTTCGCTCAATCGCTCGACGGGCGAATCGCCACGGCAGCTGGAGATTCGAAATGGATCAGCAGTTCGGGCGCGCGCCGCTTAAGCCACAGGCTCAGGTCCGAGCACGACGCCATACTCGTCGGGATAGGCACAGTGATGGCGGATGATCCGCAGCTCAACGTTCGACTGGTGACGGGGCGTGACCCACTGCGTATTGTCGTCGACAGCCGTTTGCGGATACCCCTCACTGCGCGAGTCTTGGCAGGCGGCGCGGCCAATCATACGCTGGTGATTGCCGGCGAGGGGGCCGACACCGCGCGTGAGCGGGAAGTGGTAAACCTGGGCGCTCAGGTCTTGCGATTGCCTTCGTCGCCTGCGGGCATCAACATCGAGCGGCTGATCGGAGCGCTTGGCCGACGCGGCATCGCATCGGTCCTGGTTGAAGGAGGTAAGAGCATAGTCACATCGCTGTTGGCAGCCCGCTCGGTCGATCGCCTGGTAACCGTGATCGCACCGAAGATAATCGGTCAGGGCACCGATGCGATAGGTGATCTCGGCATAACCCGACTCGGCGACGCGATCACATTTTCGTCGTTCAAAACGCGGGGGCTTGGCCCGGATATCATATTCGACGGCCGCCTCAATTGGCAGACCGATCAACTACACTGAATCAATCTACTCTCCAAGGAGTCCGATAGTAACGACACCTGCGCCCTTCGCCAAATCGATCACTAGCACGACCGACCCGTAGGCAAGAACGGACGGAGCCTTGATAAACAAAGTTCTCTGATCTAGCGTGCGAGGCTCCATCAGTTTCGCCAACAGCGGCAGCAGTTCACCAAACTCGACCGGCTTTGAGTTCAACTCGAGTCGCAGATCGCTCGACACAGTCAGCATCAGAGTCTCGTGGGAAGCAGGTAAGTCGAGCTGCGTTGGCTCTGGTGCTTTCACAGGCAGCTTTGCCTCTTTATGCGGCTGAATAACCATAAAGATGATTAACAGCACCAACAAAACATCAATCAGCGGAGTCACGTTGATACCTGGCGGTGGAGGAACGGTATGCGCGCGATCACTTGCGCTGGACAAGTTTGCTCACCTCGATTGAGTGATGGGCGCTCTGTGGGTCCTTGCAATTGTTTTGACACCGCGCGGCGATCAAGGTTCCCGAGTGGGTCCCAAGAAAGCTTGAACTCAAGAACAACCGGGGCATATCTCAAGCTTGACTGCGTGCGGCTGCTGTGAAAAAGTCGTCATTCGCTCTCGATCCAACAAACTGCTTCAATCCTACGCGAAGGTGAGTAATATGAGGACCACTGCAATGGCTCTGATTCTTGCGCTGCTTTTGATCGCGACCGCATCCACCAGCGCTGATCCAGCGGACGTCGTTTTCAAAAACGGGAACATCTACACCGTAAATGAGCGCCAGCCTCGCGCCGAAGCTGTCGCTGTCAAAGCGGGTAAGATTATCTTCGTTGGCTCTAACAAAGACGCGAAGGCTTATGAAGGCAAGGGCACACGCGTAGTTGACCTTCACGGCAACACGGTTGTCCCCGGCTTGACCGACTCGCATTACCACCTGTCCGGGGTCGGCGCACGCGAGATGAATCTTAACCTCGAAGGGATCACCAGCCTCGAAGAGTTCCTCGCAAAGGTGAAGGAGCGAGTTGACCGCGCCAACCCAGGCGATTGGGTGACCGGACGCGGCTGGATCGAAACGTTCTGGAAGCCTCAGGTGTTTCCGACTCGATGGGACCTCGATAAGATCTCTCCAAACAATCCGGTCGCGCTCACTCGCGCCGACGGGCACGCGATAGTCGCCAATAGCGCGGCAATCAAAATAGCCGCGGTGGATAAGAACACTCCCAACCCGTTCGGCGGCGAGATCATGAAGGACAAGGATGGTGAGCCGAATGGGATGTTCCTCGACAAGGCTCAGGGGATCATTGGACGCCACATTCGTTCGCGCGGCTCGGACGAATCAGAGCAAGCGATACTGCTCGGGTGTAAGCGAAGCGTTGAGCTTGGCTGGTGCGAGATTCAGAACGCCGGCAGCAGTTTCTCGGAAGTCGCGCTTTTGAAAAAATTGTATGGCGAAGGAAAGATCAAGTTGCGTATCTACGAAGCGATCGCCGGCCCCGGCGGCGATGCCGGGCGTCTATTGCGCGAAGGTGAGCTGATCGGCGCGTTTGACAATCGCTTTACGGTTCGTCACATCAAAGTAGTGATCGACGGAGCACTTGGCTCGAAGGGCGCGGCGCTGCTTGAGCCTTACGCGGATTACAACACGGCCGGCTTTCTTACTCAGAAAGAGGAAGACTTGATGCCGATGTTCGTGGAAGCGCTGCGAAAGGGGATTCAAATCGAAACTCACGCGATCGGTGATCGCGCGAATCGAGTCATACTCGACCTTTATGAAAAAGCATTCGCGGCAGTGCCGGCTGACCAACGCAAAGTTCGCGAGCCGCGTTGGCGAGTGGAACACGCGCAGGTCGTCAGCCAGGCCGACATTCCTCGTTTCGCCAAGCTGGGTGTGATTCCCTCAATGCAGCCGTCGCACGCGATTGGAGATTTGCACTTCGCACCGAGCAGGTTGGGAATCAAGCGGCTCGAAGGAGCTTATGCATGGCAGAGTTTCATCAAGTCGGGTTCGATCATCGCCGGTGGCTCGGACGCGCCTGTGGAGCGCGGAGAGCCGATGATAGAGTTTTACGCCGCAGTCGCGCGAAAGGACCAAAAGGGCTACTCGGGTGAGGGCTGGCACCCTGAGCAGGCGGTGACCCGCGAGCAGGCGCTCAAGATGTTTACGATCTGGGCTGCTTACGCTGCATTTGAAGAGAAGCTGAAGGGCTCGATCGAAGTAGGCAAGCTCGCCGACTTGACCGTTCTGTCAGCGGATATAATGAGGATACCGGAAGCGCAGATCCTCAAAACGCAATGTGCAATGACAGTGATCGGCGGGGAGATAGTCTATTCAAGGGACCAGTAGCCTGGCCGTGGTTTTGAGTTCAAGCTTCAGCTTGCACGGCAAGGCCACAACCAGAACGTAGCCAACTTTACTGGCACGAGAGGCCGAGTGATGGAAATCCGTCGCTCGGCCTCTATTCTTAAATGATGAGCAGAGTCGATCTTTTACTTCTTCTTGGCTTCCCACTTCCCCGTCATCTGACCAGCGAAGTCGAAATCACCAGTGAGTTTGCCGTCCTTAACCAGAGCGGTCATGACGATCGCGCCATTTGGCGTGTCAAGGCTGAAGCTCAGCTTGTTCGCCGCAAACGTGCCTTTGCTTAGCGGCGCGGTGCCCTGTGCTGAGTCTGACGAGCCGGTAACCTTATCGCCTTCGAGCTTAAGCTTCAGGGTGAAGGGAAACTGCGTGCCACCCGCGTCCGCTACGGCGTCCCAATCGCCGGTTATCGGATCGCCAGCC
This sequence comes from Blastocatellia bacterium, assembly GCA_049273835.1. Lineage (GTDB taxonomy): Bacteria > Acidobacteriota > Blastocatellia > UBA7656 > UBA7656 > Onstottus_A. The sequence continues at coordinate 659 of JBASRM010000196.1, read as the reverse complement.
GCCGGGGCTGGTGTGGCAGGCGCAGGCTTCGCGGGAGCGGCGGAGGCCATGCCCGCGCGTTTTAGCTCGAGACCGCCACCCTGGCCGCCGAGTTCCCATTTTCCAGAGATCTTCTCGCCTTCAAGCGTTGCGGTCACGGTTCCTTCGTTACCGCCGGCGTCGAACTTCATAACTATCTTTCCATTGTCAAAGGTTCCGCTTGTGATTGCCGCCGGGCCCTGCGGAGTATCAATCTTGCCGGACAACTTGCCGTTGTCGTTCTTGATCTCGACCGTCAGCGGGATGTCGCCCATCTGTTCGCTCTTAGCCACGCCTTCGTATTTACCGGAAAGCGTATCCTTGGCCTGAGCCGGATTAGTTAACGAAGCTGCTGACGCGACTGAGGCCAGGGTCATCAGCACAGTGATAAGCAGGGGGGTCATGAGCTTTCGTGACTGCATCTTTAGTTCTCCTGATAAGGGTATTCGTACTGGAACTCAAGCCAGTCTACGTTGGCAGAATGACCAAAGTTCTGAGGGAAGTATTTATACAGGAAAACGGTCGCGGGTGAAAGCTGAACTGTTGGCGCCGGTTGTTCTGAGTAGCGTTCTGAGTAGCGTTCTGAATCGCGTTCTGAGTAGCGTTCTGAGTAGCGTTCTGAGTAGCGTTCTGAGTAACGT
>JBASRM010000194.1:0-3370 GCA_049273835.1 Blastocatellia bacterium | reverse complement strand
GAGCGCTCCACGAGCTCGGTCTGGAAGCGGTGCCGGCGGCCTCGATCGCGAAGCGTGAAGAGTTGTTGTTTGTAAAGGGCAAAGCCGAGCCGATTCGAATCGATCACCACTCGCCGGTGATGCATTTGATCCAGACGATACGCGACGAGACTCATCGCTTTGCGGTGACCTATCACCGGAAGCGGCGAACGATGCGCGACTTTGAGAGCGAGCTTACCTCGATACCGGGTGTGGGTGACAAGCTCAAGGCGCGTTTGCTTAGAAATTTCGGAAGCTTGAAGCGGGTATCAGAAGCAAGCTACGCCGAACTAAAGCCTTTTGTCGGCGCGCGCGAAGCTCGCAGGATTATTGAACACTTCGCCCAGTTGCGATCCTCAGAACTGATCGCAACCGACGCCGGGCAGCCCGAGGCCTGAGACACCGTTTCGAGATTGCAGCTCCTGTCCCCTATTGTATACTTGAGTCCGTCGCACCGGCTTTAACCGGAAGTTTACAGGATTGGTCAACCAAAGTGCTCTGCACTTCCGCCTAATGCAGACTCTTCTCTCGAGGAGAATTCTATGAAGCGAATAACGATAACATTTTGCATTGTGCTCTTTCTCACTGTAGTCAGCCAGGCGCAAGAGACGCCAAAGATGCCGAAGCCAGGGCCGGAAGTTGAAAAGCTTCTATACTACGTCGGCACCTGGAACGCCGAGTACGTACTAAAATCCGGCCCCATGGGTCCGGGCGGAAAGGTGACTGCTGTCGATCGGAGTCAGATGTTGCCGGGCGGGTTCTTCGTGATCACCCATACTGACGGCAATGGGGCTATGGGGGAGCTTAAGGGACTGTCGATAATGGGCTATGATGCGGATCAAAAAGTCTACACCTATGACGCCTTCAACAATTTTGGCGAGGCCGAGCACTTCACGGGTACCGTGCAAAGCGACACCTGGACCTGGACCTCGGAAAGGAAAATGGGCGGCAAGCCAACTAAGCTCCGCTTCATTGCCAAACAAGTTTCGCCAACGATTTACACGATGAAGTTCGAGATGGGCGGAGACGGCGGCTGGACGACAGTGATGGAAGGGAAAGCTACAAAAGCAAAATAACCCTGCAACGATGTGTGATGGTTCTCCGGAAGCGAGCAAAGCCTTGAAAGCTATGTCGATTCGCATAAGGCCAACGAATCGGTACACTCCACTTCAATTGGATGCTCAAGCCAGCTCGCCGATGTGATAAGCTGCCGGGCAACGGGCTCGGATAGTTCTGGCGAACGGGGCAAAGCGATTCGTTGTGAAGTTGGCGGGTGTTGAAAAAAAGATGGAGAACGAAAGCCAGATAGAGCATGATGCGCCGGTTGCGTTTGAGACCTATCAGCGGCTCATCCGCGCCCGGCAGTTTATCGATCAGTCCTATCATCTGCCGCTTGATCTCCAGCAGATCTCCAGCGAAGCTTGTTTGTCTCGTTTTCACTTCTTGAGGCTTTTCCGGCGAGCGTTCAACAAGACGCCTCATCAATACCTCACTCAGCGGCGTATCGAAAAAGCCAAGGAGTTGCTCTCATCGAGCGGGCTTACTGTAACCGACGTCTGTTTCGAAGTAGGGTTCGAGAGTCTGGGGTCCTTCAGCAGTCTGTTTCACAAACATGTCGGCCACCCTCCCATCACCTTTCGAGCAATTGTTTTTGAGCACCGGCTTGAAAGACAGCGCAAAGTCCCCGCGTGCTTCCTGATGATGCATCGGGTCGAGAATTTCGCCCCCGCCAAAAAATAAGCAATTTTCGAGAAGCCAGAATCTCCTCGATTGATCTATTCTCTAGTCATCTTAAAAGAAGGAGAACAGTCATGATCTCACGGATGTCGCACGCTACTATCTATGTCATTGATCAGGACCAGGCGCTTGAGTTCTATCGAGACAAGCTGGGGTTCAAAGTAACAACCGATGTGACGATGGATGGGGGATTTCGCTGGCTGACAGTCGCGCCTCAAGACCAGTCAGGGTTCGAGATTGTCCTTATGGATCCAAAGCCCGGCTTCATGTTCGAAGAGGAGGCCTCAAATCAATTAAAAGCGCTGATCACCGGCGGCAAGCTCGGCGCTGGAGTATTCAATACCCCAAACTGTCAGGCCACCTATGAAGAGCTTTCAGCGCGAGGAGTAGAGTTTTTGTCACCTCCGGCAGAGCGGCCCTATGGGATTGAAGCGATCTTTAAAGACAACTCGGGCAATTGGTTCAGCCTTACGCAACATAAAGAAGACTGAAATTTCAGTGAAGTAGTTCACAAGGTTCAGCCCTCATGCTGCGGCTGCTGATTGCGGCACAAGCATGAGCGGTACGGAGTCAACCAGACATTCGACGCGGCAACTCGACAAATCGATGACGATCATTTTGTAGTTGGGCTTTACGCACGCGGCGCAGACGGTTCGCGAGGTCCGACGTTCGATACGACCCTACACGCGTAAGAGGTGGCCCGAGCATCTCCTGGATCGGCCAGGACTCTGTGATAGAAAGCTGCATCGCGGTTTTGTTAATCCGAAATTGTTCATACTCGAAAGGGAGGTTTACTATGGCGCCCGCTGCGACAAGGAAAAAGGGCAAATCCATATACGGCGTTCATCCCGGTGTCGAGATGGTCCGGAAGTGGATTGAAGATCTTCCCGCCAAGACCGGCAGAAGCCTGGACGAGTGGATGAAGTTCATAAGGAAAGCCGGCCCAAAAACCGAGCAGGAACGGCGTCTCTGGCTAAAGACGGAGCACGGGCTCGGGACGAACTCGGCCTGGTGGCTCGCCGAGCGAGCGGAGGGCAAAGGCGGGGAACACGACGATCCCGAGGCTTACCTGCGAGCGGCCGAAGGATACGTCGAGAAGATGTTCGCGGGCCCGAAACAGTCTTTGCGTCCCGTCTACGACGCGCTGCTAAAACTGGGTCTCAGCGTGGGCAAGGATGTGAAGGCCTGCCCTTGCCAGACGATAGTTCCACTTTATCGTAGACACGTGTTTGCTCAGATCAAGCCGACAACTCAAACCCGAATTGATATGGGATTCGCCCTCGGCGATATGAAAGGGGCTGGCCGGCTGATCGACACGGGCGGCTTTGCCAAGAAGGACCGGATCACTCATCGCATTCCAATCAGCTCGGTCAAAGACATAGACGAGGAGGTGAAACACTGGCTCAAGGTTGCGTATGATCGCGACGCTTAAAGGTGGGCGGCGAAGCCGCTTGAATAATAAGACAGCGCCTGCCCGAGGGCGGAGCCCATCGGCACAGCGGGCGGCGAAGCCGCTGAATTGCGCTGCAGTGCCTGCCCGAGGGCGGAGCCCATCGGCACAGCGGGCGGCGAAGCCGCTGAATAGCGCTGCAGTGCCTGCCCGAGGGCGGAGCCC
>JBASRM010000193.1:0-14272 GCA_049273835.1 Blastocatellia bacterium | reverse complement strand
CTGAATATCTTCCTCGCGCTCCTTCGCCTACTGAACGCGGGGAGGCGGTGATTCACTTCGGTTTGCGATCCTGGGTCAACGAGAATCAAGATGCAAGGATCATCTGAGGATTGCCCTCATCCCGCCGGTGTGCGCAACACCGGTCATTCGAGCGGGGCCGCGACCTCCGGGCAACCCACCATCAGCACTCACGCCACCGAGGTTGCGGCCCAGCTCTTTTTAAGGAGGGGCGGTCACTTCCGGACTTACGCTTGATGGGTAAGGTTGCGGCTGCGACACTAAAAAATGGCTGTCGAGCAGGAGGGTGGAATCAATGCTCTCGAACCAACTAACACGAAGGGCCTACGCGGCGTCACTAGTTATGGTCGTGTTGCTGTCCGGGTCTATCAGCCTCGAGCAACCAACCCGCGCCGATTTTGGAAAGCGGTTACCGGTGTCACCTGCCGGCGCTCGGTACAAAATCGATGCGGCGCAGAGTCGATTCACCGTGCGAGCTTTCGCCGGCGGCTTCTTATCCGCTTTCGCGCATGACCACACGATAGCGATCCGTGACTTTAGCGGAGAGACGGAGTTCACTTACGGGACCGTCCAGCCGGCTTCGCTGCGATTAGTAATCAAGGCCGACTCGCTTACAGTGACGGACAAGATCAGCGAAAGCGACCGCCAAAAGATTCAGACTACGATGCGCGACGAAGTGCTGGAAGTATCAAAGTATCCCGAGATCGCTTTTAAGAGTGTAACTGTGAGCGCCGCCAAGACGGTCGACGGACATTATCAGGCGAAGATTCCGGGTGAGCTCACGCTGCACGGCGTCACTCACCCTGTGACAATAAACGCACAGCTCGAGTTTGGCGACCAGGTGTTGCGAGCAAAGGGGAACTTTGCGTTGAGACAAACGAGCTTTGATATCAAGCCCGTTTCAATCGCGGGGGGTACAATTAAGGTCAAGGACGAGTTGAAATTTACCTTTGACATCGTTGCGCATCCATAGATGGTATTGATGAGCGGAAGTGTTTGATTAATTCGTGCGACTAAGAAACCGGCGGCGGCGCCAGCGCTCGACAACCTATTCACCGCGAGCGAGTCGGCCGAGCGCGCCGCCCGGATGCCATCGCGCGTATTGCTCTCGGGTCAGACCTTTGTGGGCTTCGAGCGCCACAGACAGCGAGCACAAGACGTAGATTTTCGCGAGGATGCTCGCCCGAGGAACGAGATTGAGCTCCCCGCCTTCATTATCGACCCCGGCATCGAGCACCACGTCGGCAGTGCGAGCCAGTTCCGACGCGGGATTGCCCGAGACGGCTACGATCTTAATGCCGAACTTGCGCAGCGTTTCTATCGCCGATAGCAGCTCCGGCGTCGTGCCGCTGTTCGAGATCGCGATGGCAACATCGTTCGAACAAACCTGGCCAGCCGATCCGTGAATGCATTCGGTCGCGTGCAGAAAATAGGCCGGCGTGCCGGTGCTCGAAAGAAGTGACGCAACGTATCGCGCGATATGCTCGCTCTTGCCAATCCCGGTGACATGGACGCGTCCGCCGCGCGACTCGCAATCCAGAATCAAGTCGGCAGCGCGCTCGATCGCCTCGATCTCCGCACGCGTTCGAAGGGCGGCTAGCTCGTCGATTACCAGGTCAAAGAATGTCTGTATAGACTCGGCGGGGCTCTTGCTTTCCGGATTTCCTTCGTTTTGGCTGAGGCTGTCGCGATACGCCCCGTCAGTTACCAGAGCGCCATCGCCTAACTCAGGTTCCTCGGGCAAACTAATCACGGCATCAGCAAGCGATTCCAACTCAGTCGCTTCGACTGCCACGACTCGAAATGACTTATGATCTCGACTGGTTGTCATTTGGTATTCCCTGAGAGCGCCTAGAATATTGCCTGCGGTGGTCGCCGTCAAGCAACCCTGCACCGAAGCCGGAGAGAGCTATTTTCATTTTTCCTTTCTTACATTTGTCATTTTCCATTGTCATTTTTCCAACCTTTAGCTGGGAAGCTGCCGATCAATGAAAAATGGAAGATGAAAAATCAACAAATGAAAAATGGCTCTTTCCTCTTCCTCTTCCTCTTCCTCTTTCCGCCTTTCGCTTGTTGCGTCCTGCCTTCTGCCTCCGAGTTTCCCATCAAAGAATCTCTCGTTCGTTGCCGACACGGCGCGTAATCCGCTCGCGATCCAAATATTCAAGCAGCGGTATCGCATGCTTGCGCGTTAACCCGCCGGTGATCTCTTTGAATACCGCGACGTCGATTCTAGGGTTCGTCGCCTTCTGAGCCCGGACTCGTGATTTCAGGTCTTCGACGGAATCGACGTGAAACACGAAATCGCCGATGCGCAACACCCGCCGTTCGGCTGCAAGCAGAGTGTAAAGCTTTCTTGCATGATCAGTCTTGATACCGGCGGCGGTCGCGGTTTCCTCGAGGGACCCGGCTTGCAGCCCAGATGCCTTGAAAGCGGCTTCCAGAGCCTCCTTCGCGGCAAGGTCGGAATCGGTAAGCGCCGGTCTATGCGAAGCCAACCTGAGTGCATCGCGCTCGGCCGCGATCTTATCCTCCTCAACCAGCCGCGTGATAACCGCGCGAAAAATTTCCGGACGAACCCGGCCGAATATCCGATCACGCACCTCTTCACGGCCGAGTCCAAGCGAAAGCGGCTCCCGGCGGTGATGCTCGGTGAGCAGCGCCATGACTCGCGCTGCCAGCGCACGATAGCTCTCGATCGAGAGGAGGACGAGAGGCGATCGGGTCACTTCGAGAACTTGCTGCGATTGGATCAACTCGCCTGCGGCAGCCTCTATCTGCTCATCGGTGGCGCCGGTCCGCGCGGCAAGCTCGACTTCAGTGGTCCCGGCTGCGCCAGCCATCTCGATAAAGCTCGCCGCCCTTCGGACAAGGCCCGTATCTTCAAGCTGCTCAAGCCTCGCGCCGACAGCCGTCTCGCGTATGCGATGTTTTTCGGCCAGGGCGTCGATAATCACGCCGCCTCCGATTGTTATCTGCGGCGAGTAGCTGCGTATGATGAAACGGTCCCCAGGCAGCGCCGTCAACGGCTGTTCGAGACGAAGCTGAACTAATGCGCTCCCGCCCGGCGCGATAAACGCGCGTTCAGATTCCGGGGTTCCGGGTTCCGAGTTCAGGGTTTCGGGTTCAGGGTTCTTCGATTCATCGTCCAACCCGGAACCTTTGAGAATGACCACCCGAGCCATAACTTCGGCAGTGCCGTGGTGCAGTCTCACTCGCGCACGCTGAATGAGAGGACGCGAGGCGGACGGCAATAGCTCCAGCCGCGCATCCATCATCGAACTCGGGCGAAGCCTCCCAGCTTGAGCAAGAACGCTTCCGCGCTCCACCTGCTCGACGTTCAGCCCTTGCAGGTTGATCGCGGTGCGTTGACCAGCGAATGCGCGGTCAGTATCGTGACCGTGAACCTGGAGGTTTCGCACGCGCGCCCTAACTGCCGCGGGCAAGACTTCCAACTCGTCGCCTACCGCAAGCTCACCGGCGATCAGTGTACCCGTGACTACAGTCCCGAATCCTTTGATCGAGAAGGCGCGGTCCACCGGCAAACGAGGTACGGCAGAGGTCGTCTTGGGCTCAACGCGCTCGGCAAGATCGGTGAGAGAGCGCTTCAATTCCTCGATTCCCGCGCCGGTCCGCGAGCTGATCGGAATGATTGGCGCGCCTTCCAGGAACGATCCACGTACAAAGTCTTCTACCTCAGCGCGCGCGAGCTCGAGCAGCTCCCCGTCAACCAGGTCCGCTTTTGTTAGCGCGACCAGTCCCGACTTCACGTGAAGCAACCTACATATCTCGAAATGTTCTCTGGTCTGCGGCATCACCGATTCATCGGCGGCCACCACCAGCATTACCAAATCGAGCCCGTGAGCGCCGGCAAGCATGTTCTTGACGAAGCGCTCGTGGCCGGGCACATCAACGAATCCAAACTGAAAATCACCGATCGCAAGTTCAGCGAACCCGATGTCGATGGTGATGCCTCTTTGCTTTTCTTCCTTGAGCCGGTCGGCGTCGATGCCGGTGAGCGCTTTGACCAGCGCGGTCTTGCCGTGGTCAATGTGACCAGCGGTTCCGACGATGATGTGCTTCATGGTATTGCTCTGGGGTGAAGATACAGGACTGCTCTTTCGGGAGTCAAACATGCGGCCCTTGAAGAGGAGGGCGTCGGATCTTAATCGCGTGGATTCTCAAGTTTTGCCACGCGCTCGATGATCTTTGATGTAGAACAGCCCTCAACATAGGGAAGCGAAAGAACGCGTCCGCCGGCGGCTTCCACTTCTTCTCGTCCGATGATCTGATCGAGCGGCCAGTCGCCGCCTTTTACAAGCACGTCCGGCAGAAGGTCGTCGATCAGCTCACGCGGCGTATCTTCATCGAAGATGATAACGTAGTCTACGGCTTCAAGGGCGGCGATAACCTCCGCGCGCTCTTCTTCGCTCATGATTGGGCGGCCCCTTCCCTTCAGAGCCCGAACAGCGCGGTCGCTGTTAAGCGCGACGACCAATGCATCGCCGAGCGAGCGAGCCTCGCTCAAATAACGCACGTGGCCCGGGTGAAGAAGATCGAAGCAACCGTTGGTGAAGACCAACGTCCTGCCCGCCGTCCGAAGGCGCCGGCGTTCCTGGATGAGGGCTTCTTTGGTCAGGAGCTTTGTCATCGCGTCGATTGAATCACGTTAACGCGTGAGGGGCAACGGATGGGTCGTAACGGCGGCAGGCTGGAGATAAGGACACAACCCTGCAACTCGCGAATTATTCTGAAGCATTTTTCGCGAAAAACCGGGTGCGGCTGCACCTGGCGCGTTTCAGAGCGTTTAACAGACAGTGAAACGATTCTTAACGAACATTTGGCGAAACACCGGCTTCCCGTGGCGACTGGCTCGAATTATTATGTTGCTGTCCGCCGGCTTGATCATCTTCATCATGGCGTTCGAAGATAAGTTAATCTACTTCCCTTCAAGGTATCCGGATGGCTTCTGGAACGTCGAAGCAATCCCAGTTCGCGCGGGAGAGGTCTTCCCGAAAATCGAAGACTGCTATTTCGAAGCAGCAGATGGCGTTCGGCTTCACGGCTGGTTCTGTAGTCCTTACCGCAAAGTGGGCGACGCCCTTGAGCCTGTGCCGGCTGAGACAGTTCTGTTGTGGTTCCACGGAAACGCCGGAAACATCACCTATCGGTACGAGATGATTCGCATGCTGATTGCCATACCGGTAAGGATCTTTATCATCGACTATCGCGGCTACGGTAAGAGCGAAGGCCATCCCACCGAGTCGGGGCTTTATCTGGATGCTCGCGCGGCCTGGGACTACCTCATCGGCGAGCGTCGAATTGGCGCCGCAAACATAGTTATATTCGGCAAGTCGCTTGGCGGCGCTCCGGCAATTGATCTTGCAAGCCAGGTGAAGCCCGGAGGATTGATTGTTCAGTCGAGTTTTACGTCGGCCAGTGATATGGCTGCCTCTGTCCTGCCTTTTATTCCCAGCGTGTTCTTGCATACCAAGATGGATTCGAAGAAAAAGATTGGAGACGTCGGTTGCCCCAAACTTTTCGTCCACAGCCGCGCCGATGAGGTTGTTCCTTTCGAGCTTGGTTGGCGTCTCTATGAAGCCGCTCCGGAGCCAAAACGTTTTTACGAAGTGAAGGGCTCGCCTCACAACTCGACGTACATCGTCGGGGGAAAGCCCTATTTGGAAGCGCTGCGCCGCTTCGTTGAGTCCTGTCGCGCAGATTGAAATGGATTCCGAGGCCCTAGTCTCGATTGAACAACGAAGGACCCAGTTTTCAGGGCGCCGTGCTCGGGCGCTCGTATTGACAGCGTCCTCCTCCCTATACTTAAATGCCTTTAGTTGGAGGTATCGTCCCATGCGCGAGAAAGTGCCGATTGACACAGATGAGCTAGAAGACGAATCGGAGCTCCTAGACGAGGAGCTTAGACACCAGATCGCGGAGGGATACGAAGCATATTTGCGCGGCGAGACTAAGGACCTCGAGACGCTGATAGCTGAGCTTCGAAATGAGTCGAAGCCCCAAAAAACGGAAGGGCAATAGATGCTCCAACCGTTTCGGACCCGTTCGTCACCATCATTCGAACGTGACATCCGCAGACTAACCAGGCGAGACCCGAACTTGCTGCTAAAGGTTGAGGAAGCGGCCGCCATCCTAAGGGAAGATCCATACAATACGACTGGACAATACAACATCAAGAAACTCAACGCGGTGAGGCCAGGCGAAGGGCAATGGCGAATCAGGATAGGAGATTATCGAATTCGTTATGACGTTTTTGGGACAGATGTTGTGTTGTACTCCTTTCGGCATCGAAAGGAAGCCTATTAGACCGAAGGCAGTTCTCTCACGATGATGTGACAATAAGGCAATGGAGCGTGATCCCAGTATGATCAAAGCGTTTGAGGAGTATATTCAGTCGGTCGAGGATCTCACGGACGCAGTGTATTCCTTCAGAGACGAACCTAACCGCCAGACGTACGATAAGCTGCGAGACGCATGCACATCACATCAAGGCGCTACTGAAAAGGCTTGCGCGTTTTCACTCAAAGTGCTCGGAACGGAAGAACGCGATCTCGCCGAAGAATATAGATTGCAGCTTCGCGATTACATCAATACGAGGGGCGGACCGCTGCCCTCGCTTACGGACGAGATAGCAAATCCAGACCTGTACGCTTTAAGAAGGCTGCCGCCCGAGCAAGTTCGTAGGTGGGAAAGCGGCGCAGTCGGTCAACGTTTCGAGCAAACGACCGATCTGGAGCGTTGCCTAGCTGAGTTAGCTGCCACACTCGAGACGTGGTATGCCCTCTACAGGAAGCTCTATGACTTTGTATTCGCTCACGGGCTAGGCGAGTACATCGCCCGCAAGCAGTCGCTTGCTGCGATTTCCGATCTCGGCATTGACCTCTATCCGCATCGTTTTGATCGCTCGCACAGCATAACCAACATTGTCGAAATGTTCGAAGGGAAGACCGGTGACCAGCTGCAAAGCGAGCTCATTCGTCCTCGCGTGGCAGGCAGAGTCATAGCTATCAACCTAATGGGGAAAGCGGGATTCATACGAATCACTGACGGTCGAGAACTTCTCCAGTTATACGTCCGTTCAAATGACATTGATGACCGGAGCTGGCAGCTTTTCAAGCTGCTTCATCTCGGAGATTACATCGGCGCCGAAGGCATTTTGTTTCGAACCCGGACCGGGGAGCTTTCCGTACACGCCGAGTCGTTAACGTTTCTCGCCAAAGCGGTCGTTCCGCCTCCAGATAAGTACTATGGCCTTCATGACATCGAGTTGCGTTATCGCCAACGCTATGCTGATCTGATCGCCAACCGCGACGTGCGCCGCGTCTTCGAAACGCGTTCTCAAATCATCAGGCTTATACGCAGGTTCTTCGACGATCGCGGCTACATGGAAGTCGAAACGCCAATGCTGACGTCGCTGCCCACCGGAGCGGCGGCCAGGCCATTCGTAACCCATCACAATGCTCTGGATATCGACTTGTACGCGCGGATCGCGCCTGAGCTCTTTTTGAAACGCTTGATCGTCGGCGGGTTCGAAAAGGTCTACGAGATAAACAGAAACTTTCGCAACGAAGGAATCGATCGTTCGCACAATCCCGAATTCACGATGCTTGAATGGTATGAGGCCTATTCGGAATATGAAGACCTTCTGCGCTTGACCGAGGAGTTGATCTCGTCGCTGGTCGACCAGGTCTGTCACAAGGCTGTCGTCGAGTACGGCGAGAACAGCATAGATTTCACTCGTCCGTGGAAGAGACTGACTATGCGGGAGGCGATCGTCCATTATTGGCCTGATGAGACCGAGCGCCCTACAGTCAAGGATCTATCAACGATCGAAGCCATCCTGCGATGGACAGAGCGAGACCCCAGTCTCAGATCTCAACTCGCACACTACAAATCGCTTGACTATGGCCATCTGCTGGGCGAGGTATTCGAGAACATAGCCGAGCCTCATTTAGCCAACCCCACGTTCATCACGGAATTTCCTACCGAGCTTTCACCGCTGTCCAAGCAGAACCAGGATGACCCGCGTTTTGTAGACCGGTTTGAGCTGTTCATTGCGGGAATGGAAATCGCCAACGCGTTTTGTGAGATCAACGATCCATTGGATCAGCGACGACGGTTCGAGTCGCAGATGCAACTCCGCGAGCGCGGTGATGAGGAAGCGATGGTGATCGATGAAGACTACATTCGAGCGCTTTCGTATGGGATGCCGCCCACCGCGGGCGAAGGGGTCGGTATAGATCGCCTGGTGATGGTTCTCACGAATCAGAGGTCGATCCGCGATGTGATTCTGTTTCCGCACATGCGGCCGGAACGCCAGTGATAGGTGGCTGGTGGCCGGTGGCCGGTCGTCGGTGGACGTGCCCGCGGTCGGTGGCAAGTCGGTGGCGGGTGATCGGTGGTCCGTGACCGGTGATGAGTGGTCCGTGAGGGTGTTGAGAATGCGGTAGTCTGTTGTCGGTAAGCCCGAAGGAAGCGACCACCGGCCACCAACCACCGGCCACCTCTTCTATATGCCTTACGAATTGTTCATTGCCCTTCGGTATCTGCGCGCCAAGCGCAAACAAGTGATGATCTCGGTCATAACCGTCATCGCTATAGCTGCGGTTGCAATGGGCGTTGCCTCCCTGATTATCGTGCTCGCGATGATGACCGGCTTCCGGCAGGAGTTCCAGGCAAAGATTCTTTCAGGCACCGCTCACTTGAATCTCAGGCATAAGGAGCGCCAGCCGATCGAAAATTATCGCGAACTGGTGCGACGCCTGAGTTCGCTCCCTCACATTCGTTCGGCTTCAGCAACTCTCTACCAGCGGGTGCTCGTTCAGGGCGAAAAGGACACCGAAGGCGCGATCCTCAAGGGTGTTGACATGGGCGCGCCTCCCGATGCGAACGAAGTTTTTCAGTTCACCGTGGAGGGCAATCCGCAGTTACTCGCGGAACCTGAGGTCGATCCGGACACCGGCGCGAAGATCGACCGGATGATCCTCGGTCGCGAGCTGGCTCGAACTATTGGTCTTAAGGTGGGGGATATTGCCACGATCATCTCTCCTCAAGGCCATCTGACCCCGGTCGGGCTCGCGCCACGGTATCGCGACTTCAAGGTAGCCGGCGTGTTCGCTTCAGGGCTCAGCGATTACGACGAGACCTGGGCATACATCTCGCTCGAAGCGGCCCAGCGACTTTCGGGCGCCGACGACGTTGCCGAGATTATTCAGATGAAGATCGACGACGTCGATGCGGTCAAGCGTATCGGCGCCGAAGTCCTCGCCGCGGTGGGCGGAGACTACGAAGTACAGGATTGGCAGCAGCTCAATGCGCCGATCTACAGCGCGCTGACCTACGAAAAATATCTGACCGGCATTGCGCTGTTGATCGTCATCGGAATCGCGGCGCTCAACATAATTACCGTGTTGATAATGATAGTGATGGAAAAGCACAAGGACATTGCGGTTCTCAAATCGATGGGTGCTACCAATCGAAGCGTAATGTATTTGTTCATGGCCCAGGGAGTGTCGATAGGAATCGTTGGCATCCTAATCGGCGTGATCTTGGGTACTTCCTTTTGCTACTTTGCAAACGGCCATCAGTGGATCAAGTTGCCGGCCGGCGCATACGCGCTCGACTATTTGCCCTTTCACGCTACAGCGACCGATGTGATTGTTGTAGCCGCGGTGACAATTGCTATCAGCTTCATCTCGACGATTTTTCCATCGTTGAGCGCTGCGCGGCTGAATCCTGTCGAAGCGCTCAGATATGAATAAGGTGGGAAGGCAGCATCGGGAGAAGCGGTTCGGACCGAAGGACAAGCGGACGAGTGACGGGGCCGACTAACTGCATGAAGATGGACGAACCTGAGACAAAAGAGATGTTGGGGCCGGGAACTGGCAAGCTCTCATCCCGCCGACCAATCGGGTCGTCATCCACTCCCGTTCGCCCCATCGCCGTTTCTCAGAGTTCCGCCGTCCCGGCGTCTTCATTCGTTCGAGCCGACGGATTGACGAAGAGCTATGAATCAGGGAGAAACCGCGTAGTCGTCTTCAGAGACCTGGGTCTCGAGATATCCAGAGGCGAAATGGTGGCGGTGGTGGGACCCTCCGGCGCTGGAAAATCAACCCTATTACATCTCTTAGGAGGATTGGATCGACCCACTGCTGGGACGGTAAAAGTGGGCGAGTTTGACATCTTCAAACTTGGTGATGTAGACTTGGCGCGGTTTCGGAATGGGGAGATTGGTTTCATCTTCCAATTTCATCACCTGCTGCCCGAGTTCACTGCCGTTGAGAATACGATGATGCCGCTCTTGATTGCGCGCAGCTCGCCGGGAGCGGCTAGAAATCAAGCGACGTCTATGCTAACCAGCGTCGGACTCGCTGACCGTGTGACGCACAGACCCGGAGAGTTGTCCGGTGGTGAGCAAGCCAGGGTCGCGCTGGCCAGAGCGCTTGTCGGCAAGCCGCGTTTGCTGTTGGCCGACGAGCCCACGGGTGACCTCGACAGTAAGACAAGCGAAAGCATTCATAGCCTTCTGAAGGAGGTTCACAGATCGCAAAGGCTGACCTCGGTAATCGTCACTCACAACGAGCGTCTTGCCTCCATCTGCGACCGCGTGCTTCACCTCGAGGATGGGCAATTACGAAACGGATGAACCCGATTTTGGATTTAGATTTTTGATTTTGGGGTTAAGCTAAATCGCTTCCGCAATCCCAAATCCGGAATCTAAGGTCCAAAAAATGAAGAAGCGGAACCTGGGTATGTTCGAACGTTACACCGAGAAGGCTCGCCGCGTAATATTCTTCGCACGATATGAAGCAAGTCAGTTTGGCGCGCAGGCAATCGAGGCTGAGCACATACTGCTCGGGTTGCTTCGCGAGGACAAACAGCTAACTCAGAAGTTCTTCCGGAGCCCGCATTCAACCGTCGAGTCAATCCGCCGAGAAATAGAGAGCCGAACCCCCCTTCGCGACAAGGTTTCTGCCTCAGTAGACCTTCACCTATCGTCAAGCGCCAAACGCGTGCTGAGCTATGCGGCGGATGAAAGCGAGCGACTCGGACACCGGCACATCGGCACCGAACACTTGTTGCTGGGAATTCTCCGCGAGGACAAGTCGTCGGCGGCAGAGATACTCTACGAGCGCGGTCTGCGGCTCAATCAAATACGCGAAGACCTCAACCGCGCCCAACACAACGAGCGCGCTCTTGCTCAAAAGAAGGACGCACCACACCTTGCCGAATTCAGTCGCGACCTGACCGAGGCGGCAAACAACGACCTCCTGGATCCATTGATCGGACGTGAGGCGGAAACCGAGCGGGTGATCCAAATCCTCTGCCGTCGCACCAAGAACAATCCAGTTTTGATTGGCGAGCCAGGGGTCGGTAAGACGGCGATTGTCGAGGGGTTGGCGCAACGAATCGTTGCAGGCGATGTGCCGCCCTTTCTGCGAGACAAACGAATCCTCGCCCTGGACCTTTCACTGGTGGTCGCGGGCACCAAGTATCGTGGGCAGTTTGAGGAGCGGCTCAAAACGATAATGCGCGAGCTTATCGAGAATCCGCACTACATCATTTTCATAGATGAGCTTCACACGCTGGTAGGAGCGGGCTCCGCTGAAGGTTCTCTTGACGCGGCCAACATTCTCAAGCCGGCGCTTTCGCGCGGCGAGATCCAGTGCGTTGGCGCGACGACTCCCGCGGAGTTTCGCAAGACAATCGAGAAGGACCGCTCGCTTGAACGGCGTTTCCAGGCGGTCAAGGTTCCGCCCCCAACTGAAGGCGAAACAATCAAGATACTCGAAGGCGTAAAGGACCGCTACGAAACCTTTCATCAAGTGCGCTACACTCAGGACGCCCTCGAAACTGCAGTCTATCAATCGCTGAGGTATATTCCCGATCGATTTCTTCCGGATAAGGCGATCGACATAGTCGACGAAGCCGGCTCCCGCGTCAAGCTTCGCGAGGTCAACCTTCCCGCTGAGATACTGGACTGCCAGCGGAAGCTGCGCCGTCACACCGCGGCTTTTGAGCGCGCGACCGCTGAGCGCGACTTCGAACGGGCTAAGATCTTCAAGCAGAAGGAGCAGGAAGAACTTGATCGCCTGGCGACGCTCCGCGAATCGCACAATCTTGTAGCTGAGCATTTCCCCGAGGTAAATCGCGACGACATCGAAGAAGTGATATCGCGATGGACCGGTATACCGATCACCTCCCTTAAGGAAGAAGAATCGGCCAAGTTGCTTCGCATCGAGGCCGAACTTCATAAACGAATCATCAGTCAGAGCCGCGCGATCTCGGCGCTGTCCCGAGCGATTCGCCGCAGCCGCGCAGGTCTCAAGAATCCGAATCGGCCGGTAGGCTCATTTCTGTTTCTTGGCCCCACAGGCGTTGGCAAGACCGAGGTGGCCAGGTCGCTGGCCGAGTTTTTGTTCGGTTCCGAGCGAGCCTTGCTTCGCTTCGACATGTCCGAGTATATGGAGAAGCATGCGGTGTCGAAGCTGATCGGCAGTCCGCCGGGCTACGTCGGCCACGAAGAAGGCGGACAGTTGACCGAGAAGATCAAACGCAATCCCTACTCAGTTCTGCTGCTCGATGAAATCGAGAAGGCGCATCCGGATCTTTTCAACATTTTGTTGCAGGTCCTTGAAGACGGGACGCTCACAGACTCGCTTGGCAACACAATTGATTTCAAGAACACGATTCTAATAATGACTTCGAACATCGGCGCGCGATTCATACAGAAGCGCGGGCATATGGGATTCCAGTCGTCGGCTCGCTCGCAGCAGGCAACGGTTGAAGAGGGCGTGATGCAAGCGGTCAAGCAGACGTTCAATCCCGAGTTCATCAATCGCCTTGACGAAATAATCGTGTTTGAACCGCTCACCGACACCGATCTGTTCGAGATCGTTGGACTGCTTGTTGCGCTGCTCAACCGGACATTGATTCGACGGAAGCTCCAGGTGCAAATGACCGAAGAAGCCAAACGGTGGGTGGTTGAGAAGACGTGCGCCGATAGAAGCTATGGAGCCCGGCCCTTGCGTCGCGCACTCCAAAAGCATGTTGAAGACCCGCTTTCGGACGCGCTGATCGGCGGGCGCTTTAATGAGGCTTCAGTCGTAGAGGTTTACCTGGATGGCGATACGCTTGGTTACCGCCCCCTCGAGCTGGAAGAAATGGGTGATGAGTTGTTGGTTCAATGAAACGGCCATCGTCAGAGAGTCGTTAGTTCCAACCCATTTATCCTTCCCCTTTTCCCAACGCTGACAGAAGGACCGGATCCGATGGCACCTTTTCTTTGCCTAAATCTGCCTTATCAGCGTGACCTATGCTACGTCCCTTCTTACTTACGATAAATAAACTTGCCGGAATCTTGAGCCTGGCTGATTGGGGAAATCGGCCAAAAGCTCTCCGATTTCGGTCTCCGGACCCAGAAACCACTCGGATTTTCTCCTTTTCGACTTACTAGTTGCTCTTTTCGTTCCTTTTTTTGCTATACTCTTGCCGTTCCTTGGAGCTCACGGTCCGTGTTTGGACACACCAATCCTCTTGCACGCCCGTGCGCGACAAGACAAGGTGGGTCGTCGTCCTGGGTGGCGGCCCACCCTGCGATATTAATTCATTGATTCTTTGACGGATTTACCTTACGAAGGCGGGAGGCGCGCGAGCGCCAATGGATTCAAGCATTCGGTCTAGCAGGCTCTTGGCTGTTTGACCGTCGGGGACGGCCGTGAATGCGGCTGTCCTTATTGATCTTTGAAAACAGTATTCTTTGACTAAAGACCGACGGAAGGCGCGTGCTGGGGCGCGTTGTGGCTCGGGGTGCGGTTCAGCATTCTGTAAGGAATTGTGTTCAGGCGCGCGGTTGATCGCAACGAAGATCGGCGAAGAAGATCGCTTCTTTGCTGCGAGTTCGTCCCGGGTCGCTCTCCATTCTGGATAGGAATGAGCGAACGGAGAATCGTTCGCGACGGCGCATGCTGCAACGGCTTCACTGATTCGACCAACCTCACCGAGCTCGACTGCCAGTTCATTCTGATATGCGTAGAAATAAAATGGATATTGTTTGGCCACCAGCGCCACGATCGGCGAGAGGCATTCGAGCGTAGCCAGAGCGCCTCGATGGTCGCCGAGCTCACTCTGAACGTGGGAGAGTTCCGATTGGATCAGGAGGCGGGCCAGCGAAATAGGGTCGTTTTCAAACGATGCCGCTTGCGATGCTTCGATATGAAACCTAAGGGCTTCC
>JBASRM010000190.1:0-6815 GCA_049273835.1 Blastocatellia bacterium | reverse complement strand
TGCCGGAGCCGCGCCGGCGGGGGGGCCCCCTGCTGCTGCGCCGAGCGCTACTTCCGCTATTGCCGCGGGAGCCGCCGCTCTTCGAGAACCTCCAAGCAATGACTTCTCCTTCATCTACGAGACCGGACAACGCGAAATGGATGATAAGGGCATGCCCGAGACCTCGGCCTGGGCTGCAAAATATTCCTGCGGCCCGCGCCGGAAACCAGAGGAGATCGTTGACACCAAAGCCGGATACGTTTACGACAGCACTCGTCAGAATCCGCCCAATCCAGCGTGGGGACTCCCGCCGGCGCCAGGCAAAGCTCACGTCTACGTCTATCCTGACTGCAAGGATGGGAGGGTTGTTGCCGACGTCGTTCGTCTCGACAAAGGACACACCGAAGGGCTTGAGCCGAAGATCACCGAAGAGCTGGTCAAGCTCATGGTGTCGGCGAAAGGCGGCAAGATGCAACAGGCCCGGCCGTGATCAATCAACCGGGTGAGCATTATCAACCCGGATTTTTCGAAGGGAGTCTTTATGCGACGATACTCTGTCTTTGCCCTCACGTTGGCTGCCATGCTGTCTATCAGCGAAACCGCCCGGGCGCAGTCCCCACCCCAGCCCACGGCATCGGCGACAGTTATTAAGAACGATTATAGCGACGGAAAGACGTGGCTCTGTCGCCCGGGACGTCAAGACGCGTGTGCTGTCGACCTGACAACCACCGTCGTCGCTGCGGACGGCAAGCTGGCCATTGAGAAATGGACTCCGAATGCTAAAGCGCCGATTGACTGTTTCTATGTTTACCCAACCGTCTCGAATGATCAAACCCCCAACAGCGACATGAATGCGGGGCCCGAAGAGCTGGCAGTGATCCGCGCGCAATTTGCAAGATTCGGCTCAGAGTGCCGCGTGTTCGCGCCGCTCTACCGGCAAGTAACCTTGACCGCCCTGCGAGCCGGTATAGCCGGCAGGCCGATGACCGTGGATCGAGCGCTTGGTTACAACGATGTCGTCGATGCCTGGAAGTATTACCTCGAACACGACAATCAGGGGCGCGGCGTAGTGCTTATCGGGCATTCGCAAGGTTCAGGTGTTCTTACGCAACTGATCCGCAACGAGGTTGACGGCAAGCCGGTTCAAGAGCAGCTCATCTCCGCTCTTCTGCTGGGCACGAGCCTGCCCGTGCCGAAGGGCAGGGACGTGGGCGGTGCGTTCAAACAAGTTCCCGTCTGTCGTTCGGCCTCACAGACCGGATGTGTTATCGCTTACGGTTCTTTCCGCGCCAACTTGCCGCCTCCCCCGAACAGCAGATTTGGGCGCGTAAGAGAGGAGGGAATGGTCGCCGTGTGCGCCAACCCAGCGTCGCTTGGCGGTGGAAAAGGGGCGTTGCATTCTTATCTTGGTTCCGCCGGACGGGGAAATGGATCGTCCGCGGAGCCGCGTCCATGGGTCACTCCGGCAACGACTATCAACACACCATTTGTAAGCGTGCCCGGGCTGCTGACCGCCGAATGCGTCTCCAACGAGAACGGTTCTTATCTTGCGGTCACGGTTCACGGCAATCCGGCGGACCCCCGCACTGACGACATTGTTGGAGACGTTGTGGTGAACGGGCAGGTGCAGGCAGATTGGGGACTTCACTTGATTGATGTGAACCTTGCGATGGGTAATCTGGTGGACATCGTTCGCCAGCAATCCAAGGCTTATCTCTCGGCTAAAAAGAAGAAGTAAAAATCAAGTTCGTGGTTCAGCCTTCAGGCGGAAGTTCGTATTTGTGAAAGTCTCGACGCTACCGTTACAAACTCCCGCCTCAAGCTACGACGAACCTTTCGAGGAGAGACATAAACATGACTCCGAAGACAACTGAAGAAGAAATGGACGGGGAGTTCGGCACGACGAGCCGGCGACGATTCCTTAAGGGATTATCGCTTACAGTCGCGGCCGTCGGCGCCGATTCCGCTTTCGCGAACAGAATAACCGGGCAAACGCAGGCCGCAGCGACTGGCCCCGTTGGCGCGCAAAACGGCGCAGCCGGCAGCCAGATTTTTCACATTGTGGAAACGACCTCCGGCAAGGTCCAGGGGATCGCCACCGCAGGGATCAAGGAGTTCAAGGGTATTCCCTACGGCGCGCCGACCGGAGGGAAGAACCGTTTTATGCCGCCAAAAAAACCCGCCCCCTGGACGGGCGTCCGCGAGTGCTTTAGCCACGGCCAGTGTTGTCCTCAGACGATTTCCAACCTGCGCTCGGAATACGGGATGATGATTCAATGGGACCAGCACTCCGGCGGCATGGGCGAAGATTGCCTGGTGCTCAACGTCTGGACCCCGGGAGTCAATGATGGAGCGAAGCGCGCGGTGCTCGTCTCGTTTCACGGCGGCGGGTATACCACCGGTTCAGGCAACGCGCCGGGTTTTGACGGTGCACAACTGGCGCTCTTCGGCGACGTGGTTGTTGTTACCGTCAACCATCGGCTTGCCAGCTACGGCTATACTCATCTGGCCGATCTTGGCGCGCCTCCGGAGTTCGCCTTCGCCGGGGTGACCGGGATTATGGATCTGGTGGCATCCCTGCAATGGGTTCACGACAACATCGCAAACTTTGGGGGCGACCCCGGCCGAGTGATGATCTTTGGCCAGTCCGGGGGCGGCGCGAAGACGTCGGCAATTCTGGCGACGCCTTCAGCCAGGGGCCTCTTCCACCGCGCTGCGGTGCAAAGCGGCTCGTCGATGCGGCTGACGACTCGCGAGGCCGCGACAAAGACCGCCGAGTCGTTGCTTGCGAAGCTCGAGATTCCGAAGACCAGGATCGCGGACATTCAGAAGATCTCGTGGCAGCAACTGCTTGAAGCCCAAACCGGACTGACAGGCTTTTCGCCGGTGGTTGATGGCACGGTCTTGCCGCATCATCCGTTTGATCCGGTCGCGCCGCCCGAGTCTGCGGACGTTCCGATCATCATCTCGACAACTCTTGAAGACGCCGCGCTCGCGTTGACCAACTTCAATCTCGACGAAGCTGGCTTGAAGACAGTCCTGACTCAGCGGTACGCCGACAAGGCCGACGAGATCCTCGCGCTTTACAAGCAGCGATATCCGCAAAAGTCGCCTTACTTGATTCAAGCCCAGGTATTCACCGACGCAGGTTTTCGCCGCTCGGCGATCACCCAGGCCGAACGCAAGGCCGCGGTAGGAAAGGCGTCCGCCTACATGTATCTCTGGTCGTGGGTGAGCCCGGGATTCGGCGGGAAGTTCGGCGCGGTTCACGGCACGGACGTGTCGGCGTCGTTCCATAACGTGCGCGACAACATCGTGGGGGTTGGCTCGCCGGTCGGAAAGGTGATGTGCGATCGGCTGGCTTCGGCGTGGGTCGCGTTCGCCAAGACCGGCGATCCAAACAACCCTCAGATTCCACGGTGGCCGGCTTACGACGCAGGCACACGGGCCACGATGGTTTTTGATACCGACACCCGCGTAGAGAACGATCCTCGTGGCGATATTAGAAAATTCTGGGAGTCGATGCCACCGGCGCGCGGCATCACCGGGTGAAGGATGTTGGCTCGAGAACTTGCTTGCAACCTTGCTCCTGCGCGGCGAGTATAAGCCTGGAGCCCAATCAGACTTACAACGATCGTTTTTCAAGGAGGATTTCGATGCCTGCGATCACAATCAACGTCAACGGCAAGGACCGGACTGTAGACGTGCATCCGGATATGCCGCTGCTGTGGGTCTTGCGTGACACTCTCGATCTCACCGGAACCAAATTCGGTTGCGGTATGGGATTGTGCGGGGCCTGCACGGTCCATCTCAACGGGGCGGCGGTGCGTAGTTGCCAGACTACGGTGAAGAACGCGGTTGGCAAGACCGTCGTCACCATCGAAGGGCTGAACGCAAAGGCCGAGCACCCGGTGCAGATGTGTTGGCGGCAGGCCAACGTGCCGCAATGCGGCTACTGCCAGAGCGGTCAGATCATGGCCGCCGCCGCGTTGCTCAAACAAAAACCAAAACCGACCGATGCCGATATCGATACCGCGATGCGAGGCAACATCTGCCGGTGCGGGACCTATCAACGGATTCGTCAGGCCATTAAACAGGCGGCGGAGGTGAAGCGATGAACGGAATAGAATTGATCGTCACTCGCCGCAACTTTTTGGGGGGCCTGTTCTCCGCCGGAGCGCTTGTTCTTGGAGCTCGCTTGTTGCCGGTCGAGGCACTGGCAGAAAAAAGCGCGGCAACTGAACCGGCCGGCGCGGCAGCGAATTCCGCGTTTAGCCCCAGCGTCTATCTCGGCATCGAGCCCGACGGTACTGTGATAATTGTCGCGCACCGATCGGAGATGGGGACCGGGATTCGGACCGGGCTCCCAATGGTGGTCGCCGATGAATTGGATGCCGATTGGGCTCGTGTGAAAGTTGAACAGGCACTCGGCGATGTAAAGTACGGATCGCAGAACACCGACGGTTCCTGCTCGATCAGGGATTTTTCCGACGCGATGAGGGACGCCGGAGCGACCGCCCGATTGATGCTCGAAAGGGCCGCGGCTGCGAAATGGAACGTGCCTGTCGAAGAATGTAAGGCGCAAAATCATCAGGTAGTTCACACGCCCACCATGCGAAAGCTCGGCTACGGCGAGCTGGCTGCGCTTGCAGCGCAACAACCAGTGCCCAAGAAGGACGAGCTGAAGTACAAACTCGCGTCGGAGTATCGCTACATAGGCAAAGACATTCCGACAGTTGACCGCGATGACATCTGCGCCGGGCGCGGGACTTTCGGATTTGACGCGCGAATGCCGGGAATGGTCTACGCTTCGATCGAGCGCTCACCAGTGCTGGGCGGCAAGCTCAAGACCTTCGACGATCAGGCAGCGCGGAAGGTGCCCGGTGTGCAACAGACGGTAGTGATCCCGGGCTTCAAGCCGCCTCACGGTTTTCAAGCGCTTGGCGGTGTGGCGGTGATCGCCGACAACACATGGTCGGCGATGAAGGGGCGCGAAGCGTTGAAGGTCGAATGGGAATCGGGTGAACACGCCGGGTACGATTCGGCGGCCTTCAAGCAATCGCTGCTCGAAACCGTGCGCAAGCCTCAAAAGGCCGCCCGCAATGTCGGCGACGTAGACGCTGAGTTTGCGAAGGGCGGAAAAATTCATGAAGCCGAATACTACGTGCCGCACCTTTCGCACGCACCGATGGAACCGCCCGCTGCTGTGGTTGAGTTCAAGGATGGCAGGGCGGTCATCCACGCGGCGACTCAAAACCCGCAAGCGGTACAGGACACCGTCGCAGCCGCGCTCGGGATAAACAAGAAAGATGTCGAGTGTCACGTGACGTTGCTGGGTGGCGGCTTCGGGCGAAAGTCCAAGCCTGATTATGTTGCGGAGGCCGCGATCCTATCCAAGGCCGTCGGCAAACCGGTCAAGGTGGCGTGGAGCCGCGAGGACGATATTCGCTTCGACTACTACCACACGGTCGCGGCGATGTATATCAAGGCGGCGGTGGATGAAAAGGGCAAACCTACGGCCTGGCTCCAACGGTGCGCATTTCCGACGTTAATGTCGACCTTCAGCCCTACGGCGAACTCGGCGAGTGGCAGCGAGCTTGGTATGGGGTGGACGAATCTGCCGTTCGACATCCCGAATCATCGAGCGGAAAACGGCCCGGCGCAGAATCATGTTCGAGTAGGGTGGCTGCGTTCAGTGGCAAATATCCAGCACGCGTTCGCGATCCATTCCTTCGTAGACGAGCTGGCGCAACTCGCGAAACGTGATTCGGTCGAGTATCTTCTCGACGTGCTGGGAAAGCCTCGCACGATTGACCTGGGTCAGCGCAGCCCGATGGCGGCAAAGTATCCGCTCGATACCGCGCGTCTGCGGAATGTAATCGAGCTTGCCGCGGAGCGCTCAGGGTGGGCAAAAAAGAAGCCAGCCAAAGGCCGGGCGCTTGGAGTGGCAGCACACTGGAGCTTCTTGACCTATGTTGCCGCCGTGGTCGAAGTCGAGGTCGATGACAACGGCAAGGTGCGGATTCCGCGCGTGGATCTCGCCGTGGACGCCGGCCGTGTGATCAACCCGGACCGAGTGAAGGCGCAGTTCGAGGGGGCGGCGGTGTTCGGCGCGGGCATAGCGCTGATGAACGAGATTACGGCTTCCGGTGGCGCTATCCAGCAGTCCAACTTCCATGACTACCAGGTCGCCCGGATGAACGATGCGCCGCTCGAGACTCACGTTCATATCGTGCCGAGCGACGGGCCTCCGGCGGGAGTAGGCGAGCCCGGTGTGCCGCCGATGGCGCCCGCGATCTGCAATGCGATATTCGCGGCAACCGGCAAGCGCATGCGCGAACTGCCGATCAAGAAGAAACTGGCGTGAAAGATGTAGCGTAGACTGTCCAGTCTGCGCGCGGTGGTCTGGTTCGGAGTCCCGCCGGAGATCTACACGCAGACTGGACAGTCTACGCTATGTTTCATAGGAGGAATGCAATGCAGCGACGAACTTCTCTCTCGATCGCATTCTGTATGGTGTTGGCAACAGCTATCTTCGCCGGCGACCCCAAACCGTCCGAGGCCGACATGATGACCTCTGACGGGGTGAAGATACACTACTACGTACTGGGCAAGGGAACGCCGGTAGTCTTGATTCACGGATACACCGGCACAGCCTGGGGCAACTGGTTCTCAAACGGGATCGCTCAAGCGCTGGCCAGAAATCATATGGTGGTCGCGCTCGATTGCCGCAACCATGGCAAGAGCGACAAACCGGTGGCTAACGGGCCTGGCAAAGCACAGGATGTCGTCGAGCTGATGGATCATCTCAAGATCAAGAGGGCACACATACACGG
>JBASRM010000172.1:0-1737 GCA_049273835.1 Blastocatellia bacterium | reverse complement strand
CCGGGACCCAGGTAGTCTATATCGAAGGCCGAATCAAGCGGCTGTTCTCGATCTATCAGAAGCTGCGGCGCCAGCACATCAACATCGACCAGGTTTACGATCTCGTGGCCATACGCATCGTTACTGAATCGGTCAGGGATTGTTACGGCGCGCTGGGCGTGATTCACACGGCATGGAGGCCGATTCCCGGCCGCTTCAAAGATTGGATAGCCATACCGCGAGAGAATTTTTACCAGTCATTGCACACATCGGTCGTCGGCGACGGCGGCCAGCCCTTCGAGGTGCAGATTCGTACCCGTGAGATGCAGTCAATCGCCGAAGAGGGCATCGCTGCGCATTGGAAATATAAAGAGGGCCGCCGCGGGACTCACACCGATGAAGACGAAGCGTTCGTGTGGCTCAAGCGGCTGGTTGAATGGCAACAGGAGGTAAAGGACTCTCGCGAGTTTCTCGACTCGCTCAAGCTCGATCTGTATCCGAAAGAGGTTTATTGCTTTACACCGAAGGGCAAGGTAATCGAACTGCCTCGCGGAGCTACGCCTATAGACTTTGCATTCCTGATTCACACCCAGGTCGGTCTCAGTTGCAGCGGCGCCAAGGTGAACGGCCGAATCGTTCCCTTGAAGCATCAGCTCCGCAACGGTGATGTCGTGGAGATTATGACTTCACCGTCGGCGCGTCCTTCGCGTGACTGGATGAATTTCGTCAAGACTTCGCGGGCGCGATCCAAGATTCGTCATTATCTGGCGGAAAGCGAACGCTCGACTGCGATTGACCTTGGCAAGAAGCTGTTCGAGAAGGAAGCCGATCGATTCCGATTGAATACGAAGAAGATCCTGTCAAACGGCGACCTCGATCGAATCGCGTCAGACTACGGTGTAGCGCGTTCGGACGATCTGCTCGCCGCCGTTGGCTACGGCAAGGTCCTCCCGCGAAATGTGATCGCCAAGCTCCTCCCGCCAGACCGCCTGGCCGAGATTGAGCAGGATAAGCGGCCCACTCTCAAACAAGTGGTGAAGCGGGCTCTGGGGTTGGAGGATCGGATAGTAGTCAAAGGCATCGACGATGTAATGGTCTATCGCGCCCGCTGCTGTAATCCAATTCGCGGCGAAGAGATCATGGGCTACATTACTCGGGGCAAAGGAGTTGCGGTGCACTCAAACCGCTGCCCCAACATGCCGGGCCTGCTCGTAAACCCTGAGCGGCTAATTGAGGTCGAATGGATGAAGTCCAGTACCAAACACGAAGCGGCCTATCCGGTGACGATGAGACTTGTGACTGAGGACCGCCCCGGCATGGTAGCCGATGTAACTCAGGCGATCGCCGGCGTGGGCACCAACATACGTGACATACGCGCGTCGCTGGATGACGAAGGGCGCGGCCAATTGGTCTTGACCGCGGAAATATTCGATCTGAAACACCTGGAAAAAATCACCGGCGCCCTCAAGTCGGTTCGAGGCGTGATGGATGTCGAACGCTTAACCGGTGAGCCTGTGCAGGTGTGATTCGAAATCCAATCCGAATTGGATAACGCTTTAGCCAGCTCTGAAGGGCGCCTCAAGCAGAAGCCTTTCGACCCGAACCACCCCGTCACATCGGACCGCAACGCTTTTCGAGCGTTCTTCGCTCGAACCTTCTCCGCCATTGCCACTGGTGGACAACGACACTATCATCTGGGATAATTCGTGGTTTCAACGGAACAAGTTATTCGCGACTGTGGGGTCTCTTTCATATGAA
>JBASRM010000152.1:0-1555 GCA_049273835.1 Blastocatellia bacterium | reverse complement strand
GAAGATCATCGACTTTGAACATCTAAGTGCCCTGGGCGACATCGGCCGCGACTTCTGTGATTCGTTTGAGCCTCACGGCCCAGGTCACGGGTATTTGCTTGATCTTAAACGGCGGCTCCGTCGCAAGCTGGGCAGGAACATCCACGAGTATGATGCCGAGTGGAGCAAGGGGCGACTCAGCCAGGCTCATATCGGGACGCTTCCGGCGTCGCTCGACGAGTGCTTGAATCTCAATACTGACGGCCGGCGCTCGCCAAGTCTTTGCGAAGACGTCTGGCGGCAGCTCTCTCGGGTCATTCTCGATGAAATCGCTCGGCTCAAAGACCAGGATGCACTCGAATCCGAGGCTTCAGAACATGCAGCGTTCGGAGCCGAGCGAACCAAACACTTTGTTGGGCGCGAGGACTTCCTTCAGAAAGCGACCGGCTATCTAGGCGGCGCCAGTGGCGAGCCATTAGTAGTATTTGGTGCATCAGGCTCAGGCAAGTCGGCGTTCATGGCCCGTGCTGCGTCAGATGCCCGCCGCAGATTTCCAAACGCCGTGGTTGTCACGCGGTTCATCGGCGCTACGCCGGCTTCGTCCGACGGCCAGGCTCTTCTCGCCGGCGTGTGCCAGGAAATATCTCGGCGGGTCGAGCCAGGTGCAGAGGAAACCTCTGTAGACCTGGAGAACCTTTCAGAAGAACTGTTAAAGCGTCTTTCGCTCGCAACTCGAGACAAGCCAATTATCGTTTTTCTAGACGCGTTGGATCAACTATCCAGTGCTTACAACGCTCGAAGTCTCAGGTGGCTTCCGTCCAGCTTGCCAGCGGGCGCACGTGTGGTGATATCCACTACACCGGGTGACTGCCTGACCGCGCTCGAGAAAAAAGTCTCGCGAGATAGTCTTACTGAATTGCAACCGATGTCTTTGGATGATGGCGGCAAGCTGCTGGATCGGTGGTTGAAAGACGCCGGTCGAACTCTTCAACCGGGCCAGCGCCAGGACGTTTTGGAGGGGTTCGCCCGAAATGGTCTGCCGTTGTATTTGAAGCTGGCGTTCGAAGAAGCTCGGCGTTGGCCGTCTTTTCGCAGCCGGGCGAAACTCAAGCGCGACGTGCCGGGGTTACTCCGCGATATGTTTCGAAGGCTGGAGGAACACCACGGCAAGGTGCTGGTTGCGCATGGGCTTGGCTATTTGGCGACGGCAAGAAACGGCTTAACCGAAGATGAGCTGTTGGACTTGCTCGCGCGCGACCGGGAGTTCTACGAGGACTTCGTGGCGAATGCGCATCATGATCTGCCCAAGGCCCGAGGCAAATTCAAGGTGCCGGTCGTAGTTTGGGCGCGCTTGTATCTTGACCTGGAACCCTACCTCACCGAGCGTAATGCGGACGGGACATCGCTTCTTTCCTTTTATCACCGCCAGGTCAACGAGGCGGTGGTCGAGAATTACCTGGCGGGGACGGTCAAGCGACATCGGCATTGCAGCCTGGCTGAATACTTTGGCGAGCAGGAACTGAAAACGGAGAAGGATGGACGTCAACTGCCGAATGTACGAAAGGTTGCCGAGCTG
>JBASRM010000140.1:0-14687 GCA_049273835.1 Blastocatellia bacterium | reverse complement strand
GTGCGTTACAAAGCCCCCTGAAACGTCGGGACTGCGAGTGATCGACTGATTGGCGCTGCCTTCAGTGGCGCCGAAGGTGATGGACTCAATTGTGATATTGAGGCCATCTTTGAGAGCAATCGTGTCGCCGCCGTTGTTCAGCGAAAGAGCGGCAGTGAACACAAGTCCATTCGTGCGCGCATTGCCGAAATCACCGTTCGGCGTGCCTCCTCCGAAAATTACCGCGGCCTCGTTTGCCGGAATCATCGTTCCCGGCGGGAACGTGAATCGGACGCTGTCGGCGTCGCTGACTGAAAAGCCGCCGACACTTACCGCCGCGTCTGTCCGATTGATTACCTCTACAAATTCGTCCTGCGCGGCATCGCGCGAGCCGTCGCCGTTGGCATCGCCTGCAAGACCGTCAGGCGGATCGGCAAGGTATTCGTTTATTCCCACGGCCGCCAAAACCGTAAACATCACGCCGTTGGAAACGATTGGGCCGGGATTCTGAACCGTGACGACGTGCGGGCCCGGTATGTTGGTTACCGAAGAGGGAACTGTGGCGTCCAACTGCAGCGGAGTTTGAAAGGTCGAGGCGACGGCCGACCCAACCACGCGAACCTGCGAAGCCGCTTGAAAATTACTGCCGGTGACCGTGATGGGGACTTCACCGCTGCCGACAACTGCTACCGCTGGGGAGATCGAATCAATCACCGGGTCGGTTGTTGTGAAAGCACTGCCGTTTACACGTCTCCCAGGTGAAAAGAGGCTGCCGCCGCTACCGGTCGCGGATGAGTGAGGAATGAACCCGCCGGTAATGTCGGGACTGCGAGTAATGGCCTGATCGGCGTTACCTTCAGAGGAGCCGTAGGTGAGAGTATCAACGTTCGCGCTGGTGTTATCCTTGACGGTGATGGTGTCGCCCGCGTTTTTGAGCGACAGTCCAGCTCCGCCCGCCGCAAACACAAGGCCGTTCGCTGCGGAGTTGCCAAAAGAACCCGTGGGCGTGCCGCCCCCAAACACGACTGCTGCTTCGCCGGGAGGGATGATCTTGCCGGCCGGAAACGTGAAGCGTACCTGTAGAGCGTCGCTAATGGTAAACGCGCTGATGTCGAGGGGCGCGGCCCCGGTGTTTACCAGTTCGACGAATTCATCCTGCGCTGTATTTGAAGTGCCGTCTCCGTTTGCATCGCCGGTAGCACCTGCCGGCGGGTCCGCCAGATACTCGTTGATAATTAACGATGCGAGATGCGGGGTTAACTTTGTGGCGGGCGACATACGCCGGGTGCTTGAAAAACGCATAGACCTCAGTTTGTTGTGTAACCGGCCGTCGAACAACGAGCCGCCGTAACCGTTCCTCGACGCGGGAACTGAACACAAAAGACCCGGCGCCAAAAGGAAAGAGCAAAACGCTACGATCAATCTTTTATTCGCCATCGGGTGGCTCCAAAATATTTGATTTTTATTCGGGCGAATTGGAAGGATGATTGCCCGAGTTCGGCCTTTGAAGTTTACCCAGTGGCAGCGATGCTACAACAAAGATTATCAAATGTCTACGACGCAACGACTCGGGAGCTAATACAAGAAAGATTACATTTCGTTGTCGCGTTAGCCTCTAAAGTCAGCGTGAGTTTACCCACCGAGTTAGCTGGTGGCGCAAATGGGATTGGATCGCAGAGTTCAAACCAAACCGCATAGAACCAAATTGATTAGCCTCAATTGATTGACAAATAAACCTCAAGCGAATATAAGCGTCGTACTTGACGAGCCATTCTGATCCTATCAGCAGCGAGTTATTGTCCCGCTTCGAACACTTATGAAGATGTCTGTAAAAAAGCTCGGTTCCACGGACTCCAGCGGCGGGCACCCTTTCTTTTGGATTGCTGTGCTGTTGGGCGCCGTATTATTTGCGTTGTATGGATTCGCGGGCTCAATGATCTTTCAATATGGCTCGCTTGGCCGGGGTTTCGGTTGGTCTTACGTTACCAAAACAGACGGATGCTATGTAAACCAGGTGAGCACCGCAGATGGTTTGCAAATAGGCGATAAGGTTCTTTCGATAAATGGCGAGACGAAGATAAGCGCCATCCATCCGTTACGGATCCTTCGTGACATTCCTCCGAATGGTTCTTATACGCTTCGGGTCCTTCGGGGGGCGCATGAGCAGGAATACACCCTTACTTTGCCGCTAAGTCAGACTCCGGGTAACCTCGTCTACATCCTTACAAAGCTCACTGTCAGCATTGCCTTCTTTGTAGTCGGCTTTCTAATTGGAGTTTTGAAACCCGACCAACGCATCGCACAGATTGCGTGTTTATCATCCCTTGCAAATGCGGTTTTGTTTCTTGGGCTGGCCCTCGGTCATATGAGCTGGAGTCTATTTCACGGCTATGAACTGGCCGTTGATCTATTCTTAATAGAGTCCTTTAACCCTATGGCGGTTGCGCTCGGGTACCATTTCTTTTATCGCTTTCCGACTAGTGTGTCCAGTGGCCGATTCTGGTCGCTGCTGAGATATGCTTTCTACGTTTGTGCGGCGGTGCTGGTTGTATTTTACTTGGCCCAGTCTTCTGCTTTCTTCACAGGCAGCCCCGTACTTATGGCTGTCTTCTACAACCCCTATCTGGTCACTAAAGTCGCAGGTTTTGATATTACCTACCGCATCGTTGCGTTGATGGCCTGTTGCATAGTAATGACCCGGAATTACCGGATGGTGAAACAGCCCGACCAGCATCGGCGAATGAAATGGGTGGTGTACGGGTCCCTCCTCGGGATCGTTCCTGAAGTAATGATTCTAGTGGCGCGGTTCGCATTCGTTTCGACGGGATACGGACAGATAGTATCCGGCGACAAGTTCGTGACAATGAATCTGTTGGCAAACACCGCGATAGGCGTCATACCCATTAGTTGGGGATACGCCATCATTAAACATCGAGTATTCGACACCAATGTGGTTATCAGGCGCGGTTTGCAGTACTTGCTTGCCCGGAATGTTTTGCAATTGCTGTTTGCGCTTCCCTTGATTGCGCTGGCGTACACGATCATTTCCAACCGGAATCAAACCGTCACAGAAATAGTCTCCCGCAACCCGGTCTTTCTATCATTAATAGCCATTGCCGGTCTCGGGCTGAGATTTCGCAGGCAACTCAGCGACCGCATCGATCGAAGATTCT
Organism: Blastocatellia bacterium; assembly: GCA_049273835.1. GTDB lineage: Bacteria > Acidobacteriota > Blastocatellia > UBA7656 > UBA7656 > Onstottus_A. Next base: position 11,535 of record JBASRM010000140.1, on the reverse strand, counting down.
TCCGCGAAGCATACGATCAGGAGCAAATACTGCTTGGACTCGTCGATGAAATTAAAGAACTTGATTCAATGCCCGAGATCTCAAAACTGGTCAGCGATGAAATAGATGCCGCACTGCACGCGAACAGAATCTACGCCTTTTATAGAGAACTGGAAAAGCGGGACCTCACCCTCGGCTACTCTTCAGGAGGAAGCTTACAGGCGGCACGGATTCCTGAAACGTCTCAGCTTCTGCGCACTATGGAAAGTTTCGCCAATACCCGCGAATATCCTTTCTCGCACGACGTCGAGTTGCCTACTGAAGAGAAAGAATGGCTTGATCAACTCGGCGTCACGCTGATTGTACCGATGTGCGGGACCGACCAGCGGCTTATTGGGTTGCTTTTGCTTGGTGAAAAGAAGTCAGAGGAGCCCTACTCTGCGACTGACTGCAAACTGCTGCAGGCGATCGCCAGGGAGATTGCGATCGTCTATGAGAATAGTCTTCTAAAAGCGAGTGTGAATCGAGAACAAAAGATCAGACGTGACGTGCTCGCTCGCCTCGAAGACCAGAAGATAAACCTGGTGAAGGAATGCCCGAGCTGTGGAGCTTGCTTCGATAGCTCCGCAGGATTTTGTGACAAGGATCGGAGTGAACTAACCTTGTCGCTGCCGGTGGAGCGCACAATCGATGGCAAATATCGTTTGGAGCGGCTAATCGGAACAGGCGGGATGGGCGCTGTTTATCAGGCCACCGACCTCCGGCTCGATAGGAACGTTGCCATAAAGATCATGCTGGGAAGCATATTTGGCGATCCCGTTGCCTTGCGCCGGTTTGAACGTGAAGCGCGGACGTCGGCAAGGCTGAATCACTCCGGGATCGTCGCCATCTATGATTACGGATCTATCGGTACCGAAGGGGCATACCTGGTCATGGAATTGGTTGCCGGCACCACATTACGCTCGGAGCTCAATCGAATCGGCCAGATTGATGTTGCTACTGCGGCAGAATACTTCGATCAGATTCTCGAAGCTCTAAAGGTAGCCCACAACGCGGGGATAATTCATCGAGACCTGAAGCCTGAAAACATTCTCATTTCAAAAGAGCAGAACAAGCAGCACATCAGAATCCTCGATTTCGGATTAGCGAAGGTCAAACAAGTTGATGCAACCAATTCCACTCTGACGGTCAGAGGTAGTATAGTTGGCACGTTCGGGTACATGTCACCGGAACAACTTACCGGCGAAGAAACTGATGAACGCAGCGACATATTTTCCATCGGAGTTATGGTCGTAGAGGCGCTGACCGGACGCCGCCCCTTTAGCGGAAGGGTCTACGCGGAATTGTTGACGGCAATGCTGCATGGGTCGTATCACCTTGGAGGTGATTCGCCGCAAATAAAGCGCCTGGATGATGTCCTGCAAAGATGCTTGGCAAAGGATCCGGCCGAGCGATTTGAATCGGTAGCGGAGATGCAGGAAGAGCTAATCCCCGCAATTCGGAATTGCCCGGTCCTCGACGCTCGAGAGGCGGACATCTTGAATACGGACACAAAAATAATGAGATAGAGTAAGGGTTTTTCGCGTCTCTATTCACTCATACTGATACGGAGGACTTCTATGAGAGAACGTAAAATGGAGCACGAGCTGGGCCTCGACTTCCTGCGAGTCGTCGAAGCTGCGGGCATCGCTGCCGCACAAACCATGGGACAGGGTGACCGTAAGTACTCCGATCACGTTGCGGTCGAAGCCATGCGCGAGATCATGGATACAGTGCCAATGCGCGGCGAGATCGTCATCGGCGAGGGCGAGCGCGACGAGGCGCCAATGCTGTACATAGGGGAAAAGGTCGGGCTCGGGCATCGCCCGGAGGTTGAAGGCGGCGAAAGTTTTCCAGAGGTCGACATCGCGGTCGATCCGCTCGAGGGAACCAATCTTTGCGCCACGGGTTCGTCTAACGCGATCGCGGTGATGGCGTGCTCGGAAAAGGGAGGACTGCTGCGCGCGCCCGACATGTACATGCAGAAGCTGATCGTCGGGCCGTCGTCAAAGGGAGCGGTGGATCTCGATGCGCCAGTCAAGGATAACCTTCGCAGCATTGCGCGCAGGCTCAACCGCGACATCGAAGACCTGGTAGTCATAGTTCTGGAGAGGCCTCGTCATCAAAAACTGATCTCCGAGATTCGCGAGGCCGGCGCGCGAATCAAGCTGATATCGGACGGCGATCTTTCAGCGGGCATCTCGGCTGCGGTCGGGGGTTCCGGGATTCACGCCGTGATGGGGACCGGCGGCGCTCCGGAAGGGGTGCTGACCGCCGCCGCGATGAAATGCTTGAACGGGCAGATACTCGCCAGATTCGTTTTGAAAGAACAACTGGAAGACCTCGAGGACCGGAACAGGATTGCCGATGGCGCCGTTGATCGAATGAAAGAAATGGGCATCAGCGACCCGCGCCGGATCTACGACACGGATGATCTAGCGCCGGGCAAAAAGATCATCTTCGCCGCGACCGGTGTGACTGATGGAACGATCCTCCGCGGCGTGCGGTTCTTCGGCACAGGCATACGCACGTCTTCGATCATCATGGCCACCGAGCGGACTAAGCGGGTCCGCTTTATCGACACGGTTCACATTGAAGGCGGACCGGACACGGTTGTCAGATTCTAGTGTGTAGTCCGTAGTCCGTAGCTACGGACCACGGACCCCGGACCACTACGGACTATGGTAGAAAAACCCTCGAAGCTTCAGCCCGCGCTGCTGGGTGGGCTTGTATTGGGTCTAGGCTCGGTGATTCCCGGTCTCTCCTACGGCAATGTTTGTTGCTGCGGGTGGGGTATAGTTGGCGGCGCCCTGGCGGCTTACCTGTTAGTCAGGCGATCTCCTGTGCTGCCGGTCTCGAAAAGCGATGGAGCTGCAGTTGGCGCACTGGCGGGTGTGGTGGGTTCGGCCGTCTATCTCGTCATCGGCGTACCGCTCACCCTGCTGCAGTGGAACAGCGCAGTTGCACAAATGCAGGAAAGAGCTGATGCCGTTTCGGACGCCGCAAGCAGAGAAGCTGTCAGACAATTAGTCACGATGATGCAGAACCACCCGGTGTTTGTCACGCTGATCATCTGGCTGCTGTTTGCAATAGTTGGAATCTGTGTCTCCTCGTTGGGAGGGCTGGTAGGTGCGGCGATATTCGAGAAGCGCAAGGGTTCGCCGTATCCGCCCACGGCACCGCCTCCACATCCCGGATATGGTGCGGGCTATGCTACAGGCGACCCGCCTTCGGTCGAACCGCCCCCGCAGGGACCATCAAGTTATGGAGGCAGCGAGCCACTTTGATTACGGTTAAGAACGGGATGGCCGTCTCACACAGGGATTCGGAGTTGGAGATTACAGAGTCAGATTCGAGAGTTCAGATTGCGGATTCCAGTTTCAAGAGTTCAGATTTCCACATTCGCGCAAGCGGAGTTCGGACTTCACATTTGAGGATTCTAGATTACAGAGTCGATTCCAAGCGTTAGATTCCAAATTCCAGACTTCAGATTCCAGATTCCAAGGTTACAGATTTCAGATCCCAAAGCTCAGAATTCCAAATTCCAAATTCCAGATTCCAAATTCCAGATTCCAGATTCCAGATTCCAAGTTCGAGGATTCAGACTCTCGGATTCTGAACATCTTGAAATCTGGAATTTACAATCTGGAATCCGGAACCCGGAATCTGGAATTTGGAACCTAAAATTTGGAATCTGAAATCTGAATCTGGATTCTCTGCAATACCTACAATGCCCAATCTAAGAGCCCCCGATGATCGGCGGTGTCTTAACTTCAAATTAAGACACCGCCCGATGATCACGTCTCTTGATATGAGCGTCACTCATCCCTATACTTTTTGCTTGACTATACGAAAAGCTCTTAGAAATAACGATTGGACTTTGAGCGGCGAAGACACTAAGACACAATGACAAAACTACTCAGAATCACCCTGCTCGGGGTTCTTCTCTCGACTCTTTCCACCGCAGTTCAGGCAGGTAATCAAACAGTCATCCAGGGCAAGATCATCGATAAGCGCGACTACGTGATGTCCGGGTTGAGAGTCCGTGCCCGCAACAAATCGACCGGCACGGAATACGAGACAACTTCCGACTCCAACGGCGCTTTTCTGTTTGACGGCGTCGAACCCGGTAGTTACGTGCTCGCTTCCGAGTGTCCAGGCCTGGATCGGATTCTCGGCGCAGCTACGGTCGAAGCCGGGAAGGGCACTCAAGTTGAGTTGATCGCGATGCCCCTGGCAGAGACCGGCAACATCGCCGTCGACAAGTTTGTTGCGTCGTCTGAGACCCAGGGAGGCCGTTACCCCGCAGGGAACGTCAGCTATTTGAACGTAAATGACGCGCTGGACATCTATTTCATGTGGGTCTACTTCGGAATCCTTGGGTTGTTATCAGTTTATGGTATCTACCGATATCGACTTGTGTATCTTTTCCTGCGATATCAAAAACATAAACCCCGGCCCGGATCCCGATTCGCTCCCGAGCAACTGCCTCGGGTGACGCTGCAGTTGCCGTTGTTCAACGAGATGTATGTTGCCGAACGGCTCATCGACGCGGTGGTCAAGCTGGATTACCCGCGCGAGCTGCTGGAGATTCAAGTGCTGGATGATTCTACCGATGATACCCAGCAGATCGCCTCGGCTGTGGTGAACAAGTACTTCGAGCAGGGTTTTGACATAACCTATCACCACCGCGATGATCGCGAGGGGTTTAAAGCCGGGGCGCTGGAAGCCGGGCTGAGGAAGGCCTTCGGCGAGCTGGTCTTGATCTTTGACGCTGATTTCGTACCGCGGCCGGATTGCATTCGGCGTATGATTGACTACTTTACCGACGCAAGGGTTGGAATGGTGCAGATGCGTTGGAGCCACATAAACGCGGACTACTCGCTGCTCACTCGGGTTCAGGGAATCATGCTTGATGGTCACTTTGTGATCGAGCAGGTGGCTCGCAATCGCTGCGGAGGCTTTTTCAATTTCAACGGCACTGCAGGGATGTGGCGGCGCGAAGCCATCGAGTGGTCGGGCGGTTGGCAGCACGACACGCTCGCCGAAGACACCGATCTATCTTATCGAGCCCAACTGATGGGCTGGCGCTTTATCTATCTTGCCGATGACGACGTGCCCGCCGAGTTGCCTGTCGAAATCAATGCGTTCAAGTCCCAGCAGCGCCGATGGGCGAAAGGCGTTGTTCAAGTCGGAATAAAGCTGATGCGCCGCATGTGGCACGACCCGCGTCTGCCGCTTCGCGTGAAACTCGAACAGTTCTTCCGCCTGACCGGTAACCTTGCCGCTCCGCTGGTGATCGTGCTTGCGCTGATTAATCTTCCGATACTGATCGTTCGTTACAACCAGGGTCTGTTTCATTTATTTGTCCTCGACGTTCCGATCTTAACGTTCTCGACGCTGTCGGTGGTTGTCTATTACCTGGTGACGCAGCGCTATCTGCATCCGGACACCTGGAAACAATCGATCAAGTACATCCCGTTCGTTATGAGTATGGGGATCGCGCTCACCTTTTCCAACGCGAGAGCTGTAGCTGAAGCGCTCCTTGGAGTGAAGACGCCGTTCGTGCGCACTCCTAAGTACAAGATCGAAGACACTCACGATACGACCTGGTTAAAGAAGCGCTATGTGCCGCGGCGACTCTCGCTTCCCTGGCTGGAGTTGTTGTTCGCGGCCTATTTTGTGTTCACAATCTGGTACGCGATCGACAGCGGGATCTTCGGCACGCTGCCATTCCTGATGATTTATCTGTGCGGTTATGCGTATGCTGCAGTGATGTCACTCGCCCAGGCGCGGGTGAGCCTTCGCCGGAAGTAATCTGGCCATAGTAGCCGCCAATTTGAAGCAGTCGTATTGGCCTCTCAACCAAAAACGCGTTACTCGCCTGAAGAGTACCTGGCCTTGGAGCGAAGCTCTGAGACCAAGCACGAATATTACAACGGCGAGATCTTCGCAATGGGCGGGGCGAGCCGGCAGCACGTTTTGATAGTGACTAATGTGATCGTCGAACTGGGCTCACAGTTGAAAGCGGGGCCTTGCACGGTTTATTCGACTGACCTGCGCCTAAGAGTGGCCCCCGCAGGGCTCTACACCTATCCCGATGTTATCGTACTCCGCGACGAGCCCAGCTTCAGCGACGAACAGCAAGACACGCTGCTGAACCCAGCCATGATCATCGAGGTGTTGTCTGAGTCGACAAAGGACTACGATCGCGGTGGGAAGTTCGAACAATACCGGACCATAGAATCTTTCGTCGAGTACCTCCTCATCGCGCAGGACCGGCCGCACGTCGAGCATCACACTCGCCAGCCAGACATGAGTTGGGTACTTAACGAGACCAATAGTCTGGGTGATACGATTCAACTGAAATCAGTGCCGTGCACGCTGCGGATGGCTGACATCTATTCCAAGATTGAACTTGCCGAAGGCTAATTAGCTGATCAGCCGGCCTTCTCACCCGAGCGACTCCTCCGTATTCATTCTCCGACCCACGCTAACGCGGTTATCAAACCGTCCTTCACTAGCGCCCGTTGTCCTGTTTCGTTAGGATCCAAGGGATAGTCGCTCGCGCGTCTTCAATTACTAGTCAGGGTTTGCACACTAGCACGGGCTATGAGTTAGAATCCTGATCTTGTGTTAGCGCCATAGAAGCGCCATAGAATGAGCAAACCATGATGAGAGAGACTACTTCGATTCTTGCTTTGTATGTTCTTCTAATCCAATCGTTCGCAGGCGCCGTTGCAGCTCAGTCGGATCAAACTCAGTTCACAAAGACCGCGTTGCTATCGGACAAGGACGTTGCTGCACTCGGTTCCGAGATCAGCGGCATTATTGCAAAAGATACCGTTACCGAACTGGCTCGATACCATCGCGTGCAGGCGTCCTCCGGGTTTTCGCGCGCCGCCCAGTACATCGCTTCAAAGGCGAAAGAGTACGGTCTCGACCAGGTACAGATTGAACGCTTTCCCGCGGATGGCGAGAAGACCTATTACACTCTGAGGTCCGCCCCTGGCTGGGAAGCCGAACTCGGCGAGCTTTGGGAGACGGAGCCCGGTAAGACCAAGATTGCCGACTGGGACGAGATGCGGGTAGCTCTCGCCGACTACTCACAGAGCGCCGACGTCACCGCCACACTGGTAGACGTCGGCACCGGCGCCTCTCCAAGCGATTACGACGGTAAGGACGTCAAAGGCCGCATCGTGCTTGCCGGCGGTGGAGTGGCAGCCGTTCATAAGATAGCTTGCGATGGGCGCGGCGCCTCCGGGATCCTCAGCTACCAACAGAACCAGGTCACCGGGTGGTCAGGCGACTATGCAGAGAACGTCCGATGGGGTCATCTTTCACCGTACAATCCCAGCAACAAGTTTGCCTTCATGATCTCGCTCCGCAAGGCTCGCGAGTACCAGGCTCGACTTGCGCGTGGGGAGCAGATCACGCTTCGTGCGAAGGTGAAGGCGGAGATGAAGCCGAGCAGCTACGAGGTTGTCAGCGCGGTCATCCCGGGCACCGACGCCGCTAATGAGGAGATAGTCTATTCCTGTCATCTTTGTCACCAAAAACCGGGCGCAAACGACAATGCCTCCGGCGCCGCCGCCATCCTGGAGGTCGCGCGCGCTCTCACGACCTTGATCCGGCGTGGTGAGATCGCCGCCCCGCGCCGGACGATTCGATTTATCTGGCCGCCGGAGATCAGCGGGACAGTTGCTTACTTCGCCCAGCATTCGGATATCGTTCGCCGGATGAAGGCCGTGATTCATCTGGACATGGTTGGCGGCAACTACAGCATCACCAAGTCCGTGCTGCACGTGACGCACACGCCTGCTTCGCTTCCGAGTTGCGTTGACACGGTGGGCGACATCTTCGGGGAGTACGCAATCGCGGGTACCGCCAAAGGAGCTTCCGGAGCAGGTCTGGAGGATGCGCTTATTTCGCCCGAAGGAAGCAAGGATAGCCTTGTCGCGGATATAACCCCGTTCGAGATGGGTTCGGATCACGATGTGTATCAGGAAAGCTCGTTCAGGATCCCGGCGATCTACTTGCGAGACTGGCCGGACGTTTTTATTCACACAAACAATGATTCACCCGCAAACATCGATGCGACGAAGATGAAACGATCGACCTTTATCGCGGCTGCCTCGGGATATTTTCTTGCTCACGCGGGTGCTCGGGAAGCCGCGCGGCTGGCTGACGAGGTGTTCTCGCGAGCGCTATCGCGCGTGCCAAAACAGCGAGATCGAGCGCGTGCACTGGAGGCGGGCGGCGGACCCATTGCGGCCGATGAGGCGCGCAACATGATCGCCTGGTCGCTAGAGCACGACGCCGAGGCCCTGGCATCGGTGACGATGCTCGCCCCCGGTGACAGGAACCTGGAAACGAGAATCGAAGGATTGGTCGATCAGTTGAGCGGGATGTGGCTCCTGCTGACCGGCGTGTTGAGAGAAGAGAAAAAGGGGAAACGGGTGGTCTTCACGATTGAGCCGAAGGAGCCGCCAAAAGAGCAGAAGCCGCGCAACCCAAAGGACGCCTCGAGGCCCCGAACGGTCACGATGGATTACACGCGCATTCCTACCCGCAGAGTGAAAGGCCCGATGAACATTTACTACTACGACTACGTGGCTGAACGCGCGGGCGCCGAGGATTTGCGGGTTGTAGAACGGGTCAACAGCAGACCAAAGGGCGAGATCATTCTGTACGAGATACTCAACCTGGTTGATGGCAAAAGAAGCATACAGGCGATACGCGATTATCTGTCCGCCGCTTACGGATCTGTGACGATCGAGGACGTCTCCGAGTATCTGCGGCTGCTTGAGAAGATTGGAGTGGTGAAGATCGAGGGGTAAAGATTGATGGGTGCGGGAAGAAAGTATTTGAGATTCTGAGCTACAGCAAAATGCTTTTGTTCAACCAGCCTCTTGAGCCTCTCGCCTTTTGATGTAAAGGTATATCACCACCAGCGTAAACAACGCGCCGCTGGAATCTAAAACCGAGTCCCAGATCGACCCGCCCCTGGTTACCGTGAAGGTCTGATGTAGCTCATCCAGTACGGCCCATGATCCCGCGACAACCAGAGAATAGACCGCCCAATTGAGCCGCCATCGCCTCGGATGCCCCGCCCGGAAAGCCCGAAAAAGAAGCCCGCCCAGCAAGCCATATTCGCCAAAATGAGCCGCCTTGCGAACGGCGTAGTTCAACCCGTCCATCGTCTGTTCGCTTGCATCCGGAAAGAACCATAGAAAGATCTTTTCAACGACGCTGCGAGAGTTGTCTTTCGAGAACGTGTCGGTTGAGAAGTAGTACATAATGCAAAGGAGCAGCGCGACCGGAAGCCAGTACCAGATGATCCGTGTGACCAAACCCGCTCGTGCTGTGGCTATCCTCTGGTGCATTCAGCATTGATATTAACAAAGCGCTCTCAGCCCCAGAACCAAAAAAGACAAAGCCATTAAGGTATCCTGGACTGTTTATCAGCGGGCGCGCCTCTGAAGTTGCACGCAGTCTGGACAGTCTAAGCTATACCTTAAGCTTTGCCTTTTTCGTGGGGTGTGATTTAACTCGCGAGTGCTTGGGCGCCCGATACCACCTCGATGATTTCACGCGTGATTGAAGCTTGCCGCACCCGGTTCATATTGAGCGTCAGCGTTTCAATCACTTCCCCGGCGTTCTTGGAAGCTGAGTCCATCGCCGTCATTCGCGCGCCATGTTCGCTGGCGATCGATTCCAGCAGCGCATAGAAGAGCTGTGTTTCGACGTACCGCGGTAACAGGCTGCCGAAGATCTGCGCAGGTGGTTGCTCGTACAGGTAGTCGACCAGGACCTCGCCCTCAGCTGTGCTCCGCGTTTCGTTGGCCGGTTCGGCGGCCAGGGCTTCCGCGCTGATGGGCAGCAGTTGCCTGATGGTCACTCTTTGCGAAAGCACTGACTTGAATTCGTTGTAGATCAGGAACACCTTATCGATGGTCGAGCCCTCGGCGGTGTACATCTCCATCAGGTCGCGTGCGATCGCGGCGGCGTCTTCGTGATCGACGGTTCGGGCAGTTACGTTTATGTACTCGCGGAGCAGGTTCACCGGGCGCCGGCGAAAAAAGTCTCTCCCCCTTCGTCCGACGGGCACGATATCAACCTTCTTTCCCGGGTTCTCGCGGATGAACTGCTGGGCGGCCTTTATCAGGTTGGTGTTGAAGCCTCCGCACAATCCCTTATCGGCGGTCACCAGCGCGATAACCAGATGTTCGTCGCCGCGTGGATCAAGCAGCGGATGATGAAAGTCGCCGGCGCGTTCAGCGAGCCGGCCGAGCACTCGCATCATTGTGTTTGCATAAGGACGCGCCGCGATCACCCGCTCTTGAGCCCGCCTCAGCCTCGCCGCAGCCACCATCTTCATGGCTTTGGTGATCTTTTGCATGTTGCGGACCGAGCGAACTCGGCGGCGAAGATCCTGCAGGTTTGCCATAAGTCAAATTCCGATTCTGGGATTGAAAAATGAAAAATGACGCTCAAGCTTGAAGCTTGTGGGTCCAATTCTCAATTTTTCATTCCCGCCTCAGTCCGCAGCGGCCGCGGTTGCTGCCTCCGATGTGAATCGCTCCTTGAACTCAGTCACCGCCCCGCGCATTTCGGTCTCGAGCTCTTCGTCCAGCTTTTTACGATCGCGAATCTTCTCGAGCAGGCTCCCGCGCGTGTTCTCGACAAATACCATCAGCCCCTGCTCGAACTTCTTGAGGTCCTCAACCGCTACGTCATCGAGGAATCCCTTGGTCGCGGTCCAGATAATAAGAACTTGTTTCTCGACCGGCATCGGCGAATATTGCGGCTGCTTTAGGATTTCGGTCAGCCGCACTCCGCGATTGAGCTGCGCCTGGGTCGCCTTGTCGAGATCGGAACCGAATTGCGCAAAGGCGGCCAGGTCTCGATACTGCGCAAGGTCCAATCGCAGCGTACCGGCTACCTGTTTCATCGCTTTTGTTTGGGCGGAACCGCCGACGCGGCTAACGGAGTTACCGACGTTTATTGCCGGGCGCACGCCCTGATGGAACAGGTCGCTTTCCAAAAAGATCTGGCCGTCGGTTATCGAGATCACGTTGGTTGGAATGTATGCCGAGATGTCTCCTGCCTGGGTCTCGATCACCGGCAGCGCCGTCAGGCTGCCGGCGCCGAGTTGATCCGACAGTTTGGCGGCGCGCTCGAGCAAACGTGAGTGAAGGTAGAACACATCGCCGGGATATGCTTCGCGCCCGGGGGGGCGCTTAAGCAGCAGTGAGATCGCACGATACGCCCACGCGTGTTTCGAAAGATCGTCGTAGACGCATAAAACGTGCTGACCGCGGTCGCGGAAGAATTCAGCCATAGCGCACCCGGCATAAGGCGCGATGTACTGCATAGCCGCGGGGCTCGAAGCCGATGCGTCCACGATCACGGTGTAAGAATCCGCATCGTAGTCCTCCAGTGTTTTTTTCACCTGTGCAACCGTGGATTCTTTCTGTCCGATGGCGACGTAGATGCAGATCAGGTCCTTGCCTT
>JBASRM010000748.1:0-4623 GCA_049273835.1 Blastocatellia bacterium | reverse complement strand
GCTTGCTTTTCAACCTGACACCGGCGACGTGAGCACAATGCTGCGGGCGCCAGCTCGCAGTAGCTTGCTTTTCAACCTGACACCGGCGACGTGAGCACAATGCTGCGGGCGCCAGCCCGCGTAGCAGCATTGGGCTACTTCGCCTCGTATTTCAAAACCACACCACTCAGTCCAACCGTCCAGCCCACCCGGCTGTTTACGAATACCACGTTCATCAGTCTGGCTGGGACCGGAGCGCCAATGTCAATCCAGCTCTCTCCCGCATCTGGCGTGTAGAGGATCGCGCCTTCGTCGCCGACGGCCCAACCGTGTGTCCGATCGTTGAACACGATATCGTGCATCTTGAATGTATCTTTGATCTCATACATCTTGCGCCAGGTGCGCCCACCGTCCGTCGTCTTTGCTAGCCGTCCGCTACGTCCAACGACCCAGCCTTCGGCGGCGCCAGTGAAGAATATCGATCTAAAAACGTTTTCGGGAAGCTTGGTCGGGATCTTCGACCAGTTCAGCCCGCCGTCGGTCGTGCCATAGAAACTGCCCCCCATCGTGCTTGCCCATCCGTGCTCGGAATCGAGGAAGAACAGCGCCGACGCATTTTGATCGAACGGATAAGCGATCTGGTTCCAGTTCTGCCCGCCGTCAACGGTAGTGAGAAAGATTCCAGGCTGCTCGGCGAACTCGTCCTTGCGCCCCCCGCCCCACGCCCATCCTCGCTGCGGACCGATAAAGTGGATCTGGTCAATCTGCTCCGGCTGATCAAGCTCGGGCTGACGCAGATTGCCGGGCAGTTTCAGCTTGACCGTTCCCGCTTTGCGCTGAAGCGTCCAGCTCGCTCCGCCGTCGGCCGTGTGCAATATGTTCCGATCGGTGGTCAGCGCCCAGCCCTGCTGAGGATCGACAAACCGGACCGAGCGTATTCTGTACTTGAACTGCTCGGGGATCTGCCGCCATGTTTGCCCGCCGTCGGTCGTCTGGAGGACCTCGAATCCCTGGTTCGCCTTGAGCGGGTCCTCTACCTTCTCGCCGGGCTTTTTCGGCTTGGCCTTATTGGCGTTGCCGTTGCCATCGGGCATCTCGTAGCTGCGGCCGCTAACTCCATTGAGCCATCCCACGCTCTCACTGACGAAGTTTGCAGTGAAAAAAGAGTCGCCGGTGCCGGTGTCTTGAGTCACCCACACGCCCGGGGCTTTTGAGTTCGAGCAGGCCGCGCTGAATATGATTGCAGCGCCGAGAAGATGAGAGAGCAGACGTGGCTTGTGCATTCAAGTTCCTTTTTGAATCTGAGTAGCGCTGATAAATCGATCACCAGAATTCTATCATCGGAGTGTTTGATGGATAAACCGGCGCGTCGTTGAATGGTGCTTGATGGCTGAACAACCTTCACCTTTACCGTGTTCGAGCGGCCGCCATCCGGGTTGCGAGCCTGAAGCGTGAGCACACCCGGCTCGCTGATCATCTCCGCCGGTATCCGCGCCGTGACAGAAGTCTCGCTAATGTAGGTCGTGTTGACCGCGACGTCATTCACGAACAAGGCGATGCCCGGTTTAAACGCGACGCCGCCAACAGCCAGCTCGAACACGCTGGCGCCGGCTCCAATCTTCCCGCGAGACAGCCGAGTGATCAGCGGTCCGTTCTCAACCCTCAGCGTGATCGAGTTGGATTGATTACCGTCGGCGTTGAGTACTACCAACGGCAGTACGGCTGCGCGTACAAAGAAAGAACCAGGCACGATTGCCACAAGCGCGCTGGAAGAAACAAACCTCGTCTCGACCGCCTGACCTTGCATCAGCACGCTTGCTCCTCTCTGGAAACGCTCGCCTGCGATCGAGATCTCGACGCTGGCGGCGCCGCTCCCGATAGCCTGAGGCGTTAGTTGCGAAACGCGCGGCGGATCGTCGACGATCAATAATCTGGCGCTGCTTGAAAGTTCACCTCTCGGGTTTCTTACTTGCACATCCGCTGCACCTCCCTCTGCGATGAGAGCGGCGCCGACCTGCGCTTCGAGCAGTGAGTCAGACCGAAACACAGTAGGAAGCGGCGTGTCTCCCAACAATGCAAGCGCACCCGGCAGAAAGTTTCCGCCCAAAACGACGAGTGTGAACTGGGGCGAACCCGCTCGAATCAATCCCGGTGCCAGGCTCCGAATGAATGGCTTGATCGTAAAGGTCAGCCCTGTCGCTCTGGTTCCAGGAGAGAACAATCTGCGCGGGTCGGCAGCTACAATCGAGTGGAGCGAGAAGGTCGAACCGTCTCCGTCCGGATCGCGATTCACAGATTGACTGGCGCCGCCCTCGGCGGATCCGAACTTAATCTCCTGCACTGTGTGTCCCAGTGCATCTTGAAGACTGATCGTGTCTCCGCCGTTGTTGAGCGACAGCCCACCGGTTGAGGCCTTGAACACAAGCTTGTTTTCAGCCGCATTGCCGAACGCCCCCGCTGGTGTGCCGCCGCCAAATACCACAGCCGCTTCAAACGGCGGCAAGACCGTGCCCGCGGCAAAGACGTGTCTCAGCGCCTCGGCGTCAAATAGCTTGTAGCCGGAAATGTCCATTGGTTCGGCTGAGCGGTTCAATATCTCGACGAACTCATCGGACGACGAGCTGCGAGTACCATCGCCGTTGGAGTCGCCGGCTACGCCTTCAGGAGGATCAGCCAGATATTCGTTGATGACCAACGGATCTTTGATCAGCACCTTTAATATTGCAGAGTTTGAGAATCCCAAATCAGGATTCTCGACGCCCAAAGTTATAACGCCGGGGTTCTGGGTTAGCACGGCAGGAAGCTTCGCTTGCAGACGGTCCGCGCTTAAGAATGAGGTCTGGAGCGCCGCTCCTCGACGGGTTGCTTCGACGATGCGCACGACTGCCCCAGGCTGAAACTTCTGTCCGCTGATCGTTATGATCGACTCTCCGGTTCCTGCTATAACCGACGCCGGCTCCAGCGCTCCGATGAGCGGCGGGTCGGGAAGAACCTGAAACGCGGCTTCGTTCGAGAACGCCTCGTTAGGATTCTGAACCGAGACAGCGTGCACGCCGAGCTTGGAAATGAGTAGACCCGGAACATCGGCTGACAACTGCGAAGTCGAGGCGAATCGAGTCGTCAACGCCGTTTGATCGAAGAACACCGTAGCGTTTCTCTTGAAGTTAGCCCCCCTGAGCACCAGCACAAACCTCGGCCCGTCTTTGATTGCTATGGTTGGAGATATCGATGTGAGTACGGTCGTCGCCGGAATCACCTCAAACGACGCTGCGGCCGATTGCTTCCCATCGCTGTTTCGAACGAGCACCTGGCGAATCCCGAGAGTGGCGCTGAAAGAAGCGGGCACCGTTGCCCTTAGTTCACGAGTGCTGGTGAAGGTCGTCGCGACCGGCGCTCCTTCGACTAACACAACCGATGCCGGGTCGAAATTCAGGCCGGAGACGAACAGCGTAAACGCGCCTCCGCCGACTATTACAAACCTCGGGGTGAGCGAGACTAACGATGGAGGAGGAGGAATGACCGTCAGGGTGACGCTATTCGAACGATTGCCTCCCTCATTCCGCACTTGCACCGGATGGGGACCGCCAGTCGCAAGCAGGCTTGCCGAAACGTGCGCGATAAGCTGCTCCGGAGCTGCGAACGCAGTGTCCACCGGCTGACCGTCGATAAAGACCTTCGATGCTCCATCGAAGCCTGTGCCGTTCACAGTCAAGTCAAAGGGCGGATCGCCTTGATTCGCGCTGTCGGGGGCGATCGTGGTGATGCGTGGTCCGGCGGAAAAAGGGTTGCCGTTGACTTGAGCGCCGGGCGAGAACACTCGCCCACCGCTTCCTGCGATGCTCGAGTGTGTTGCGAACGAGATGCCTGAAACATCCGGGTTGCGATTGATCGACTGGTTTGCATTGCCTTCAGTCGAGCCGAAAGTGATCGATTCAATCACGGCGCCGTGATTGTCCTTCAGTGTGATCGTGTCGCCTCCGTTGTTCAGCGAAAGGCTCGACGTGAACACCAGACCGTTCGCCTGGGCGTTGCCGAAATCGCCCGTTGGATTGCCACCGCCAAAAACAACCGCGGCCTCCGCTGCAGGTATCATCGTACCGGGAGGAAAAGTAAACCGAAGTGCATCGGCGTCGCTGATTGAGTAACCGCCGGCGTCGATCGGCATGCCCGTCCGATTGACCACTTCAATCAATTCATCCTGAGAGCCGTCCCGCACGCCGTCTCCATTGGCGTCGCCGGCAAGCGCTTCAGACGGGTCGGCAAGGTACTCGTTGATGCCAATGGCGGCAAGCACCGTGAAGGTGACGGAATTCGAAAGCGCCGGACCCGGATTCCCCACCGTAACCAGGTGCGGACCGGGAATATTGGTCACCGAAGATGGGATTGTGGCGTCGAGCTTCATCGCGGTCTGAAAGATCGTCGGGACGGGAAAGCCGTCAACGTTGACTTGCGACCCCGGTTCAAAATGAACACCCGTAACTGTGATGGGCGTGTCGCCGCTACCGGCACTCGCGGATTGGGGCGAAATCGAGTTGATCACCGGCTTCGGCGCCGTGAACGGGCTCCCGCCCACGCGGGTGCCAGGCGAGAACAGCCTGCCCCCGCTGCCCGATGCCGCCGAGTGCGTTACAAAGCCCCCTGAAA
>JBASRM010000135.1:0-1983 GCA_049273835.1 Blastocatellia bacterium | reverse complement strand
CGTTAAAGGCCGGCCGATCAGTTTGGGATTCAACATTTTCTACCAGAATTATCAGTTCATAGGGCAAGGCTTTGGGGCCGTAAACAATCAGAATTTCTTTGGATCTTTTGACGGCACTTCACTGTTTACCCAGAAGACTGCGGGCGCTTCTGTTTCTGCAAGCGCGCCTCTGAGCTACTTCGCTAAGCGCTTCCGCATGGGAAGGTTCATCCGGCTTGGTCTTTCATATTCGTTCCAGACAACCGACATCGTAGACCCGGCGGTAAACAGGGACAGCGATCCAAACAACGATATCCTTGTGACCTTCCGGCAGAGCGGCGTGACACAGTCAACGATATCCCCGTCCATCTCATACAACACCCTGAACTCCTCGCTGGATCCGACCAAGGGCACATCCGTAACCTTGGCTGCGTCTGTTTCGGGAGGGCCGCTTGGCGGGAAGGTGAACACCATAGCACCCACATTCGAATTCAAATCGTTTCGCCCGCTGTTCGCCGGCCGTGAGGCCCGCGCTCGAATTGAAGCTGGCAGGCCCACTCGCACTCTTGGGTTCAGGTTCCTGCTCGGTCACATCAGCTCGTTCGGAACCCCGTTCCAGTCGAATTCGCTTTCGTTTGTTGGAGGCACCCCTCTGTTCTCGCGTTTCTTTCTCGGAGGGGAGCAAGACATACGCGGCTATAACATACGAAGCATCTCACCGACCGCTCCGGTCTTGACTGCAGTCACCACGCGTAACGTGCACGCCACCGACATCCAGACCGGCCAGGTTCTGAAGGTAAGAAGGCCGGCGCAATCAAATGGGAACACCGTCGCGCCGAGCGTTCTGGACGAATTTGTGGTTCAAAACCAGATCGACAACACGGTGCCCAACTTTCCCGCGTTCATCGGCGGAGACACAGAATTGCTGTTCAACGTCGAATACCGGATACCAATAATCGGACCGCTTCAGTTTGCGCCCTTCTTTGATATCGGTTCGGCGTTCAACCTACGCAGCCTATCGGATCAATTCGAGCGATCCGAGTTCCTACCAAATCAGATTCTGGGTTCGGAGATCCTTAATCCGCGAGGTCAGGTTGCAACCCAGCGCGAGCTTCGAAAGGCGACACCCCCGGAAAATCAGGGCGGATTGCCGCCGGGCTTCAGGCAGGTGTTTATACAGGGCGACAGACAGGTGTCGAGAGATGTTCAGCTTTCAAACACGCCGCACGGCATCTTTGACAATTATCGCTATAGCATGGGGGGAGAACTGCGGGTTCAAGTCCCTGTTATCAATGTTCCGTTCCGTCTGATATTTGCCTGGAATCCAAATGCCCGCACCCAGACGGAAATCAATCCATTCTTCTTCGAGCAGAAGCGGGCGATTAGGTTTTCTGTCGGACGAACTTTTTAGGCTCGTTCACTTCTGGCCCGGTTGTAATGTTGGTTTGTAGCTTCTAAACAAGAAAGCGATGCTGCTATAATCAGGCTTTCGCTATCAAGCGCCGGCTGAGACACAGCACGGCTCAATCAAATGAGGACAGGAGCAAGTATGTTCAAGATCAAGTTAGCTGCGTTCGCAGCGGCGATACTGACGGCGGCGACCGCGAATGCCGCGGGGCAGCAAGCCACCCAGGCCGGAGTCGGCGCCGCGCTTCCTGAGGGCAAAATCGCGGTCGTCAACACTCAGGCCTTTCCCGGTGGAATCGGCGAATTGAAACAAAAGTACGAACAGGTAGATAAGAATTTCCAGCCTCGTTATCAACAACTCCAGACGGTCGAAAGCCAACTCAAACAGTTGGAGAACGACATAAAAGTTAAGGGTCCCCAATTGACTCAGGACAAGCTTCAGGAGATGCAGGATAACTATGAGCAGCTGAAGAGGAAGGGCACTCGTGATTACGAAGATTTGAAATCTGAATACGACCGCACGATTGATACGGCAACTAAACCCATCCGCGATAAGCTATATCAATTCCTGAATAACTATGCCGCCCAGCGCAGCAT
>JBASRM010000130.1:0-7028 GCA_049273835.1 Blastocatellia bacterium | reverse complement strand
TGGCCGCGCGCACCTGCCCGAGGGCAAAGCCCATCGGCACAGAGGGCGGCGGAGCCGCGGGAGGAGATGGCCGCGCGCACCTGCCCGAGGGCAAAGCCCATCGGCACAGAGGGCGGCGGAGCCGCGGGAGGAGATGGTCGCGCGCACCTGCCCGAGGGCAAAGCCCATCCGCGCAGCAGACGGGCGAGGACCGTGACGCCAATTCAACTTGTTTCGAGCCAGCCGAGCAGTGACTGGGCTCCCGCCTTGACGACTATCAAATCCATCTATACTCTCGCCTGAACGCGTGGAGACCTCAACACAGAAAAGCGAAACAGGGGTTCAAACTCAAGTTCGAACTTCCCTTCCTCGAAGCCTCGGTCTGGTCAGCGCAATTGCAGTTCTCATTGGCTCGACCATTGGAACCGGCATCTTTCGCTCGCCTGCCGGGATCGCCACGAAAGTCCCCGATGAAAGTCTCTATCTCCTGCTTTGGGCACTAGGCGGGTTTTTTTCTCTCTGCGGCGCACTGACACTTGCCGAGCTTGCCGGAGCGTTGCCGCATACCGGCGGAGTGTTCGTCTATTTGCGAGAAGGCTGGGGTAAGCTCCCGGCCTTTCTGTTCGGCTGGTCCGAGTTGACCATTATTCGCGCATCCGCGCTCGGCGCAGTCGCAACGGTGTTCGCCGAATATCTCATGCGCTTGTTGCGGATCGAAAACCCAAGCGCGGTTCATTACGTAGCCGCCAGCGCGATTTTGCTGGTAGCCGTCTTCAACATACTGGGTGTTCAGTTGGGAGCGGTCGTGCAGAACCTCACAACCGGAGCGAAGTACGGCGCGTTGGTGATTCTCGTTCTCGCCGCCTTCCTGATTGGAGGAAACAATCCAGCCCCGGTTTCAGCCTCACCGGATGCGGCGCCGAACGACACGTCGCTGGTGACATTCGGGCTGGCGTTTATCTCGCTGCTTTGGGTTTACGATGGCTGGGCCGACGTGACCTTTCTAAGCGGAGAGGTGAAGCACCCCGAGCGCAACCTCCCGCTTACGATCATCGGCGGGACCCTTGCTGTGATCGCAATCTACCTGCTTGCGAACTTCGCGTACTTGCATCTTCTGGACATAAAACAAATCGCCGGTTCGAAGCTGGTCGCCGCAGACACCGCGTTTCGAATCGTCGGCGAAACCGGCGTTAAGCTTGTGTCGATTGCAGTAATGATATCCGCGTTTGGTACGTTGAACGGCTCTATGATGACCGGTCCGCGGATTTTTTTCGCGATGGCAGACGACGGACTCTTCTTCAAGAAAATCGCTTCAGTTCATCCTCGTTTCAAGACGCCGTACGTTGCTATTTCGCTTGCGGCTGCGCTGGCCATTGTGTTCGTGATGGTCCGGACATTCGAGCAACTCGCGGATGCATTCGTTCTCGCGATCTGGCCTTTCTATGCAGGCGGTGCGGCGGCGGTATACGCGCTGCGGCGGAAGCGTCCGGATCTCCCACGAACCTATCGGACCTGGGGCTATCCGGTAACCCCTCTTCTTTTCATACTCGCGGTCTTTCTGCTGATCGGCAACGCGCTGGTCGAAGACCTCAGGCACGGTTTTCGCGACAATTTCAGTTACTATCGCGCGTTGTTTACCGGGAACGCGTTGCCGTACGAATCAAGCGGGGCACTAATGGTATTCGCGATAGTGCTCGCGGGAATCCCGGCTTACTACATCTGGAACGCTGCCCACTCGAAGCGTTAGAACGCCGGGTTTGACGGCGTTATAATGCCTGCCATGGTTCAGACCGCTCGCGCTCATCCCAGGACCATCGTACGCAAGCGCAAAGCTCCGCGATGGCGTCGTTGGGTGAAGATCATCCTGGTGGCTGTCGTCGGTCTCGCGATCATCTATCACGGATGGATCGTGTTCCGCGTGTTCAGGATGAAGGGATCGAACCCGGGGACTACTGCCTTGATCGAGCAGCGAGCCTCGCAAGCGCGCGCTCGCGGCGAAGAGTTCAAACGAGTTCAGACGTGGGTGCCTTACGATCGCATCTCGCGCAACCTGACCCGCGCGGTGTTGGCAGGTGAAGACTCGCGGTTCTTCGACCACGCAGGCTTTGATTGGGAGGAGATGAGGAAGGCGCTTGAAGAAGACTGGAATCGCGGCGAGTTTCGCCGAGGCGCTTCCACGATCAGCCAGCAACTCGCCAAGAACCTGTTTCTATCGACCTCAAAGAACCCCTTACGCAAGGTCCACGAAGCGTTAATCACAAAAGAGATGGAATGGATCCTCGGCAAGCGCCGTATCCTGGAGATCTATCTGAATGTCATCGAATGGGGCGACGGCGTTTATGGAGCAGAGGCGGCAGCGCGGACTTACTTCAACACATCGGCCGGTGCGCTGAGCGGCGATCAGGCGGCTTTTCTATCGGCGATCATTCCAAGCCCAAACGGCGTTTTCAATCCTGCCACGCATCGGCGACGGGTCGAGCGCCGCAAAAACCTTATCGAGCGGCTTATGCGCCACGTCGTGGTTCCGAGAGACCTGGACTAGATAATAACCGCGTCGGCTTCGATCTCAACCAGCATATCCGGGTCGATCAAGCGGCTGACTTCGACCATACTCGTTGCCGGGCGGATGTCGCGAAAGACTTCGCCGTGCGCCCGCGCGATCTTCTCCCATTCCTGGATATCGGTCACATAGATTCGCGTTCGCACGACGTCCTTGAACCTCGCCCCGGCAGACCGAAGCGCGGTTTCGATGTTCTTGAGAGTTTGAACCGCTTGAGCGTAAGCATCGCCCTTGCCGACGACGTTGCCCGCTTGATCGGTCGCGGTTGTGCCCGATACGTGAACCGAGGCTCCTATTCGTACGGCGCGCGAGTATCCGACGATCGGTTCCCACTGAGTACCGCTTGCGATGTTTGTTCTTTGCATAAAGACCTCCGAAGATCGACGACCAGACGACAGGGGTCGAAGTTACAAAGCGGTTGAGGGATCACTGGTCGGGAAGTGTCGCTTGCCCCCGCTCAGCCTTTGGTAGATTCGAAAGTCAATTTCAAGAGCAAAGGAACAGGGGAGTAAACCACACTTCCCAACATGTGATCCTTCCCTCAGCTGTGATCTATTCGATTATGACGGCGCGTCCTGAATACCTCACCCAACCTGAGCCTTCGTGGCCGAAGCGAAAAACATTCGGGTGAATGATCTCCGCCAGGATTTCGAGCGACTCAACCAGCCGTGGCCCCGGACGATTGAAATACTGATTTCCGTCCGCGGCTATCACCCTTCCGCTCCTGACTGCCTTCAGGTCTTTCCACTCCGGTTTGCTGTCAAGCAAGTGCATCTCTTCAAGCGTGCGGCTGATGTCGAAGCCGCAGGGCGAAACAAAGATGATATCCGGATCGCTGACAACCAACTCATCCCAGGTCATCCACGGCGAATGCTTGCCCGCTTCGCCGAACAGATTCACGCCTCCCGCCATCTCCACGAGCTCGGGCATCCAGTTCCCGCCGGCCATCAGCGGATCGATCCACTCGATGTATGCGACCGACGGATTCGAGTCGAGCCAGTGCGTACGCTGAACGATGTCGTCGATTCGGCTCTGCAGTTCATCTACCAGCCCCCGCGCCCGGTCACTAGCGCCAAGCGCATCGCCCACCCGACGGATATCAGTCCAAACATCGTCCAACGAATTGGGTTCGAGTGAGACGATTGCCGGTCTCGAAGCGGTCAGCTCGCAAACGGCCTGCTCTACATCTTTCAAGCTGACCGCGCATACCTCACACTGTGACTGGGTGATTATGTGAGTGGGCCTCAGTTGGTCGAGGGCGCCCGCGTCCACGCGATAGACGCTCAGCGCGTCTTGCACGATCGACTTCACCCGCTGATCGATCTGGTTACTGGTTCCCTCGACGTTGAACTTTGGGCTGGTAAGTTGCGGCAGCATTTTGACGGACGGCGGGTAGTCACACTCGTGTGAGCGCCCGACCAACTGGTCTTCAAACCCGAGCGCGCACACGATCTCCGTCGCGCTTGCTATGAGTGAAATGATCCTAATCGTCACAGGCACGCAACCGTTGATAGAAACCCGCTACTCAGTCGCGATCGGAACTCTCATCAACCCTTCGAGCATCGGCAGGTAGCCATATAGAGGGTCCTGCCCAGGAAATTCTTTTCGACAAAAACAAGCTCGCAAGCTCCGTCGCAGTCCAACTTGAGACACCGAAGCCTCCCTGATGTGATCAACAGGCAAGGTTTGATCGTGCCGGGCAGGGTCGGGCTCGACCCTCCTCCGCCGCCGCCCGCAGGCCGGCACCGGCATTCAAACGCAAGACTTCCGTCGGCTTGCGGCGTGGATTTGATCTGGCAATTGGTTTCCGGGCCCTGTTCATGGCAGAACGGGTATCCGTCGGCACCGCCATCAGGGTTTGGAATCAACAGGAATCGGACGCCTCCCTTTGGCAGCGTTTTCACGGACGTGGCCGACTTGAGCGTCGCTGCCCAATCTTTCTTCGACAGTGAAATCCGAACAGGCGTTCTCTCTTTTGGCATGTAGGCTCCTTGGTGGTTTGATAGAATTGGCAGGCCTAATGAACTTCGAGAAGGCCTGCGATTATGCCTTGGTATAGATCTCGACGCCGCCCTTTTTGAACTCCTCGCTCTTCTCCCGCATCCCTGTTTCCAGCGCAACCAGCTCGGTGACCTGTTGTTGTGCGGCGTAATCCCTCACTTCCTGAGTGATCTTCATCGAGCAGAAGTGCGGGCCGCACATCGAGCAGAAGTGCGCCAGCTTTGCGCCCTCCTGCGGAAGCGTCTCGTCGTGGTATTGCTGCGCAAGCTCGGGGTCTAGCGAGAGGTTAAACTGGTCCTCCCATCGGAACTCGAACCGGGCCTTGGAAAGCGCGTTGTCCCAGTACTGCGCTCCCGGATGGCCCTTTGCCAGATCGGCTGCGTGAGCCGCAATCTTGTAAGCCATCACGCCGTCCTTCACGTCTTGCTTGTCAGGCAACCCCAGATGCTCCTTCGGCGTGACGTAGCACAGCATTGCCGTTCCGAACCAACCAATCATCGCGGCGCCGATCGCGGAAGTGATGTGATCGTAACCCGGGGCCACGTCGGTCACCAACGGTCCAAGCGTGTAAAACGGAGCTTCGTCGCAAACCTCGAGTTGGCGATCGACGTTCTCTTTGATCAGATGCATCGGCACATGGCCGGGGCCTTCGATCATCACCTGACAGTCCGCGTCCCACGCGATCTTGGTAAGCTCGCCGAGCGTGTCAAGTTCCGCAAACTGAGCTTCGTCGTTTGCATCGGCGATCGAGCCGGGCCGCAAACCGTCGCCCAGGCTGAACGACACATCATACCCCCGCATTATGTCGCATATCTCACGAAAGTGGGTGTACAGGAAACTCTCGCGGTGATGCGCCAGACACCACTTGGCCATGATCGAGCCTCCGCGCGAGACGATGCCGGTGGTTCGCTTTGCCGTCAGCGGGATGTACCTCAGCAAGACCCCGGCGTGAATCGTAAAATAATCGACGCCTTGTTCGGCTTGTTCGATCAACGTGTCGCGATAGATCTCCCACGTAAGCTCTTCGGCTTTTCCAGCAACTTTTTCGAGAGCCTGGTAGATCGGCACGGTCCCGATCGGCACCGGCGAATTTCTGATTATCCATTCGCGGGTGGTGTGTATGTTGCGCCCGGTGGATAAATCCATCACCGTGTCCGAGCCCCACTTGATCGACCATCGCATTTTCTCGACCTCTTCTTCGATCGAAGAGGCGACCGCCGAATTGCCGATGTTGGCGTTTATCTTGACGAGAAAGTTACGCCCGATGATCATCGGCTCGCTCTCGGGATGATTAATATTGGCGGGGATGATCGCGCGGCCGCGAGCAACTTCATCGCGAACAAACTCGGGCGTGATATGAGAAGGGAGCTTCGCGCCGAAGGACTGACCGCCGTGTTGAAAGTTGAGCGCGCTGCGATCCCCGTTGCTGGCGGCCTCGAAGGCGCGATCGCGGCCCATGTTCTCACGAATCGCGATAAACTCCATCTCGGGAGTGATGACGCCGCGTCTGGCGTAGTGCATCTGCGTAACTGCGTGCCCCGGCTTCGCTCTCAGGGGCCGGCGGCGCATTCCCGGAAAGGGATCGAGCCGGCCTTTATCCTTGACCAGCGCGTATTGGCGAGCGCCTTCAGTCAAGTAGCCATCATCCTGCGGCAAGACATCGCGGCCCTCATACTCTTCGACATCGCCGCGCGCGATGATCCACTCGCGACGGTGCGCGGGCAATCCATCGTGAACGCTGCATTGCATATTCGGATCGCCCCACGGGCCGCTCGGGTCGTAAACGCGAACCGGCGCGTTCTCTTCGACCGAGCCGTTTACGCCGCGAGTGATATTCAAGTGCACCTCGCGCATTGGGACCCGAATATCAGGGCTGCTGCCTTCGACGTAGATTCTCGTCGAGTTGGGGAATTGAAAGGTGCTTTCGTTGTGTGGTTCTGAGTTGTTTGAAGTTGTCATTGTGTCTCCCTTCGACGGCATTATCCGTATCAGGTTCAAGGGGTCTCCCGGATGGGACTCTCAGCCGCGCCGTTTGGCGAAGCTCCCCCGTAAAAGTGAACTGTAAGTGTGATGATCGTGTCGAGCATCACACGCGTTAGCAATCAGGCAAATAGATCATCAACCCGCATCGTCCAGTTTGGCAATGCCGGTTCGGCGCCGGCCAGGTCTCCTCGGCGAAAAACCGCAGGGTGGTCGGCATCGTCAAATCTGTAGCATCGGACTACCTGATCCTCCAGCACGTCAACATCCCAAACAACCAGCGTGCCGGCTGCAAAATAATCCAATCGCTTACTCGCGATTCTCTTCTCGGCCCTCGACCCGTAATCACCCTCGCTTCTCACTTCGACGGCAAAGACGGGTGCGCCTTGAAGGAACTTGCCGCCCGCACGCGGACCGATGAAGAAGGCGGCGTCGGGACTGAAGGACTTGCGGTGCGGGAGGCTTACAATGAAACCGACATTGTCGCCGTATGCCCGTCCCAGTTTTG
>JBASRM010000108.1:0-5189 GCA_049273835.1 Blastocatellia bacterium | reverse complement strand
GTAACGTACTAATCCCTACGCGGCGCGTAGAGCCGATGCCTGGGATCTTTCACCGGCGCTGAACAGATTTACGGCGAGCGGAATAGTGGTCACGGCGCCGACCATTACCAACGTCCATCCAACGGCGCGGCGTTGCTCCTTATTCAACTTGCTCGACAGCAACAAACCGATTCCGGCCCCCAACATCCCGCGCGTGCTCGCGATCAGAAATATTTCTGACAGTGTCAGATTCCTCTTTCTCATCTTGCCCTCTTTTCAATAGATTCCAACCCAACGATTTCGCTTCCATCGCTTGGTACTCTTTGATCTCAACACTCTTTCTTCTCCAACCGGCGAAAAGTGTTATGGTGACCTGGAGCGTTTGATGTAGAACAATAAAGCCGTTGTGGTGATTCCCAGGGATGCCACAAAACCCAGCCAGAAAAATGCTGTCCATTGTGTTGCAATCAGCTTTGGCGAGGTCTGTGTGATTGAGTGTTCGTGATACATCAAGTAGGCGGTGACGCTACCGCCTACCGTACCTGCAAGCGCAAAAACCGCAGGCACCCTTTCCCAGCCTACTCGCGACAGCCCGAGAATGAGGATCGTAAGCATGAAGACGGGCACAAGCCACAAGAAGGTGTCGCCTTCGCGCGCGAGGCCATAGCCGCTGACGTCGTCTCTCATTCCAACACAGCTCAGTTGAACCCACGGTAGAAAGAAGCAAATCAAAACGAATGTGGCCAAGCTCAAAGTTGCTTGCCGGGTACGATTCATCCTCTCTCCTGTTGCAGCGCATCGACAGGCGCTTCTTTATTCGAACTCGACCCGCCACTGGTCTTAACGCAGTTAGCGGGCCGTTTATGTCTACCGTCATTTTTCATCACGAACTCCTTATGTTGCTGTTCGGCGGAGTGGGTGGTAGGTCAGTCGGCGCCGGCTTCTGCCACCAATGCACCAACGCATAACTGACCAACAAGTAGAACAGAACCAGCACGACCAACCACACCAGCCATCCCCATATTGATTCGGGGCGGCTTGGCCCGAACGCGCCCCGCCGTCGACCGGTCAGGATGACTTCACTTTGGCGCTTTGGATAATCCCTGGCTGACATTGTTCTCTACCATTGAAACGAGCAAAACCTTAAAGGTGGTTTTCGGACTCATTCCACAACGGCATGTGTACTCGTCGGGGACAGTCGTGACCTCTTCGCGGTCACCGACTAGCCGGCAACGTCTCAGAGATGCGGTGAAGGCCGCTTCTGCCGCGAGGCTATGTTAGCTTTTAACCATCAATGAACTTTTGCAACGCCCGTGCCTTGATCACTCTTATGCAGCGTATGATTTTCGGCTTTGTCCGGCTCAAGTTATTTGAGAATATAAGGCTCTGAATCTTCGTTGAGTGTCGGGGCCGCTCCGCATCGCGCCGCCGAATAGATTCCCGATCGATCCTGTTAGAGGGAGGATAAAGGAAGGTGTATGTGATTCATCTCGCTTTGTTGTTTGGCTTCGCGCTGTTCACTGCCCAGGACGACTGGCCTCAGTGGCGAGGACTCAATAACGATGGAATGGCGCGTGGCGACGCGCCCCACGAATGGAGCGACACAAAGAACATCGCCTGGCGTGTTGCAATCCCGGGACGTGGCAATTCCTCTCCTGTGATCTGGGGCGACAAGATCTTTTTAACGACTGCCGTTCCCACTAATGGCACGACCGGTCCCGGCAGTCCGCAGCCACAACGACAAGGCCGCGGCGCCGGAGGGGGCGCTGGCGTCGGCCGCGAGCATAAGTTCGTCGTGCTCTGTCTCGATCGTCGAAATGGGAAAGTCCTGTGGGAGCGCGTTGCTAAAGTCGCAACGCCCCACGAAGGCTACCATCACCTTTACGGAAGCTTCGCCTCCAACAGTCCCGTTACCGACGGCAAACACGTATACGCCTTCTTCGGATCGCGCGGTATTTATTGTTACGACCTCAACGGAAAGCCTGTCTGGGAGAAATCGTTTCCGCCCATGCGCATGCGACTCGGTTTTGGCGAAGGGGTAGCCGCAGTCCTCGACGGGAATGCACTCTATTTAAAATTCGATCAGGGGCAGGGTTCTTATTTGGTGGCTCTGGACAAGCAGAACGGAAAGGAAATCTGGCGCGTATCGCGCGACGAAGGCAGTTCCTGGTCACCGCCGCTGATTGTCACACACAACGGGCAGAAGCAGATCGTTGTCAGCGCCACGACCAAGGTGCGCTCGTATGATCCTTCCACGGGACGGCTGATTTGGGAATGCGCCGGTCTGGGGAGCAACGTTATTCCGGCACCGGTGGTGAACGGCGGAGTAGTCTATGTTATGAGTGGCCATCGCGACCCGAACCTTCTGGCGATCCGGCTTGGACGCGAAGGCGAGCTTACGGGGACGGACGCTGTGCTTTGGACCAACAACCGGGGCAACGCCTATACGGGCTCACCTGTGCTCCACGATAACAAACTTTACTTTGTGAGCGACCGCGGCACTCTTAGCTGTCTGGACGCATCCACCGGCAAGCCGCATTATCTTCAGCAGCGCTTACCCAGGACTTACAACTTCAAAGCGTCGCCGGTCGGCGCAAACGGCAAGCTATATCTTGCCACCGAAGAGGGCGATGTGGTGGTTGTGCGAATGGGCGAAAAGTATGAGGTGCTTGGCGTCAACACGCTGACCGACCAGATGTTTATTGCAACGCCCGCCATCGCCGGCGGCAGTATCTATCTTCGAAGTCAGGACGCGCTTTACTGTGTCAGGAATTGAAGTTCTGAGTTCAAACTTTTGGGTTGCTGCATTCATCAAAAACGACGGCAGGCAAGCTAAAGCTTGGGGAATTGTGTCTTTGACACACCCAAAGCTCGTAAGTAATATATCTCACGGCGCGACAGGCCAGAATTCCTAGCAGGTGATTATCCCTTTGACGAAACGCGTCGTTCCTTTCGCTCTTTATTCCACTTCTGAATTTGGTTGCTGATCCAATAGGCGTATGTCAGTAGTGCGCTGATTCCTCGTTTATGTAGGATTTCGTTTATCTCTTTATTCGCAAGACGCGGCTCGGGACTGGTCGGTTGCTCCCTATGATACAAGACGTTGCCAATTCTAATTTCATCTGGGTCGTTCTTACCGGATGCTCCGATCCTGCCGAACGGTGTTATGTATCTCTGGACTTCTAGAACTTTAATGTTGTTCGAGTCTAAGAAGGTAAGATTTTGAGTGATACTACCCACCGGAATCCGTTTTCCTATATACTTGCTCTCTGGATTAACTTCTTTACATCGCACACTTCTGGCCGTGAACTCTCCCTTTCGGAGTCGCGCCATATAGTAACCTTCATTAAACAGCCTGCATAAATCCCGTTTCGATAAACGGCGTTTTGGGTTAAGATCAACCGCCATGATTAATCGAGCAGAAATCCGAGCTAAGCTAGTTGACTACCTTGCTATGGAAAGTTCGTTTGCCAGTTTCGAGGACTGGCTAATTGGACGCGCTTGGAACATGCATCAAGATACAGAGCAGGATGTGCAAGACTTTGTGTATGACATAAAGGCTGTTATCGATGAGTATCTTGATAATCTTATTGATGAGGATCAGCTGAAGCAAAGGCTGTATCCCTTTGTCTCATCCGCTAGTGCGACAGTCATATAACCCATCCACCAAAACTCGGACATACCGGACAGTTCTTGCTTAGTCCGATGTTGCGAAGATGGTTCAAGACCTTAGTCTGGTCATTTTGATCTAGTGGCATTGGTTCCTTTTATGGGTGCGAGGCGGATTGGTTACCGCCTCTCGCACGTTAAGGGCGTCATGAGCCCTTCAAGTAAGGGCTAGCTGATCTACCCCAGTGTGAGCTGGCTATAAAAAGAGCTACCTTAGCTCACTGTCTTGGCAGCTCGATGATTATGGTGACACCGCTTTCAAGGCGAATGACCACCATAATCGAGCGCCGGGTGTGTCAAGTATAAAATTCCCAAAGCTTGAACTCAGAACCCGGAACTCAGAACCCGGAACTCAGACAAAGTACAAAACGGCGCACACTGCTGCATTATCTTTTGCGATCAATCCGGAACGACGATTTGAGCGCTCAATGTTGAATCAGCAAAGCGCTGAAGACTGAGCCTTTCACTGTGCCCGGATTATTTGCGCTGAGCACGGAGTTCTTGTTTGAGATCCTCGAAGCGTGCGGTGATGTTTTTCTCAGACTGCTCGATCCGTTTTTCGAGCTGTTCGAAGCGAGCGTCAAAGTTCTTATCGGATTGCTCGAATCGCTGTTCGATCTGCTCGAATCGCTTGTCAATGATGCTGGTCTGGTATGCCAATCCACCACCAATCGACACCACGAGGGTGACGATCAGGGCAATCAGTTGCCAGATGGACTGGCGAACTGTTGCGCCTATGATCTTATCAAGTTGGTGAAGGCTGCCGCGCATTTCGGCAAGTTCCTTGCCGTGCTCTTCGACTTTGTCTCGCAGGGCTGCGATTTCAGGATTAAGCGTGCTCATGGGACTCCTTCCGGATGTACCCAGGAAGTCACGCGCATCATAGCATTGCTTCCGAATCACATAAAACCGAAATTAGCCGAGCGATGCATTGGTGAGTAAGAAATTTTACGACTTAGGTCCTTGAGGCGTACTCTCCGTCGTCTTCCCCTCAGACTGTTCTGCGCCGAGTCTTCTGCCTCATTCGAGAAGGTCCCCTTTGACCCTAAACTCGCCTCGCTTCTCGCTCGTATCGCATGAGCGGTTCTGGGAAAGTCATTCCTGTAGACGGACACCGAAGAGAATTGCGGATTTGGAATCGACGGTATCGCTTCACGAACTACGAACCCCTCTGGATGACGAGCTTCACATTTGAACGCTGCCAACCTTAATTAAACTTCAACTTAGCCGGCCTCGCACTTTGTTTTGTTTGACATCAACGCGTCGAATCTGATCCCCCATCCAAAACCATCGCGCTGGCACGCCAGTTGGTTAGTCACCCTCAGGCTTTCGGGAAAAACTGCGCTCGTGTGCCCACCTGTAGCGCAGTAGATCAATTGGAATGGCGAACGACCTTCGGGGTGATTGATGCAAATACTAGTGCAAGACTTGCGATACGGACTGCGAATGCTGTTGAACAAGCCGGGTTTTGCCGCCGTCGCTGTGATCACGATGGCGCTTGGCATCGGCGCTAATACCGCAATTTTTAGCGTGGTCAACGC
>JBASRM010000099.1:0-15905 GCA_049273835.1 Blastocatellia bacterium | reverse complement strand
CCCTTGTCGAGCCGCTCAACCTCGCCGGAAATCCGGGCAAGCATCGGCGCGTTGTGGCCGCCGTTTGAATACGCCAGCTTGCCTGATTTGGGATCAAGCTCGCCGTAGAACAGCGTCAAAAATTTGTTTGAAGGCGAGTTCTCGAATATATACTGGTTGATCTCGCTCATCACCTCGCTGATCTTCGAACCTGTCTGTGATTGTGCTCTCACTGCGGCGTGAAGTGATGACATCAACAGCGCCGCCCCGGTGCCTTTTCCTGAAACATCGCCGACCGCAACGATCAGATGGCTGTCGCGCTTGCGGTGAATAAAGTCGTAGTAGTCGCCGCCGATCTCCCGGCAAGGGAACGACACCCCGGTCATATCCCAACCGTCCAGCTTTGGCGGAGAAAACGGCTGCAACCGCATCTGAATTTCGGAAGCCACCTTCAGCTCTTCTTCCATCCGTCTCTTTTCCAGCCGCTCGTCGAGCAATCGCTCGTGTTCGATTTTTATCGAGGCGACCGACGCGATGGTCGTGAGGACTTTGAGATCCTCTTCCTTGAAGCGATTGTCGAACGGGTTGTCGACATAAACCATCCCGAAGATCTCTTCGCCCGAAGCGAGCGGGACGGCCATCACGGATCTGATCTGGCTAAGCACCACCGAGTGCTGAGACTGGAATCGCGGATCGTGCATGGCATCCGACGTCAGCACTGAAGCGCCTTCGCTGATGACTTTGTTGGTGATGGATCGGCTGAGTTGAACTTGAGACGCAGAGGGCAGCGCTGCTTCATTGACCCCTCGAGCTATCTTGCAGGTCAAATCTCCATTCTCTTTCAGGAACAGGAAACCGCGCTCGGCAGGGATCGCCTGAAACACCAGGTCGATGGTCATCTTCAACGTGTCTTCAAGAGAAGTTCGCGGCAGCAGCGCTATGCCGACCTGGGAGACGATTGCGAGCAGATCACGTCCGTGAGTCTCTTGCAGGACTGCGCCGGCGCCGGACGCCGCTCGTGATTCTCCTGAAAAGCCACCCGATCTTATCGAAGAGATCAAATCGCTGGTTGAACGGGAGGGTATGGGCGACGTAATAGTGTCTGCTGGAAGGGACTGTGCCGCCGGGCCCGCAAGGTAGACGGTGGCACCCGAGAGCATGTCTTGTTCGCCGGAGGTGTACTCGATCTCGGTCTCGCCGATGCGAACGATGTCACCAACCTGGAGCCGGAGCGTGCCGGTGACGCGTTGCCCGTTGACAAAAGTTCCGTTGGCGCTGCCGTTGTCTACCAGCAGCACCTGGTCGTTTTCCCGTCTGATCTCAGCGTGAAGCCGCGACGCGAAGGGATCGCTTATGCAGATGTCGTTGCGTGAGGAACGCCCGATGGTGAGCTTCATCCTGTCGAGTTTGACGATGGAAGGCTCGTAGTCTTTTGGTCGAACAACAAAAGTTGACATAGGTTAGAACCGAAATCGTGATGCGTGAAACGTGATGCGTCAAGTGTGTGCGTGATGCGTGATTCCTGAAACGTGAAGGGTGATGCGCGTCGGTTGCTGTCACGCTTCACTTTTCACGCATCACTTTTCACGCATCATCGTCACCTCGACATTACCACTATAGTGCGTGCGAGTTTGTCGTGCCAGCCTTGTTGCAGAGGGTCCCACAGCATCCAGAGAAAGCCGAGGAAGAAGGCAGCGGTCGACAGCGGATAGCCTACCAGGTGACGAACCGCCGCCTGTTTCATTGTGAATGGCAACCCGTCGACGCGCACGAGGCATATTCCCAGTATGCGCATGCCCGCCGTCTGACCGCCGGTGCCGGCTAGTACTACGAAGTTGAGGACGAACAGGAGAACCGTCAGGCAGGCTACGATCAGCAGATCGGTGTTC
This sequence comes from Blastocatellia bacterium, assembly GCA_049273835.1. Classification (GTDB taxonomy): domain Bacteria; phylum Acidobacteriota; class Blastocatellia; order UBA7656; family UBA7656; genus Onstottus_A. The sequence continues at coordinate 14,037 of JBASRM010000099.1, read as the reverse complement.
GATCCCACCACCGAGCGCCTGCTGAGCGCGGTTACCGCAAACGTGAAAACCATTATCGCTATCAGCGTGATCAGGAAATCAAACATCCACGCCCCGTAGCGCAACCCAAATCCCGCCTGTTGAGCCGAGCCAATCAGCGCGTGGGTAGGCGGCGCGTAACGGCGTGGCATCGCGCGAGCAGCGCCATTGGGCCGCGAAGTCACGGTGGACGGTCGCGGCCGCGGTGCGACCCGAGGAGCCGCCTGCCGGTCGGAAACGGAGGCGCGCTCGAAGTTCCGCTGCAAGCGCGCGGAATCAGCCGCGGTAGAGCTGGCTCCCAGGGAGGGCGGCCGCTCAACGGCTACGTCCACTCCGGTTGACCGGCGCTCTGGTTTCGCCTTTCCGCACTGCGGACAGAACTTCGAGCGCGCGCTGAGCTGCGTGCCGCAGTATGGGCAGAACTTGGTCATAACACGAATACCGGTGAACCACTCCAAAACGAGTGTGAACACCGGCCACTATCCAAACATGAATTGCAAAGTGGTTCCGCCGAGTCTCAGTTCGTCGCCAGGTGAGAGCACGCGCGGAGACTTTGCGTTGAGCCGAATCGATCCTCCGGTGACCGAGTTGACAATGGTTCCGTTCACCGAGCCGAGGTCTTCGATCAAAAACTGCTCGCCCTGCCGGTATATCCTAGCGTGCTTGCGCGACACTTTCGTTTCCGGATCGTACATGGTCAAGTCGACCTCGGGGAAGATTCCTGTATGCGGGTCCAGGCGTCCAATGAGCACACTTTCCTTGTCGATGACGAAGGGCTTGACCATGTCGTTTGTGCCCACGATCACAAGCTGGGCGGTTATGCGTCCAAGTCCGCCTACTGCCGGGTAGCCCCCGCCCGCGACGGCAATGCCGCTCGAGCCAGGCTGACGTGACCCGCAATGGGCGCAGAAAACGTCGTCGGATCCGATCTTCTCGCCGCAATGTCCGCAGAACACCCACTCCATTACCGGGGCGGGCGGAGAAGCCGGAACACCGCCGGAGGCGGGAGCCGGTACTCCACGCACCGAGGAGAGGGGAACGCCGCCCGGCGCGGAGGGCCGCTGCGAGCCGCCCGACGGACGAGGAAGATCGGGTCTTGGATGCGTCACCAGGTGGGCGCTATGAGCCTCGAGCGCGCGCATAAACTCCAGGGCCGAGCTGTGCCGGTCCTCGGGCTTGTGCGCGACCGACTTCATGAGGATGCGTTCCATTTCCACGCTGATGCTCGGGTTGATCTGGCAAGGTCGCGGGTTCTTGCTGAAATCGAAGATCAGCAGCGGATTGTCCTGCGGATCAGAGCCGGTCAGCATGTGAAACATGGTTGCGCCCAGCGAGTAGATATCCGAGCGCGGCTCAACCTTGCCGGCGAAGAGTTCGGGCGGAGCATAGCCCATCGTTCCGATAGCGGTGACACCCTTCTCGGTTGGCCGGACGATCCGAGCGATGCCGAAGTCCACGAGCATCACGCGTGAGGTCTTATCATCCAACATCAGATTGGCGGGTTTCAGGTCGCGATAGATAATAGGCGGCTTCTGGGAATGAATGTAATGAAGCACGTCGCATATTTGAATTGCCCACTTGCAGATCGAGGCTTCATCGACGATGCCGCCGCGAAGCCGCATCTGTTCGGCGAGGTCTCCTCCCCCGATCCATCGCATGACCAGGTAATACCTGCCGGCTTCAATAAAATAGTCGAATACGGTTGGTATGGAGGGATGATCGAGCTGAGCGAGAACTTCGGCCTCGCGTTTGAAGTCCTCGACCGCTTTAGCGCGTTGGCTCTGATCGGCAAACATCTCGATCATCTCTTTGACGGCGCACAGACGGTCGGCCAGCCGTTTGTCGCGAGCCTGATAGACGGAGCCCATGCCACCCCCGCCGACACGGTGGACGATCGAGTATCTGTCGAGCAGCAGCGTGCCCGGTTCGAGTTGTTGGGTCGGTGGGTGTTTTGACTTCTTCGAATCAGGCATACGATCCCCAACCTGTCCGCTGCGTGCTTCTAGAACGACCGCCACGGGTGGAACCATCGGTTCCTGTCCGGCTCCGCACTTTCCACAGAACGGATCTCCCGGCTGCAAATTACTGCCGCATTCAGGACAGAACATAACTGGTTGCTGGTTTCTAGTTCACGGTTTCTAGTTTCTGGTTCGAACGAACTTGAAACCGGAACGGCGAACGGAAAATGAAAACCAGAAACCGATCAAAGGAGAAACCAGAAACTTAAAAACAAGAAACCGCTTTTACTTGAGAATCTGAAACTTCAAAAACGTCTTGCCGACGATTATCTCATCACCATTTTGGAGCATATGGCGTTTGCCCGGAAGCAGCCGCCGCCCTCGATTCACGAATGTGCCGTTGGTGGAGCCCAGATCCTCGATGAAGTACTGGCTGTTGTGATTCACAATACGCGCGTGTCTTCGCGAGACCTTCGCTTCAGCATCGTCTTCGTCCAGGTCGACATCCGGAAATATGCCGCTATCCGCATCCCACCGCCCGATGTTTGTCTCGATTCCCAGTATGTGAAACTCTTTGCCGATTCTGCCGCCTCGCTCGATTATGAGCCTGGCGAGCGCCCGCGCCGCATCGCTTTCGTCAAGAGCGCCGGCTACCGAGTCGAGATCGCTCGTCTGTGACGGCGTCGCCAGAGCAAAAGTCTGGGGCGATATCGAGCGATCCGCGCGCTGGTCATCCGACTTAAACGCCGGTCCCGAGCGTTCGTTTGTTTGTGCCCGTCGCGCATTCACGTTGCTGACTCTGGAATCAACGGCGGGCCGTCGTTCTCGTGCCGGCATCGCCGGCTTGGGAACGCTGGTGGACGTCGTAAACGAAGGAGGCGCCGGTAATAAGCCGTCCATTGTGTCAGAGCTGACAGGGTCGTTTTCGACTGCGCTGGGCGGCTGATAAACCGGGGCCGCTTCGCGCTTGCGCGAACGCGGAGCGGGCGTCAGATCCAGCTTCATCCCACACTCGTCGCAGTATTCGCTGCCATCGATGTTGTTTGTCCCACAGTTGTCGCACCTGATCATTAGGTTGGATCTCCGGCGGCCACACTACCCAGAGGGGCGTTTAGCTGCGAAGGGATTATACTCTAGAGCTTTAACCGTATCAATAAAAGCGCTAACAGAGGTGGTCGGTGGCCCGTTTCCGGTGAGTTGTGCATCAGTCACTGTTGGCTAACCAACCACGACAACGATCGGCCACCGACCGCCACCACAGACCACTGACTACCGACCACCGGCCACCGACGACTGACCCACCGGCCACCGACTCACTTCATCGCCTCGATCAAAATTGCAGCAACCTCCGGTCGCGAGAACTCCGCCGGAGGCAGCTCGCCTCGACTCAGCATCTCGCGAACCTTTGTCCCCGAAAGTGTGACGTGCTCCTCTGAATCGTGCGGGCAGGTCTTGTTCGACGCCATCGCATCGCAACGGCGGCAATAGAACGAGTGATCGAAAAACATCGGCGTAATCGCCAGAGCGTCAGCGTCGAACTCGTTGAAAATGTAGTGCGCATCATAAGTACCGTAAAAATTCCCGACTCCGGCATGATCACGACCGACTATAAAGTGGGTGCAGCCGTAGTTCTTTCGGATGATCGCGTGAAACACCGCCTCGCGGGGCCCGGCGTAGCGCATCGCCGCGGGATTCACTGCCAGCAACGTCCGTGTCCGCGGGAAGTAGTGTTCGAGCATCGCTTCGTAGCACTGCATACGCACCTCGGGAGAGATGTCGTCCGACTTTGTCTCGCCGACCAGCGGATGCAGCAACAGTCCGTCGACCGTTTCGAGCGCGCACTTGACAATGTACTCGTGTGCGCGATGAATCGGATTGCGAGTCTGAAACGCGACCACTCGCCGCCAACCTCTTTTTTTGAAGGCATCGCGCGTCTGAGCCGGATCGAGTCGATAGCCGGGAAACGACGGGTTCCGAGGCCGGTTAAACAAGCTTATCGGCCCCCCCAACAACCATTCACCTTGTTCGTAAAGCGCGCGGACGCCCGGGTGCGACGTGTCGGTCGTTAGATAAACACGTTCGGCTTCGCGCTGCTTGTCGTAGCGAAATTTTTGCCGCAGGTGCAACACGCCAAGCAAATGATCATCAGGCGAGAAAAGCGCGAGGTCAGAACCTTCGGCCAGTGAGGCGCCGGGTTCCTCCGAGGCAGAGAGCGTGACCGGAACGGTCCACGGCAAACCCGAGGCCAGATGCATGTTGCCGCGTACCGAGACATAGTCGTCTTCGCACATGAATCCTTCAAGTGGACTGTAGGCGCCGTTGGCGATCATCTCAAGATCGGAGATTTCGCGCGGACGCAGACTGATTCGCGGCAACGACGGCACCCGTTCGAGCAGGGTTTCGCGCTCGACCCCTGTCAGCTCGCGATCAATCAGCCGGCCGCCGTGCGCAGGTATCGTTTCCAACCGTTAGCTTCCCCCTTAGCGTGGATTAGGTTAGAAGAGCAGGAGTTGAACATACGCGCCCAGCTAGAGGCTGTCAAACGAGGGTTCGTATTTGCGGTAGTTGTAATATTTTCCATTGATTCAGGATATTTTCTTATTGACAGTTGCTAGTGCTAAGCGTATGATCGGCCCTGTCTAAAGTGGCGACGGTTACATTTCTGGAGTGCCTCAAGCTACGTAGACCCCGATGAATATCCACAACCAGTTTCGAGGTGTGAATCAGGGCCGCGCTGTCGGCTGGCTCAGTGGCGCCGCGAAATGCGCATCGCCTATCAAGCATTCGTCTTTGGCGGGCTGCGGGAAGACTCACATTTTCATTGAGAGCGCTCTTTTCCTTTGGCGATTTGAGTGGATCTAAACTCAAAGCTCAAACGCATATGAATGAGGCGCAAACGATCTGCGTCACGTCTTATTTGATGTGTGAGGATCACGTCTTCAGCAAGTGTACGTCTAGAATGATATTGGAAGGTTAACGCCATGAGCACAAACATTGAAAGACTAGTCAGTGAACAAGGTTCGACGAAATGGCGCACAGTAGCTATTGGGATGATCGTGGCGCTGTTTTTTCTTACAACGACATTGCTCACCGCTGGAGCACGGACGGCGAAAGCTGAATCAGTCAAAGCCCCGAATTCTGCTAAACGGGTTGACTGCAAACCATTTGTCCGCGCATCTCCGGGGCCGAGATCACTGGTGAGATTACCGCCACCACCCTCTCCGCGGCGCGGCAAACTGGTAGTTTACTTTCTTGATGACGAAATTGAGATTGAAGGTGGCGGCTCACAATGGTGTTGGGGGAGCAATTGTGTCCATTCCCAAATGACCTGCGTCTCAGGCGCATCTGCTGAGGCCACGTCGGCTTGTTGCGTGCGGTGCTGCTGGAATAGCGATCCTAGTAACTGTAGTCAAGCGGCTTGCTGCGAGCCCAGATGAGACTAACTACTCCGGTCCCGCAGTGATCCTGGCTTTTCAAGCGCTCTTGAATGATTGCGCGAGGTGCTTTGCTTGGACGATCGCGCTCATGGGCGGTTCGCGCTTCGCGCACTCCTGTCTTGTTGCGATAAAAAGTGCGGCGCTAGCGCGTAGATCCAAGACAATCTGCTGCGGACGTTTGTAAACCACTCTCGTTTCCGTTGGGAAAGTCTAGAATGCATCGCCAGGAGTAATGCTTTATGTGTGATGGTGAAAGTTTATATTCTCGGGCGAGAACCGTGGTTGTTATTCTGGTATGTTCGGTATTGATTTGTCTTGCACTGGGCCAACGATCGTGGGCTCAGACGAATCACCCCGCCCGACAATCTCAGCGGGAAACGATCACAAAGGATAAGAACCAGTCGGAGGCGTCTGATCGCCACGACAAGAAATCCGGCGGCGGTGGCCTGAAGATAGAGGAGTCCGAGACTGTCGCAAAAATGCCAACCGATATGGCCCCAGGGTCTGCTCATCAGAAAGAACAGTTTCTGCGGTCGACCGTAGAAGACGTGTTGATCGGGGCTTATCGCGTCAATTCAGTTGAACACAGCATCCTGGTGCAGGTCGAAGCTGCAACCCTCTTATGGGACATTGACAGAGATCGGGCCAACTCCGTACTCCGGGGAGTGCTGGAGAAGTTCCGCGGATTGCTTCATAAAAAGGAAGACCCGAGAGTACTGAGTGCCTCAGCGGCGGAAAGGGAAAGGCTGAGGGCGTCGATTCTCCGGAAGATTGCGAGGCTTAATCCGAGTCTTATAGGCGAATTAATAGTGGAAAAGACTGACGGCGATAAGAGCCCTGCCGTTGTTACTGACTGGACCGAAGAGGCGCGGGCTATTTTGGCGTTCGCTTATGAGGAGATCAACCGGAACCCGGCTTTAGCGGCGAAACTGGCGGAGAAGAGTCTGTCATTCGGCACGGTTGGCTTACCAAACTTTCTCATCGCACTCGCCCGGCGCGACAGGCAACTGGCGGAGCAGGAAGGGATGATCCTTCTGAGCCGCTTGGGTGACAGTTCGGTCCAGCCATTATTTCTCCTGGGATTCTCGCGTTTCGTCTTTTTCGATGACAAGGTATCGGCCCAACTTCGGAACCACTTCTTCCAGTCGCTGCTCATCAGGATTCGACGAGATGTTCGCCCTGACTTGGATTCGGGCTATGCCGAAGACCTGCTGAATGCTTTGCGAGGAGCAGCTCAAACAGCCAAAGCCTCCCCACGATGGCAGGCTGAGTTTGCACAGACCATTTCCGACATCGAAGCGCTGCTCGCTGCTCGTTCCCTGCCGGTTCCAGGCCCCTCCCGTCCCATAACTGTTGGAATGCCGAAGATGGCTACCGAAGGTGATACCCGGGAAATCGCGGAGGCAGCCGAGAGAGTTCAAAATATCAAAGATTCAAGAACCCGCGACAAAGAGTACAAAAAGCTGGCTGTCAGTGCGGCCGAAAAAGCCGACTTAAAGTTGGCCGAGAATCTTGTGTCGAAGATTGAAGGCGAGGAAGGCCGTCAGAAAGCGAGCATTGAAATATATAGCCCGTTTGTGAGAAGAGCGCTGGCCGAATCGGATTGGCTGGCGGCTCGGACGTATGCACTAGAATTGACCGACCCGCTCGGCAGAAGCCTGGTGATTGATTGGGTAGCGCAGAAGATGACAGGGGCAAATCAAAGCAAAGAATTGGTCAAAGAACTTTACGATGCCGCGCTGGAGAGGCTCAGACACGACTCGCACACACGGGATGTTGCATTGGGGTTCATAGTTCTTTCGCGTTCCATCTTTGCCATCGACCGAGCCGCCGGCTTTGACGCCATGCGGTGGGCCGTTTACGTAATCAACAAGGCCGCGGATGCTCGCATATCGTCCTCAGCGCCTGAGTTGGCAGGCGAACTGGGGACCTGGGTAAGGCGGGAGGGGCCGGCGCTCAGCCCGGAGGAGAGTCTGGACATAACCGAAATGATCGGCCCCGCGTTTAATCTCATGGGGACAAAGGATATCAATGAAGCACTGGTATTATCTTCGACCTTCTCTGATCTGGGCCTGAGCTTAGTGGCTAAACTGGGCGTCGTAAGGGCGGTAGCAGAAGAAATCAGGAACTCAAAGAAGCTAAGTAAGGACGGAAAGAAAACCTCGTCCAATGATTAACTTCATACTGAGGCAACGCGACAACCAGGGTGGTCTACGAGCCACCGACTGGGGTTGAATAGGCGGATCGAACGACGGCACTGGAAGATCTCTGTCGGACACAATCGCCCCCGTTGCAACAAGCCTTGCAGAACAGAACTTCTTCGACACCTCAAACGTCGCGTGCGATAATTTCAGCGTGCGAGTCTTTTCAAATCAGTTTCAAACCTCAATCTTTGTCATTCTGCTATTAGTAACGACCGCGATTGCCTCAGACTGGGATCGGGCTGTGGCACTCTACAACAAGGGCGAATACCGGGCTGCGCTTGCCGAGTTTCAGGACATCGTGCTGGAACGCCCGGACGCGGCCGGGGCCTGGTATTACATCGGGCTCTGTGAGTTCAAGCTCAAGCGCTACGACCACGTCGAGCTGCCGCTTTCGCACGCCATCGATCTCCTAGAGGTTCAATCCCCGTCTAGCCAGGACATTGCAGGCGCATGGTACACGATAGGTGTTTCGCACTATCTGCAGGCCCAATACGACAAGGCGATTGACCCGCTGAAACGCTATATCGACATCGCAACAAAGGGCAAACGCGAGATCGATTCGAGCGCTCAGACCGCGCTGGCCCGCGCATATTTTTTTCTGGAACGGTATGACGAAGCCCAACCTCTGCTTGCGGCCGCCGCAAACGAAAGAGGAAATCCGGCCGCCGAGCGAATAAAAGAGCGCGCGGCAAATGCTTACTATCTCGGGATGATCTACTTCAAGCGTGAAGATGACGATCGCGCGATAGTTGCGCTTCGAGAAGCATGGAAGGGAAACAGCGAAGACATCGCAACCATGGAGTTGTTAACAGAGAGCTTAATGCGCAAGGCGCGTAAGACGAACTCGAATACAGCGTGGCTCGAGGCTGCTGAGGTTGGCGAGAAGTTAAGAGCAGTTCGAGACGATTTGAAGACTGCAAATATCCTCGGTCGGGCTTACTTAGGCGCTCGCCGATTCGAACTGGCGGTCCCGCCCCTCGAAAAGCTTGCGAAGGCCAATTCCGACGACGGACAGGCCTGGCTCTATTATGGAATTGCGTTGTCGCGCAGCGGCAAATTGAGGAAGGCTATGGAGGCGCTCGAGATGACGATTCAATTGCTGCCCGAATCGATCCCTGCGCTATCGGAACTTGGATATGTGTATGAAGCCGATAAGCAATATCAACAGGCTCTTCGAATATACCAGAAGGCTTATGCCGCATCCGGCGAACCGTCGCTCAAGGCCACCATCGATCGGGTTCGCGCTCTGGCGTCTCAGCAACCATGAGGACTTCCGAATTAAGGACCCGAAGTCGTTTCACGATTTGAAAGAAGCAAGAGCCTCCTCCTCGGTTTCAAAAGTCTCAAACACGGTGATGAGTTTGGTTATCGCAAGCAGATCCTTGATCCGTTTTGTCAGATTCACCAACCTCAAACTTGCGCCGTCGCGCTTGGCGGTGGTGTAGCTGCTGATAAGGGCGCCAAGCCCGGCCGAATCGATGTAGTTGACTTCCGCGAGGTTCAGCAGTATTCGCTTCTGCCCGTCGGCTAACAGGTCTTTGATACGCTCTTTCACCTGCATGTCGCCTTCGCCCAGTACGATCTTGCCCGACAGATCCAGTATGCTGACTCCGTTCACCACTCGCTCCTTGATGTCCATAACCGCCTCCTAAGCGTGTCTCGGGATGGTGAAATTATCACAGCGATGCGACCGGGGTAAAGCAGGGAGTCAAGGTTCCGGGTTCCCGCAGACTAACAGTCTACGGTACTGGGTTGGATAGCGTGTTGAAGCTCACGATCTAACTGAGTGCTGATCGGCACCTGCCGTGGGGACGCTAACCTTTCAAAATCCGCGCTAGGTCAATCAACAGGAATCAGTTCATGCTATGTTAATCACCAGATTTAGCCATGGATCCATCTCGACCTTGCAGCGCGGCGGGATCAGAGTCGTCGAGCTGTACTCGGTGACTATCGCGGGTCCGGCGAACCTCATGCCGGTAATGAGATCGTCGCGAGAATAGACCGGCACTCGCGTCGCGCGCTCCGTCAAATAGACTCTTGCATGGTGTGAGGGTTTTGCAGAGCGCGTTTGGCCGGACGGCTGGCGTTTCATACGGGGCTTCTGGGTCACGCCGGTAGCTCTTAAGCGGAGGGACACGATTTCGATCGGCCGAGAACTCTCGGCGTAACCGTAACGCTCCCGATGCGCGAGATGAAAGGCAGCCTCGAAGCGCTTGCTCCACCTGACATCTATTTCGAATGACTGGCCGACGTATCTCATCGCGGCCGACCGCGTCAGTCTAACCCGGTCCCTGGCGAAGCCCTCTCGCGCCAGATCGCGAACCGCTTCTCGCTCGAGCTCCGCGAAGCCGCGCGCGAGCAGCCGCATATCAAGCGTCGTCGTGTTCATCATAAACGTTCGCGAGTAGTCCTTAACCACATCACCGAGCAATACGCCCAGTGCCGAAAGTGTGCCGGGCGAGCGCGGCACGACGACGAGAGGGACTCGGAGCGCCGCCGCCAGCTCGCAGACATGCAAGCCGCCCGCGCCGCCAAAACTCACCAGCGTAAACAGCCTTGGGTCCTGGCCGCGCTCGACTGATACGACCCGAAGCGCGGCTTCCATATTTGCATTCGCCACCCTCACGACCCCAAGCGCTGCACCCTCGGCGGTGACAGCCTTCTCCGAGAACCTCGACATCTGCCCGGCAAGATTCGAAAGGACCGATCTCGCGCGATCCGTGTCAATTCTCATTTCGCCGCCGAGAAGGTTTGAACCACCAAACCGTCCCAGCACCAGATTAGCATCCGTCACCGTCGCATCTTCGCCTCGACCGTAACAGGCCGGGCCCGGATCAGCGCCCGCCGACGCGGGCCCAACTCGAAGCGCGCCGGCGGCGTCGACTAGCGCGATCGATCCTCCTCCGGCACCCACGGTGTGAATGTCGATCACCGGAACGGCCACCGGCAAACCGGCTACCAGAGCCTCATTCGTGGTGCGCGCCTCTCCGCGGCAGAGCGAAACGTCGGTCGAGGTGCCTCCCATATCAAAGGTGATGATGTCCGGGATTCCGGCTGCGGCACAGACTCGCAGTGCGCCGACAACGCCTCCCGCCGGGCCCGACAGAATCGCGCGAACGGGTTCCCCAGCCGCTGTAGCAGCGGACACCGATCCCCCGTTGGATTGCATAACTCGGAGGACGGAGGCCGGTTGCCGGTGGTCGGTTGGATAGTGGCCGCCGGCGGGTTCCTGGATGCTGGCCTCCGTTTTCCCGGCCACCGGCCACCGGCCACGGACCACAGAACTTAATCCCTCAACCAGCGAGCTCAAATACCGCGACATCATCGGAACAAGGTAAGCGTTGATTACCACCGTCGAGGTTCGCTCATATTCCCGGTACTCGGGTAGGATCTTATGAGACAGCGACACCGGAAGCCCGAACGGCTCGAGAGCTCGCGCGACCAGTTGTTCATGCGAGGTGTTCGCAAATGAAAACAGCAAGCACACCGCTGCTGACTCGACCCTCGGTCTGTGATCGGCCACCTTCTTAACGATTTGTGCGAGCGCCTCTTCATCCAGAGTAGTGATGACTTCGCCGTCGGGGCCTACTCGCTCGGGCACACCGAATCGGAGTTCCCGACTAACCAGCGGCGCGGGGCGCGTGACCATGAAGTTGTAAAGATCGGGCCGGGCCTGCCTGCCAATTTCTATTACGTCCTCGAAGCCTTCGGTTGTAATAAGCGCGGTGCGCGCCCCTTTTCGTTCAAGCAGAGCGTTAGTGGCAACCGTTGTCCCGTGCACGATCTCGAAGGGTGCCGCTTCGACGTTTGCTAGTAATCTGGCGATGCCGGAAAGGATTGCCTCGGCAGGATTGTGCGGAGTCGAAGGTAGTTTGAAGGCCGTCAGGCTTGAGCCGCGCGCTGCGACGAAGTCGGTGAACGTACCGCCGGTGTCTATCCCGATCCTGATGGGTTCAAGTGAGCTCTTTTGCTTGCGGGCCTCATTCATCAATCGATGCTGACCAGATGCACATCAAATCGCAGCGTCTCGCCCGCCAGCAGATGATTTGCGTCGAGCGTGACGTCATCGCCTTCAATGTCGATTATGCGCACCGGCACCGATTGTCCGTCCGGCAGCTCCAACTCGAAGGCCAAACCGATCGCGGGAGTGATATCAGGAGGAAAAGCGCTGCGAGGCACAACCCGCACTAGCTCCTCGAAGTAGTCGCCGTAGGCATGAGCCGGCTCGATGTTTATATGCCGGGTCTCGCCGACCTCCATTCCTCGAACACCGTCGTCGAACCCTTGAATGACTTGACCGTCGCCGACTTTGAAGCTGAGCGGTTGGTTGCCCTGAGATGTATCGAACACCGTGCCGTCATCGAGCGATCCGGTGTAGTGTAGCGTTACCGTATCGCCCTCCTTTACTTGTGACATCTGTTCTCCCGTCTCGATGCACCGATGCTGTCCACACCCAGGTAATCGAACGGAGACGATAACACAGCGCTAAGGAGTGTTGCCACGAGGACGAGAGTTGCACGTTTGCAGTTCCGACTTTAGACGAACCGGTGGATTTCACATTGTGACTCAGTGGCAAAATAAAAATTCAGATGGCAGAATCAGAATACTCATGATTGAACTCCGAGCGAGCAACAGGCTTGTTGGCAAGAACGCAACCCTATGCCTGTTGATCGGTTTCCTTTTTGCATTGCAGATCGCTCCGGTTTCCGAGGGTAAACAACCGCCAGGACAGGACGAACCGATTCGGCTCAAGACAGATCTGGTTACAGTGACCGCGTCAGTGGCCGGCGCAAACGGCCGCGCCATGAAGGCACTGAAGGCTGAGGATTTTGCTATCTATGAGAACGGGGCTAGGCAAAAGATTGCGCACTTTACTGCGACCGAGGAGCCCTTTACGCTGCTGCTGTTGTTGGATATTTCAGGCTCGACTCGCGATGAGATAACGCTGATGAAACGCGCCGCGAGGAACTTCCTGGGTGAGCTTCGTTTCGATGACCGCGCCGGCGTGATTGTGTTCAGCCGAGAGATCGAGATGATCGCCGAGTTCACCGACCCACGCGCACAAGTCTTGAGTGCGATCGAGCATATCGCCGCCGTCGAAGGCGAGGAGGGCCATCGATTTACTTCAAACACCGGCACCTCATTTTATGATGCATTGTACCTGGCCATAGAAGACAGCCCGCTTAAACAGATTGAGGGTCGAAGGGCCATCGTCTGCATGTCGGATGGAGTGGACTCGACAAGCAAGATGAAGTTCAACGACATCGCGCCGCTTGCCGAGAAGTCCGACGCGTCGTTTTACTTCCTCGAATTGAACACCGAGGACGCGACGCTTCAGGGGTTGCTGAAACCGAAAACCGATTCGGGCTTTGTCAATTTCTCGCAAAGTCAGATCGATCGCTACTACGCCGAGTACGACCCAGACTCGCTGCAGCGTTTCAGGCCGCGTGAAACCTTGTCGCCGGAGATGATCCGCGAAATAAACGCTGGGCTATGCAAACTGTCCCGTCGCGAGCTGCGCCTGCTCGCGGAACGCACCGGGGGCCGCGTCCACCCGGTCAAGTCGCTTACAGACCTGGCGGGTGTGTATAAGCAAGTGGCCGACGATCTTCGCTCGTTGTATTCGATCGGCTACTACCCCGCTGACAAGACTCGCGATGGCCGCTGGCGGTCCATAAAAGTTGATTGCCGTGCGCCCGGCGCCACAGTGCGCGCCCGCTCTGGGTATTGGGCGAAGTAAGAATAACTCCTGGGAAATAGGATTAACCGCTGATCTCCGCTGACTGTCGTAGCGGTGATCTACGCAGATCAGCGCGAATCTGCTAACCGAGGCGGCGAAGATCAGCGTAATTACGACGCAGCAATTAACTGCTGATTTTCGCGGTGAACCTGAGAGTATCGGCAAATGTACAAACACAGCAGCGTTACGGAACAGATAATCAAAGCCTATTACCAAGTCTATAATGAGCTCGGTCACGGGTTTCTGGAGAAGGTTTATGAGAATTCATTATTCATAGAGTTGCGAAAGAGAGGTCTGATAGTCAGACAGCAGGCGCCCATCAAAGTTTATTATGACCAGCAAGTCGTCGGCCATTATTTCGCTGACTTGTTGGTTCAAGGTGTGGTGATTGTCGAGGTAAAAGCGGCGGAAGCGCTATGTGAGGATCACGAAGCCCAATTGGTTCATTATCTGAAAGCCACCGACATAGATGTCGGATTGCTGCTGAACTTTGGACGACGACCCCAATTGAAGCGAAAGATCTTTGAGACGGCTCGCAATGCTGTTAAGGAAAGGATCTGAACCCCTGATCCCCGCTGACTGTCGTAGCGCTGATCTACGCAGACCAGCGTGAATCAGCGAACCGAAGGCGGCGAGGATCAGCGTGAATTACCATGCAGCAATTGAACGCTGATCTCCGC
>JBASRM010000093.1:0-6176 GCA_049273835.1 Blastocatellia bacterium | reverse complement strand
TCATCTACCGCCGCGATTCCAGGGATTCATTGTTCGCGCGAATTGAGGGTCATGAAAAAAGCGTCAACAAGGCAATGCATTTTCATTTCAAGCGGTCAAAGTGTGATTGATCTCATCCCCATCTCCTCGTCTCTCCTTCTCACACTCTCCCCTCTTCTCTCGTTCCTTCCTCCCCTCGCCAGTTGTGCTAATCGATGTCGAAATGGAATCATAGCGGTCTATGTCTTCGGGCGATCCGGCCGTTCCGTCAAACAACCAGCCACTCAAGCAATCAAAGCGCTCCTCTTTTTCAGCGTTGCGCCATCGCGATTTTCGTCTGCTGTGGATTGGCCAGCTGATTTCAGTGACTGGCTCGCAGATGCAGATTGTCGCGATTAACTGGCACGTATATCTGCTGACAAAGTCTCCGTTGGCGTTGGGCGGAGTTGGATTAGTACGCGTCTTACCAATAGTCTTCTGCTCGCTGTTGGGAGGGGTTGTGGCCGATGCGGTAGATCGAAAACGCTTGATGCTTGCGACGCAGGCGGTGATGTTGATCAGCGCGGCGTTGCTTGCGGTGATGACGGCTTCCGGACTCAGCAGCATCTGGCCGATTTATCTGCTCACGGCAATTGCCTCGGGCGCAACCGCATTCGACAATCCGGCCCGGCAGGCGATGCTTCCGACGCTGGTGCCCCAGAAGGATTTTCCGAACGCAGTAAGCCTGGGAATCATGGTTTTTAATTCTGCAATGATCGTCGGTCCGGCAATAGCTGGATCTCTTTTGAAGTTTCGCGGCCCGGCGCTTATCTACGGTCTCAATGCGGCGTCGTTTGTCGCGGTGATCGTCGCTCTGCTTCTTATGAGCGCGCGCGGACGCGCCGAAGCGGAATCGAGGGTAAGTCAAATAAGTCTTGCCGCGCTTCGCGAAGGGCTGCGCTTTGTGTGGCGCACGCCGATCATAGTTCAGACGATGACGTTGGACTTCATAGCGACCTTTTTCGCGTCGGCAACCGCGCTCTTACCGATCTTCGCGGAGGAGATTCTGCACGTCGGGGCGCAGGGGCTCGGGTTTCTAGCGGCGGCTCCTGGTGCGGGTTCGATTGCAGCGGGCCTCAGTATGGCGAGGTTTGGAGTCATGCGACGGCAGGGCAAAGCGGTGCTGATTTCCGTTGCTATCTTCGGAGCGGCCACCGTGGTGTTCGGTTTGTCACACTGGTTCTGGCTGTCGCTGCTGATGCTGGCGATCACCGGTGCCGCCGACACGGTGAGCACGGTGCTTCGTCAGACGATTCGCCAGTTAGTAACACCCGATCAGCTCCGCGGTCGAATGACCTCGGTGAATATGATCTTTTTTATGGGTGGTCCTCAGCTTGGTGAGCTTGAAGCTGGAGCTGTTGCTGCGCTGATCGGCGCGCCGCTTTCGGTGGTGACCGGCGGCGTTGGATGCCTTATTGCGGTTGTGGCCGCCGGCTTTCTGGCAAAGAGTCTAGTTCGCTACGAGGGTTCTGCTGAGCATATCAGTGGCTGAAGCTGCTTCTCCCAGCAGTGAATTGCTGGGCTACCATCGGCTCTCCCTCGGGAGGACGAGCGGAGAATGGGTGTGTCGTCAGAACTCGGCGGGCGGCTTTTACCAGGGGCAATGGCCCCCTATAATCGAAAAACTCTGCGCGAATTTCGGAACCCTGCAGCGATTATGACTCGACTCACCCTATACGCGCTGTTGATCAGTCTTGGATCGGTGTGTCTCCACGACGAAGCATTCGCTCAAATTCAGATAGGCACGGTGCGAGTGACCACGACCGATCCCGCCGATGCGATAGTGGTGGGCGCCGTTGCGAGGCTTACCAACAAACTCACCGGTTATAGTCAGGCCGCCTCAACGGACGAGCGCGGTGTGGCCGTCTTTAACAATGTTCCGTTTGACGATTACCTGCTGGCAGTAGTGTCCCCGCACTTTCGCCAGACGACCCGCAGACTCGCCGTGAGGTCAAATATCCCGGTAGAAGTTGAAGTGAAGCTTGCCGTTCCCGGCACCGAGGAAAGCGTGGATGTCGAAGCCGACAAAGGTCTCATCGAGCGCGATTCGTCGAGCAGCGAACTGGATCTCAGCGAGGTTTCTATCCGGCGCGCACCGGGTACACTGCGAAGCGTTCAGCAGTTGGTTTCAACGCTTCCGGGCTGGACAACAGAAAACAACGGGCTGATGCATATCCGCGGCGTTGATGATGGCGTGTTGTTTGTCGTCGACGGCGTTCCGGTAGCGGATCGGTTGGACTCAACCATGTCAACCGGACTCGACACCGAGATGATAAGCGCGATGAATGTACTGGTGGGCAAT
Organism: Blastocatellia bacterium; assembly: GCA_049273835.1. GTDB lineage: Bacteria > Acidobacteriota > Blastocatellia > UBA7656 > UBA7656 > Onstottus_A. The sequence goes on along the minus strand of JBASRM010000093.1, from coordinate 3,856 downwards.
CTTCCCGCGGAGTTCGGAGGTAAATCGGGCGCGGTCGTTACCATACAACCGCAATCCGGGATCGGAAAGCCGTTGACCGGCAGCCTGCAGTTAAGCGGCGGGAGCTTCGATGCGCGCGAGATCTCGGCAAGCCTGGCAGGTGGCACCAAAGACTGGGGGTTCTTTGTCGCCGGCTCAACCGGCCGCAGCGATCGCTATCTGGATCCAGTTGATCCCAGAAATTTCAACAACACAGGAGGCGCCGCAAGGATCAGCGCTCGAGCCGATTGGCACCCCGCGCCGGATGACATTCTAATCATCAACGTATCGATCAACGGTTCTGATCTCCACGTACCGGACCGGCTCGAACAGGAGTTGGCGGGTCAGCGCCAGCGACAGGAATTCAGAGACAACAGCCAGTCGGTAAGCTGGCAACGGACATGGTCGTCAAAGACGGTAAGCAACATTGCGGTCTTTCATCGCTTCCACGAGGCCAGGCTTATTGGCAGTTCGTTTGATACCCCGCTGTTCGCGGCTCAGGACAGGCGACACGCGCGACTCGGCCTGTTGGGCTCGGTGACCCGCATCCTGGGCCGGCACACGCTAAAAGCTGGATTTGACACAACGCGGGTCAATCCAACCGAGTTCTTTACGTTTTCCATCACGGACCCGGACGCAGCGAGGGAAGAAGGAATCAGCGACGAAGCCCTCGCGTTTAACAAGTCGAGACCGTTTGTGTTCCGGGATCGAAAAACGCGTGGCCAGTTCTCCGGATATTTTCAAGACCAGGTTTCTCCAGTCGAGAACCTGACCTTTAGCGCTGGTCTGCGATACGATCACTCGAGCCTGTTGATCTCAGAGCAGCAGTTTAGTCCGCGCGTCGGCGCAGTCTACTTCATACCCGGTACCCAGACCTCGGTTCGCGCATCTTTCAACCGTCTGTTCATGCCTCCGCAGGTTGAGAATCTTCTCCTGTCGGACTCGGCCCAGGCACGCGCGCTCTCGCCGTTCCAGGACGCTACCGGTGGGGGTTCGCGGGTTCGCGCTGAGAGAACCTCGTCATACGAAGCCGGGTTTGCTCAAGACCTGCGCGGCTGGTTGAGGCTCGATGCGGTTTACTGGTGGCGGAACTTTAAAAACTACGATGATCCAAATGTGTTTTTTTCCACGGTGATCATCTTCCCCAACAGCGTCGCCGAAGGATTCGCGCGAGGAGTCGATGTAAGGCTGGACGTCCCTGAACGAGCGGGATGGTCCGGCTTTCTAAGCTACACGAACCAGCGAATGCTGCAGATTGGTCCGATCAACGGAGGGCTGTTTCTCACCGATGACGTGATTGAAATCGGGCCGGGCACGCGTTTCATTCCGGATCACGACGAGCGGAACACCGGTGCGTTGGAGGTGATGTATCGTCATCGCGGAAGCGGATGGTGGGCTGCCTTTTCGGGACGTCATCAGAGCGGAGTGCCTCTCGAGGTGGACCCGGATCGTTTGGTGGAATTGAAGTCCAAACCGGGCGCTGAGCTGGTGGATTTCGGTCGCGGACGGGTCAAGCCGCGAACTGTGCTGGGCGTTTCAACGGGCGCTGATTTGTTCCGCAAAGAACGGGTTGGCTTGAGCGTTCAGGTCGATCTGTTAAACCTTACTGACCGGCGTTTTGCCTACAATTTCGGCAATCCGTTTGAGGGCACTCATTTTGGCGCGCCTCGTCAATGGAATCTTCGTGTTCGTCTGTCATTTCGGTGAACAGATCGTAACCAATGATCGGGGTGACTCTGCGACCCTGGGGATTGCTGACATTCATCAGCGTGACAGGCATTAACCGCTGATCCGCGTGAGTATGCGACCCGAATGCTGAGAATCAGTTAATCAAGAAGAATGGACAATGACATATGTGCTCAGCGGGATGTGGTTGAGCAGTACTAGGACTCAAGAAGAAACTTTGTGGTCTCGGTAAGGAATACCTCCAATTGGTCGTGATGCACCCAGTGGCCGGCGTTGGGTACCTTGACCAGGCGGTGGTTCTTGATCACCTGAGCGCGGCCGTCCGATTCGGGATCTACCGCCCAGCTCTCCTTTCCCCAAAACAACAACACCGGACAGGTGATCTGGCCCAGGATCTCGACGAAATCCTCACGGTTGTGGCCGTACGGTGCAAAGGGCCGGGCGTAATTGTCGAACTTCCAAACCAGAGAACCGTCCGAGTTCCAATTGGTCCCGTGAAGAGTGAGATGGCGAGCCACTTCGTCTGACAGATGAGGGTTCGCCTCCTTCATGCGCGCGACCGCTCGATCGATAGCCGGATAGCTGTGCGGGTCGCGGCGCTCGGTCTGTCGAATCGCTTCGATCCAGTTTCGGAGCCGCTCTGATGCGGGGCGGAAAATGCGATGGTTCGGCGGCGGGCCGAGGCCTTCAATCGAGACCGCCTTCTTCACTCGATCCGGATACACACCCGAGTAAAATAACGTGACCACGCCGCCCAGCGAATGGCCAATCAGATAAATGGGCGATGCATTGATTATGTCGGCAAGCGCCGAGAGATCCAGCACGTGTTCGGCGACGCTGTACAGGGCCCCGGGTGCCCACTGGCTGTTTCCGTGACCGCGCAGATCGATTGCGTAAACGTGAAAATGCTGGCGGAGCGCTCTCGCCACCCAGTCCCAGTTGCGAGCGTGATCAAGGCCTCCGTGTACGAGAATCAGCGCGGGCTTGCCGTCAGTACCCCAGTCCCAGAAGTGCAGCTTTAAGCGGTGTGAGTAATAGTAGTGTGAGATCGGCTCCAAAGTTTCCTCGAAGCGAGAACGGTCGGATTGTGCCGCACTGAGTTCCCGTCAGTTCTTAAACACGCGAGCGAGGTACTTTTCAGTCAGATACATTACTAAGAAAGGAAGCGCCAACGTTGAAGCTGCCGAGACTGTCTGGCCCAGATCGTTGGATTCGATCAGTCCCCACAATCCAACTTGAAGCGTCATCGCGATAAGCGCCAGTGAAGCCAGCGACATCCCCGCGAACCGGTTGGCGCTCTGCCATGCCGCGTCGTTGATCATCGATCGCGGCGAGCCATAGCCAAGAACCCAGTTTCGCCTGAGCCTGGGAGAGAACCAGTACATCGTCGCGCCGCTCAGGATCAGCAGGACATCGCTCGTCATCAAAAGGTATCCGTAGATCTCCATCGGAATACGTCCGTTTTGTTTTGGATATTTCGGAGGAAGGGGCCAGCCTTCCGACCGGGTATTTAAGCCGACCGGACTGGACTCGTCAAGAGGAAATTCGCTCGATCTGCCAGAGAGGCGCGAGCTGAGTGAATGATTTCGCTTCCAAAGCGGCGGCGAACCGCTCCAGAGAGAGACCGGATTCCCGAGCGCGAAGCCGATCGGCACAGCGGGGCGGCCCGCCAGAAGCGCGCTTGACATGCATTTCTCGGCTGAGATAAAAACGGACCTGCTCGCTTGGTCGCCAGTTCCAGCTAACTCACAGAGAACCCCACGCGTGTGTAACCAAGGCGGCCAGACCGGATCGCCAAAGGTTCACACACGCGGCCTGACTCAGTGGAATCGCTTTTGGTCACGAAAGCGAAAGCAGAGGAAACGGCTGAAAGTGTCTTCGGTGTTTTTGAGCATCTGGAAGGAGACAGGATGAAATTGCTCACTCGCGTGATCTCACCGTTCTTATTCGTTCTTCTCGCAGTTGGCGCGGCAGGGCAGGGAATTCGGTCAGTCGCGCCCAACGGAAGCGGCCTTTCTGTCGAACGCCTTGAACGGATCGGCGCGCTGATGAACGATCACGTAGCTAAGGGACGAATCGCCGGCGCTGTCGGCTTGATTTATCGCCGCGGCAAGGTTGGGTACTTCGAAACATACGGGTTTCAAGACAAGGA
>JBASRM010000081.1:0-3556 GCA_049273835.1 Blastocatellia bacterium | reverse complement strand
CCGGTGGCCGAATCAATATTCGTACTAAAACCGGTTCCAACGGCTATCGCGGAAATGTGTATACATATTTCGGTGATGAGTCGCTCAGCGCGAACACTTACTTCCGCAACGCGCGTGGTCTTGGCCGCGTACCCCAGCAACAGCGCAGAGAGGGTGCCGTTCTGTCAGGTCCGATTCGAAAGCAGAAGATCTTCTTCTTTGAAAGTTATGAGCGCTTCGATGTGACCGATTCCGTTGAAGTAAGCGCGCCGGTCCCCATAGCCACAAATCCGCTGTTTCCTCTGCCGAAACCTAATCTGCCAGCAGCACCCGGCAGCCAGGTCGCTTTATTCTCCGAGGAGCTTTCAACACCTGAGACGACCAACCTTTTCATTACGCGCGTCGACCTCAACTTCACGCAGGAGCATAACGCGGCTGCGAGATGTGACATGTCCAGGGGTAAGAACCCTCGCGGGTTTCCTGGAGGCACTCGCTTGCCGGAGACGATTCTCATCGAAGGTCGCAACTCGGATTCAGTCAGCTTCTCCGATTTCATGATCGTTTCGAGTCGCTTCGTCAATCAGATGAGGCTTCAGTACTCACGGCTTCTCCCTCGCAGCAAAGCGGTCCTCGATTCGATCGGTGTAGTGATAAGTTCGCCGAGGGTAACCGCCGGCTCGTTCTCAGGCAGCGACGCCTCGCCGGCGTTTGCCAGGGAGGAGAAGCGCACACAGATTCAAGACAACGTTTCTGTAAATCCGGGAAGCCACCTACTCAAGGCTGGAGGCGACCTCCAGCTTGTGAGATCGAGCTTTACCGATCTTTTCGCAGCCGGTGGGCAATACACATTCGACAGCGTGGACGACTTTCTGGCTAACAATCCAAGCCGATTTGTTCAACGCTTCAACACCACGAGCCGCCTGTCCAATGACGTGGTGGGCCTGTTCGTTCAGGATGAGTGGAAGCTAGGGCCTAATCTAACGCTGTCGCTTGGAATCCGATGGGACAACGAGTCCATTCTTGACGATCGCAAGAACTTCAGCCCGCGCATCGCAATCGCTTGGGATCCGTTTGGCGGAAGGCTTTTTCGCAGTTTCAAAAAGCTGGCTTCACCGGGAAAAACCGTGCTTCGGGCGGGATTCGGATTGTTCTATAACCGTGCTCTGCTTCGCACCATCGATGATTTCTCGTTGGGTACCTCTACGACGATCATCGATTCGAATATAGAACCCGTAATACTTTCGGCGGTCCGTTTCCCACATCCTGTAAGCGACAACACGCTTGTCGATCGATTTGGTCTGGCAGAGATCCGGTTCTTGCGCCGTATCAGCCCGGATCTTGAAATCCCCTACACGCTGCAAACGGGTCTTGGAATCGAACGCCAAATCAGCAAGACACTGGTCGCCACATTTGATTACATTTTCACCCGAGGTGCGCACCTGTGGCGCGAGAGCAACATAAACGCTCCAGTCTTGCCGCAAGGGTTCAGGAGTCTTACCGATTATCTTCTGAGCCGCGATTTTGATAACCGCACTAACGCGACGGGTCAACGTCCGGTCGCCGGGAGCAGCGCCGACGTAGTTCGTTTCGATTCCAGCACGAATACTTCCTCAACGGCGGGTGCAATCCAGGTTGAAAACGGAGTGCGAGTGCTGACGCTGGGCTTGAACGCGCCACGCTCCTCCAACATCGCTGCAGCGCTAAATGCTTTGCGCTCGCTGAGACCGGACCCGTCGCTTACTCAGGTCGAGCTCCTGGAGTCGACCGGCAATTCTTTCTATCACGGAGGCGTTTTCACCGTGCGCTACTCCTTAGGACGGCGGGCAACTTTTCGGGGTGTCTACACGCTGTCGAAGCTTATCGACGAAGGCACTACCAACACTGCTTCGCCCCAGGACTTGTTCGATCGAAGGGCCGAACGCGCGTTATCGCTACAGGATCAGCGGCACAGATTCACCTTCAGCGGACTTTTTCAGATTCCATATATCGAGGTGGACCTCGCGCCAATAATTTCGTTTGGCTCATCGAAGCCGTTCAATATCGGCGCCGGGTTTGACCGGAATTTGAACGACATCGAAAACGACAGGCCGGACTTCATCACAGGAATTGGGAGGCCCGTGTGGAGGCGGCCTGGAAGCGCACCGGCTGATGAAGTGAAAGCAGCGTTAGCGCTCGCGACGATTGGCTCGACAGGGAACTTGCCGCGCAACTACGGTGTCGGCCCAGGGACACGCGCGATCAGCCTACGGGCCTCAAGAACATTTGCCGTACGCGATCGCATCAGGGTTCGGCCTGCGGTTGATGTTTTCAACGTGTTCAACAACACGATATTCAGCTTCGGTTCGGAGTTTGTCGATCGAGATGATACGGACTTTCTGTTGCCGAGGCGCACACAAAAGCCCAGGACGATTTTGCTGAGTTTGAAGGTTTCGTTTTGAGTTTGTTGACGATCGCCGGTCAATCCAACTTTGATGAGGAGGTCGTTTATAGCCCAATGATGATGATTATGGAGGGTCTTGATAGCCTGCCTGGATTATCCGGATAGCTTTTGGGTCTCGGCATGGCTCCCGTGAGGTTTGGGTGGATGCTTGGCCCACTTCCCACGCTGCTCGAGGACCTTCAGGCATTTCTCAACACCCATCCGAGCTCGCGACGCATACGGTTCAGGTGCGTGTACCGCTTCGGCTCTTTGGAACAACTTTAACGCGCGTTCGATGTCGCTGATAAAGAGTGCCACCTCGCCTCCCTGGACCGCGGCTCGCGAGACCAGCGGGTCTTCGGGGAGAGCGTTCACGAGCCGCTCATACTCTACTGCGGCTTCCCGGTTCATATCGGAGCTTCGCAGATATTCGCAAATCGAAATCCAGTCACGCGCGGCTATTTGTGGCGCCACGTGATTGTCTGGGAATGCTGAGAGCAGGCTGTCGTACGCATACAGCGCGGCTTCGCTATCCTGGTTTACGAGATGATGACGGATCAGGCGCCCATACATCCCGTTGAGTTTGTCGAAGTTCTCGGTTTGCTGGTAAACCTGAATTGCCGCCAGCAATGCATTAGTGTCGTTTGGTTGCTTTGAAAGATGAGCTCTAAGCTTGCGTTCCGCTGTGGTTGCGTCGCCCTTGTCCAGCGCTTCCAGGGCTTCCGTAACGGCTGGGGCCGCCGCGAACGAGACCATCGCCTCGATCCGAGGATTTATGTGTTCCTCCTCGTACCGGGTGAGCTTCATCATCATCGCGAACCCTGCACCAAAGAGAAAGCCCGCTACGTGGATTGAATAGCCGACATTTGAAACGGAACCCGCTTTCTTATCGAAATACCAGTACAGGACTTGCGCGATGAAGTAGGAGGCCAGATAGATGTAGCCCGGGACCATCACGATGAGCTTTTTCCGTCCGCACAAAAGCCTGAGCCACCAGATTGGCGTTATCACCGGAATGCAGCATAACTTGATCTTCGTTTTAGGCAGCCGGAGCAGGAACGCCCCCATCGTCGCAGAGATCGCTCCTGATGCGCCAATTGAGGGTACCGCCGCCGGACTTACTATGCTCGGGATGACGGACGCTGCGGCGCCCAGCAT
>JBASRM010000072.1:0-6914 GCA_049273835.1 Blastocatellia bacterium | reverse complement strand
CGAAGACTACAACAAAGCCCGTGACGCGATAGTAGAGCGCGTAAGGCATCTCCTTGACGAATTGAGATCAGCGAAATAGGGCGGATCGCAGAGAGCGAAACACCGCGCTTGTGAACTGAAAGAAGGGGAAGAGATGAAAAGACTGCTGACTCTTTTCTGGCTGGCTGCTGTGACGGCCTTTGCCGATGCTCAACAGCCGGACGAGAAAATGCGCGAGCTTGAGCGGAAGCTTGATCAGGCCGCAAGTCACATCCAGCAGCTCAGTTCGATAGTTGAATCGCTGCGCTCCGAAATCGCAAACCTGAAGAGTAAGGAGACCGAATCCACTTCTACGGCAACCTCTCCGCGCAAGCCAGATGAAAAGTCAGCCGACGAGTTCAACGAGCGAATCATCGGGCCGCGGCTCGGCGCAAGCGAGCGCAGCCATCCAATAAAGCCAAAGCCTGAGATCTTCATACAGACCAGATACTCAGCCGCGCCTATTCGCGATTCTGCTTCAGAGTTCGAGCCAAACATCAGCCTCAGCCGAATCGAGAGCCGCTGGGCGGGGAGAGTATCTGACCGGCTGGGCGCAGGTCTGGAGATTCAGTTTCATCCAGCAATTGACGGCAGCCCCGAAGAACTGGTCAACGACGCTTTCGTCGAATACTACATCAACGATCACGCGACGATTCGCGCAGGCCAGTTCGTCACGCCTTTCGGATTCGACGTCCAGCAGTCGAGTGCCGTCCGCGAATCTCCTGAAAGAGGCATCTTCGCCGGCTACTTCTTTCCGGGCCAGCGCGACCGGGGCGTGATGATTTCCGGCGATCTGGATTTCGTGGATAGTCGAGCGCTCAAGAATGTCCATTACTTTCTGGGCGCATTCAATGGGAATCGCTTTTTTGCCGACAATAACCGCCAGGTGAACGTCGTGGCTCGAGTGCGCAAGCTATTTGATCGTCCGCGCGTGGCTGTCGGCGTTTCCCTCCAGGGGGGAAAGCAGATCTTGCCCGAGGGCGTGAGCGGCGATGATGACGATAATCTGCTTGGCGTAGACCTCCAGTACGCGGCTGGCCGGTTCGGGCTTCGGGCGGAATTCGTAGCCGGGAACATGCCGTCGACTTTGCTGTCGATAACACCCGATTTTGCACCTGCATTTCGACCCGGTTCCCGGTCATCAGGCGGTAACCTTTTCGCCACATATCAAATCACACGCAAAGATAACATCTATGCTCGATACGATCAGCTCAACGGCGATCCGGTGACTGGGAAAAACGTCCGCGCGTTTAACGTCGGTTACTTTCGCCCGATTGGTGAGATGTCTCGCCTCGGGTTCGACTACCAGTTCAAGAACCGCCCGTCGTTCAACGACGACGCAGTCAACGGCAGGTTTCAACTAACCTGGAACATAGAGTTTTGAGCTACTGAGCGAAAGGAGTAAGAAGATGACAGTCAGAATATTGTTGCTGGTCTGCGGTGTTCTTCTTTTCGCGTCTGCAACCAGCGCGCAGACGAAGACGATTACCTTCGATAATGATTCGGTGGGCAAGCCGCCCGCGGGTTTTTCCCTCGCTCTGACGGGACAGGGCAAGCCCGGCGTCTGGGTGATTGCCAAAGACGACGCGTCCCCCGGACAGAAAAACGTTCTGGCCCAAACCGACCCGGACCCGACAGGATTCCGCTTTCCGGTCGCAGTCTTCGATGCACTCACCGCAACTGACGTCGACGTTAGCGTGAAGTTCAAGCCGATAAGCGGGAAGAAAGACCAGGGCGCCGGCATCGTGTGGCGCTACAAAGATAACAACAACTACTACATCGTTCGCGCCAACGCACTTGAGAACAACGTGGTCCTGTACAAGCTTGAGAACGGAAAGCGCACCGACCTGCCGCTTAAGGGCGAAGGCCGGACCTACGGAAAGAAAGAGACAGTTCCGTCTGGTCAGTGGGGCACTCTTAGAGTCGTCGCCAAGGGAAATCTGTTCGAGGTTTACCACGATGGTAAGAAGCTGTACGAAGTGGAAGACGACACGTTCAAAGATGGGGGCAAAGTCGGCGTTTGGACAAAAGCCGATTCGGTGATCTATTTCGATGACTTGCAGATCACCACGAGGTAACGCGAAGCATCGGACGGCACTGCCACTTTCGCGCCGTCCCTCAGGGGGAAATGTGATGAAGCAACAGAGCTTCGCAGCGCGGGTGTCGCTGACGGCGTTCTTGGGCGTGGTGCTCGTGCTTTCTGCGTGCGACCGCAAGCCGGGCGCGAACAGCGCAGGGTCTCGCGGCCCCGACCGAGAAGTAACGGTATATGTCTCGACCGATCGGGTCTTCTCCGAACCAATCCTTAAAGCGTTCGAAGAGAAGACCAGCATCAAGGTCAACGCCGTCTACGACACCGAAGAAACAAAGAGCACCGGCCTCGCAAACAGACTGCTTGCGGAGAAACACAATCCGCAAGCCGATGTCTTATGGTCGAACGAGCCGGTGCGCACCCTTGTCTTGAAGCAGCGCGGCGTGCTCGCGCCTTACACGTCGCCCAACGCGGAAGGCATTCCCGCTACGTTCAAAGATGCAATGGGATACTGGACGGGCTTCTCGGCGCGCATCCGTGTAATCGTCTACAACACCAAGCTCGTCAAACCTGAAGAAGCGCCGAGGTCCATCTTTGATCTGACTGATCCAAAATGGAAAGATCAGATTGCGATAGCCGATCCTCGCTTCGGCTCGACTTCCTTCCACGCAGCGGCATTGTACGCCGAACTCGGCGATGAAAAAGCGGATGAGTTTTTCCGCAAACTCAGAGCCAATGGCGTGAAGATAGTGCCTGGCAACTCTGTCGTGCGCGATCTGGTGGTAAAGGGAGAAGTTAAGATGGGACTCACAGACACGGACGATGTGAACGTGGCACTGGAAGACAAACAGCCTGTGGCGATGGTCTTGCCCGACGGCGAAGGTATGGGCGCGCCGCTGATGCCGAACATGGTCTCGCTCGTCGCCGGAGCGCCGCACGCCGAAGCCGGCAAGAAGTTGATTGATTATCTGCTGTCGCCTGAAGTGGAGAAGTTGCTCGCCGAATCCGAGGCTGTTCAGATCCCGCTGCATAACGGCGTCGAAGGCCCGAGAAACATTCCGCCAATCACGTCCTTCAAGCCGATGACCCTGGACTACGGAAAGTCTGCCGCGCGAGTGGAAGACGTTACTCGCCGCCTTCAAACTATTCTTGGACTGTAATCGAACCGAATAAGGATGAGCACAGCCACCGCGACAGACACGATACGACGCCTGCCTGCACTGCTGTCAGCGAAAACGATGGCACTCGGCGGTGCAGGCGTTTTGTTCGTAGCGATATGCGTGTTGCCGTTGATCTACATGCTGGTCGTGTCGTTTACGGCTATCGACGGCAGCTTCACGTTCGACAACTACGGCCGGCTTCTAACCGAAGCGCGCCAGCGCGAACTTCTTATGAATAGCACGTTGCTAGGCGCGGCAACTGCGATCGTGGCCACGATAGTTGGCGCGCCGCTCGGATTGCTCTTGGCTCGAGTCGATTTGCCCGCGAAGAGTTGGCTGAGGCTTGGGCTGCTCATTCCGCTGGTTCTTCCGCCTTATGTTCTCGGACTCGCATGGATCTATGTCAGCGGTTCGACGGGCATCGCGGCGCACTTGCTAGGCATAGATCTGCTCTCAGGTTGGACCTACTCACTCGCCGGTGCGGTCGCCGTGCTCAGCATTGGTTTCTTCCCGCTGGCGATGCTTGCTACCGAAGCAGCGGCGCGGCGAGTCGACGGTCGCTTAGAAGAAGCCGGATTGCTGGTCGCGAGCCCGCGTCGAGTATTTACGCGAATCACGCTTCCTCTGATCGCGCCAGGGGTGGCTTCCGCAGCGCTCGTGATCTTCGTGCTCACGGTTTCAGAGTTCGGAGTGCCGGGCCTATTGCGAGTGAGAGTGTTCACCACGGAGGTATTCACGGCGTTTGCCGCTCAGTATGACTTTGGCCGGGCGACGGCGCTGTCAGTACCTCTACTGCTTCTTGCTCTAATCGCCGCAGTGGCGCTCAAGCTGACGATCGGAGACCGGCTGCTTACGACTCGGCGCAGCATGCATCCCGGTCTTTCTTTCAATCTTGGCCTCTGGCGCGCGCCGGTGCTCATCTCGATAGGTATCCTGATCGCGTTGTCCGTACTCTTGCCTCTAAGCGCGTTAGCATTGGAAGCACGAGGCGCCGGACCAATCGTGGCCGCCGTGCAGGCATCCGGTAGCGCGATCACCAATAGCATTGTGCTCTCGCTGTGCGGCGCGTTTTTGACAGTAGGGCTCGGGCTTCTTCTTGGCTATAGTCGCGCACGGCCGCGAACGCGTTTTGGAAGGTTGGCGGATCTTGTTTTTATCATCCTCTTCGCCGCACCGAGCACGGTTATTGGAGTCGGATTGATCGGGCTTTGGAATCAGCCGGGGCTCTTGGGCGAGATCTATCGAAGCCCGTTGATTATTGTTATCGCATACCTGGCTCGGTTTGTGGCGGTCGCGGCATTGATTCTCGCGGCCGCTGTGCGTCAGGTGCCGCCTTCGTTGGAGGAGGCCGCCGAAGTAGCCGGTGCAAGCTGGCCTCGCGCCTTTGCCCGTATCGTGTTCCCGCAGATAACCGGTGCGACAGCAGCCGCGCTGGTGGTGTCGTTCATTTTCGCGTTTGGCGAGCTTGGTGCAACGGTGCTCGTCGCGCCCCCAGGAGAATCAACTCTGCCAGTACGCGTCTATACCTTAATCGCGAATGCGCCTTCGAGTCAGGTGGCCTCTCTGGCGCTTATGCAAGCTTCCATTGTGTTGATGCCGCTTTTGGTGTTCGGGTGGCTCGCGCGTGACAAAACGCGCAGCAAAAGGAGTGTCATATGAAGTGGATTACCCGAGAGCGAGTCAAGGTTGACCGCGTGGCTTGTCCCTGGCTCATCAAGAAGTTCATTGACCCCCAAGCGGAATTCATCTTTGTGCCCGGTGACTCGGTGATGTCGGTAGCTGAACGCGAAGAGGCGATTCCGTTCGATGTGCCGGATGTCGAGCTTGGCCATCACGATGGCAGGTCCAGCTTTGAAGCCATAGTCCGCAAGTATCAAATCGAAGATCCTGCGATTAGCTTATTGGCGGAGATCGTTCACGGCGCGGATGTAGCGCAGGACCTGTACCGGCGTGCAGAAGCGCCTGGACTCAAAGCCATTGCGGAAGGGTTTCGCCATCTCAATTTCAAGGATGACCACGAGATCCTTGCCCACGAGTTCATCGTCTACGACGCGCTCTACGCTTATTGCCAGCAGTGTGTGGCGACCGACAAAGGCGACGCTGCGGTCAGCTAACCCAATGACTGAGCCATTTCTCAAGCTGACTGATTTAACGAAACGATTTGGCGATCGGACAGTAGTGGACCGTGCATCCCTTGAAGTCGGCGAAGGCGAGATTGTCGCGCTACTCGGTGCAAGCGGTTGTGGCAAGACTACGCTGCTGCGGTTGATAGCCGGCCTCGAAACGCCGGAACAAGGCGAGCTATGGATCGCCGGAGAGCAAGTGGCAGCAGGCGGTCGCAACCTTGTGCCTGCGCGTCACAGAGGAATCGGCTTCGTGTTTCAGGACCTGGCGCTGTGGCCGCACTTAACGGTTGCGGGAAACCTGGACTTTGTTCTTGCGTCAGCTCGAGTCCCGAAATCTGAACGGAGTGAACGCATCACAGATATGCTGCGGTTGACCCGCATAAAAGACCACGCGAACGATTACCCCGCGAAGCTTTCGGGCGGCGAGCAGCAGCGAACCGCGCTCGCGCGCGCACTTGTCGGTCGGCCTCGTCTGCTATTGCTCGACGAGCCACTGTCTAGCCTCGATGCGGATTTGAAGGCAGACCTGCTGGGCGAGCTTGAACGCCTGCAACGGGCGCTGGCAATCACCACTGTTTACGTCACTCACGATCGAGCCGAGGCAACGGCGCTCGCCCATCGTGTGGTCCGGATGGCCAACGGCCGAATCGAAGCTGAAATCTCGCTTGAAGCCACAACGGTCGAACCGATAGTCGAAACATTCAATAGCTAGATGACAGAAGAAAAACAACTCGAACCTGCTACACCCGCCGAAAACATGCCCGCCTGGCGAGAAGTGTTTCTCTACTTCCTGATGCTGGGCTTCATCAACATTGGTGGACCTGTCGCGCAGATAACCATGATGTTCAATCACATGGTTGAGCGCCGAGCATGGCTCTCGAAGGATCGCTTCGTAAGCATCATGGCGTTCTGCCATATGCTTCCTGGTCCGGAGGCGCTTCAGCTCGCGATCTATGTTGGTTATATCAAGCGCGGGATCTTGGCTGGCATCGCGGCTGGCGTAACGTTCATCGTCCCGGGTGCGCTGGTGATGATCCTCCTGAGCTGGCTCTATGTCGAGTATGGCAGCCTTCCACAGGTGAACAACGCGCTCTACATTCTTAAGCCGGCGGTTCTGGGGATCATCGGCGCCGGAATCATCAAGCTTGGAACCGCATCAATCAAGACGCCGATGCTTGGCTTACTGCTCGTTGGCGCCTTCGTCAGTATGCGCTTCGCGGGAATGAACCTCTTACTGGTCCTCGTGGTAGCCGGTGTCTTGAATCTCCTATTCGTCATCCGGCCGCAGAGCCTCCGATCGACATCTGCCTCCGCAGGCTTTATCACCGGTGGCGGCTTCATCGTACTCGGTTTTTTTGATGAGAAGTTCCTCCAGCTAGCCTGGCTGTTCCTAAAGACCGGGCTGTTTAGCTTTGGCGGGGCTTACGCTTCACTTGCATTTCTTCAGCAAGGGGCCGTGGAGGATCATCACTGGTTAACATCAAGTCAGTTCCTTGATGGCGTGGCAATGAGCGTCGCGACACCCGGACCTTTTATGCTGTTCGCGACCTTCGTCGGCTATATGGCCGCGGGCATTCC
>JBASRM010000055.1:0-2096 GCA_049273835.1 Blastocatellia bacterium | reverse complement strand
ACTGACACCACAGCCACTAACAAGAGCACTGTGCTCACTACAACTGCTTTCAATAGTTTCTGTTTCATTTGTCCGCTCCGATTGCTTTTTCGTAATCAGCTCTGGCCGTCCAGTAAGCCAGCAACGCCTGTTGATATTGATAGTCTGCATCGGCCAGCGTGGCCTGCGTTTGCAACACGTCGGAAAGTAGCACCGCCTTCACCTTGTACTTGTTGGTTGAGACGCGTATGTTTTCCCGCCCCGTTTCCTGATTAAGTTGCGCGACGACAAGAGCCTGGCGGGTCTGCTGGAGTTTGCGGAATTTGTCGCCGACCTCAATGAGGACGAGGCTCTCGGCTTCGCGCAATGCGTTTCGTGCCTGCCCGATGGCCCGGTCTTTTTCGGCGAGCTGGTTTTTCTTTCTCCCCCAGTCAAAGACCTCCCACTTCACCACCACTCCTATACTGGCAGAGTTCTTTGGGACCACCTGGTCGAAATTCCGGAAGGTCATGTAGGTGAAGCCGAGGCTCACGTCGGGGATGTATTCGGACTTCTTAATGCGCCGGTCTACTTCGGCCTGTTTGACCTTCAGTCGCACCTCCCGCACTTCGGGCCGCTGCTCGAGCGCGCGGCTTCGCGCAAGGGCGAGGTCGGCGTCAAAGCCATTGACATCGGGAACTGCAGCCACCCTGAACTCGGTGCGTACGTCGCGTCCCAATTGGTTGTTGAGCTGCTCTTTCGCAGTGGCCAGTTGATTCGTCAGGTTCAGGGCTTCGTACTCGGCCTTCGCGAGCCGCGTTTTGACTTCCAGGCTGTCGGCTTTCAAAGAGACCTGTTGGGCGACGTTATCGCCCATCACACGGTCCAGCTCGCGGTAGTACCGGATGGCTTCCAGAAGGCTATCGAAGGCGCTCTGGGTCTGCAGAATGCCGTAGTAGGTCTGCTTGACCTGATTGACCGTGGATTGCTTGATCTGGCGCAGTTTCTCGCTCTCCACGTCGCGTGCTAACCCGGCTTGCTCGATGTTCAGGCCGATCCGGTGTTGCTGCGACAACGGCTGAAGAATCTGGCCGGCGAAGATCGACGTCGGTTTGCGCGGGATGCCGATGGAGAAGAATGGCGCGACGCCAGTAATGATGCTTGATGAAGAATTATCGACACTGGCATCTTGCTTCACCAGCTGCTGCGACGCGAGCGCGTACAGATTCATTGAAGGCAGCCGGAGGGTGCGCGTCGCGGCCAGTTCGTCTCCGGCTTTGCTGATTGCCAGTTGTGCGTTCTTGACTTGACGGTTGTCACGCAACGCAATCGCTATAGCTTGCTCAAGCGTCAGCTCTTCGGCATCGCTCGTGGCCGGCGACTGCGCCCGCGCCTCGAGTCCGGAGCCGAGCAAGCAAATCGTCAAGATCAGTATGACAAAGCGGCATCTTTGGATACACATAGTCTAATCTCCGCGGCCCACGCTGCGGTGCGCGGCCAGAATGTGTTTGCGTTTGATGTGAACGGCCCCGCGGTTCTGCCGCGGCGGGCGCTCCTCAGAGTTTGGTCAGCCCGTTCCGCGCGGCGACCTTGTAGGCTTCGGCGAAGGTCGGGTAGCGTCCGCTCCACTAATCTCTTCAATAACCTCTTCAATGACCGACCTGGTCATTATTCCTGTGGCCCGCAGCTCTGCGCCGTCCTGGAGGATGCGCTTGAGCAGTTTGCGGCCCTTATCATCAATCCAGACCTCTGACAGGTCTACGCGCATCGGTTCGCCGTTGCGCGACGTCTGCGCCTCCAGCCAGCTTTTCTCCAACACCTCAACCCAGTCGCCTGCGAGCGTGCCTTCGACCAACAGGCGCCGCTTTGAGCCTTTGCGAATTTCGCTGATTCGTATCACGACTTTATCCCTCCACTCCGGTCAGGCGGCGCGCTGGTGGTGCTGTCCGCCTGCCTGCCGAGCACGTGCCAGATCCAGGGCGGCGATGGCCTGGGCAGCCTCCGAGTCATCTCGATAGAAGACCAACTCTTTTTCCTCCTCTTCGAAGTCAATCACCGCGAGCTGGCCCAGACGCACCTGCTTGGTCGCCGCCAGGTTTGCCAGCGGAGTCACCACGAATCGCTCAATTGCCCGCTTC
>JBASRM010000097.1:0-15583 GCA_049273835.1 Blastocatellia bacterium | reverse complement strand
GTCAAGAACTATCCAGCGCGGCCAGACATTTCGACTGACCTTACAACAGCTGAATCAACATCGCTTCGCTTGATCCGTCTTGCCCTGATTGCTAGTGTGAAGCCATATGGCAACCTTACAGTTTCTTGGCGGGACTGAAACCGTCACAGGGTCAAAGTATCTGGTGGACGTCGGCGGAACCCGGGTATTGATCGACTGCGGCCTCTTTCAAGGACACAAAGATTTGAGGTTGCGCAATTGGGAGAAACTGGCCGTCGACCCGTCGTCAATCACCTGGACGCTGCTCACGCACGCGCACATTGACCACTCCGGTTACTTACCGCGGCTTGTTCGGGATGGATTTACCGGTCCAGTTTATGCCACGTCGGCAACGGCCGACTTGCTCAGGCTTCTTCTTCCTGACTCCGCGAAGTTACAAGAAGAAGACGCCGACTACGCAAATCGTAAGGGCTTCTCCAAACACCGCCCGGCGCTTCCTCTTTACACCGAGCAGGACGCAAACGCTGCTCTCAAACAGGTGCGGAGCGTCTCCTACCAACAGGAGGTGCGGCTCAACAAGTTCATCCAAGCCCGATTCATGCCCGCCGGACACATCCTTGGTTCAAGCTTTATTGAAATGCAGATTACCGAGCCCGACCGCGCTCCAATCAAGATAGTCTTCTCAGGCGACATTGGGCGATACGATGAGCCGATATTGAATGATCCGGCGCCCGAGACTGAAACGGATTACCTCCTGATTGAGTCAACCTATGGAGACAGGATGCACGATCACGCAAGTCCAAAGGATCGACTGGCCGAAATCATACGGGCTACGGTTGGGCGCGGCGGGAAGATAATAATTCCAGCATTCGCCGTCGGGCGTACTCAGTTGCTCGTCTACTACTTGAGACAACTCGAGGACGAAGGACGGATCCCCGTGCTTCCGGTAGCGGTGGATTCGCCCATGGGCTCTCAAGCTACGCGGTTGTATTCGAAGCATCACGAAGATCACGATCTGGATATGCAGCGAGTCCTGAATCTGGAGAGGAATCCGCTAGCGACGCGAAACTTTAGCCTGGTGCAGGGTCGCAACGGGTCGAGGGCGCTAAACGATCAAAGGAACTCGGGAATAATTATCTCAGCCTCGGGGATGGCCACCGGGGGGCGGGTGCTTCATCATCTGGCGAAATGGCTCCCCGACCCGGCAAGCACCGTGGTCTTTGTCGGCTATCAGGCGGCTGGGACGCGCGGCCGGAGACTGCAGGATGGGGAGAAACTGATAAGAATTCATGGTGAGATGATCCCGGTTCGCGCTCAAATCGAAAGCATCGGTAGCCTTTCGGCTCACGCCGATTCGGGAGAGATCATGCGATGGCTCGGCGGATTCAAGCGCCCGCCACGCAAGACATTCGTCGTTCACGGTGAGATTGGCTCAGCTCGCGCGCTGCGCGATCGGATAGCGAGTGAAAAGGGATGGGACGTCGTAGTGCCGGCTTACAAACAGGTCGTAGAGTTGACTTGAGGAATCGACAGTATTAGAAGCTCTATGAACCGGCGAATGATCAGATCAAGAGAATTACCTTCCCGCTTTCTTTACGGGCATCTGTCTATCCAACTTCAGCGGGGGTAGGAACGGGGACAAGCCATCCCCTCAGGCTTCCAACGTAACTTATGACCACGACTCAGCCATTTTCCAACTCGTCCAACATCTGTGATCCAACCATCGTCGGGGACTCACGCCGCCAAGGTTACGCGACATCGCCTCCTGACTAAGGTTTCTTCTCGTTCTTGTTCTTATCGCCGCCCCCGAACACCTTCTTGAAGAAGCCGCCGATTCCCCCCTTTTTCTTCTCGTCCTTCTTTTCGTCGGTCTTTGCTGTCTCTTTTTTCTCGGCCGGTTTTGCTGAATCGACCTTTTCCTGCTTGGGTGTTGCCGGTGGAGGAGTCTGTGTTTGAGCCGGGGAAGGTTGCGGCGGCGGCGCCGTTTCCGTCGGGACCGGCGGCGCTTCGGAGGTGTTTTTCTGAGTGCGGCCATCGCGCGAACGCGCAGGGCTGGATCCGGCGGTGGCTGTTGGTATGTCTAGTGTTCCGGGCACCGCCGACTGCGATGCGACCGGTGCCGCGACTGTCGGTTGCGCGGCCGGCGGCGCTGGCTCTTGGGTCACAGGTGGCGGCGCGCTCGGTGTTGAAGCCGCCGGTTCAGGCTCTGGCGGCGGCGCAGGAGCAGCGGCTTTACCCCCGCCCGCGACCAGCGCGACTGCCACCGCTACGATGGCTACCAGTGCTGCGCCGCCTGCCGCGAGATGTTTCCAACTGAGCTTGCTCATCATTCCAGGCTGCGGGTGACCGCCCGCCACGGAAGGCTTCGCAACTTCGCCGTGCGGTGCGCCCTGACTGTATGAGGCCGTCGAATCGGCTTTTCCAAGACGAGTCTCTTTGGGCTCACCGAGCGTGGGGGAGACGGAGCCTGGATCGCCGGCAAGCCTGGTAGCTTTCACAGCGTCGGGTGATACCGGAGTCATCCTCATTGTCTGCCCGGCATCGGTAACTGGCGCGGCATAGCCGCCAGGGCGCGGGGCAGTCTCAATCAGAGGCCTGGTAACCGCGCCGGCAACTCCCATGGTGTTCCTCTGAATCAACATCGCGCGGAACTCGCTCGCACTCTGGAATCTGGCCTCACGTTTCTTTGCGAGCGCGCGCATAATCGGTTGCTCGACCGCCAGCGGGAGGTGAGGCGCAAACGATCGTGGTGGCGGCGGCGCATCTTCTATTTGAGAGCGCATCAAATCGTACTCGCTTGTGCTGTTGAACGGCACCCGGCCAGTCAGCATTTCATAAAGCAGAATTCCGAGCGAGTAAATATCCGAGCGAGCGTCTGTTTCTTCACCTCGGACCTGCTCGGGCGACATGTACTCGACGGTCCCGACCAGATGCCCGGTTTTCGTCATCCGATCGCTACCCAGCACGCGGGCAATTCCGAAGTCCATCACTTTTATCGATCCGGTGTCGGTCAACATCATGTTGGCGGGTTTTATGTCGCGGTGGACTATCCCCATCTTGTGAGCATGATCTATCCCCTCAAGAGCGTGACAGAACAATTCGACAGCCTGGTCGCATGGCATCGCGCCGCGTTGTCTGATTACCTCATCGAGCGTTTCGCCGCGGACGAACTCCATCACCATAAAAAAATCTTCGCCTTGCCGGAAAAAACTATGCAGTGTGGCAACGTTTGGGTGATTCAGTTTCGCGAGGGTCACCGCTTCGACACGAAATCGCTCGACTACATTGGGTTGCCGGGCCAGCTCTGGACGTAACATCTTAATGGCGACTTCGCGTTCGAGCATCAGATCGACGCCTTTAAAGACCGCGCCCATTCCGCCTTCGCCGATCTTGTCGATGATTCTATAATTGCCAACAACACTGCCTATCATTATTCCCAACCTCACTCTGTTTGGATATTCGGGCCTTAATGGAGCTTACCACCAGGTCGTTGCCAAGAACAGACCCGGCCTCTCAAATTCGTTATGGAGTCCGCTAGTTCTTTTTCTTGCCGAACACTCCGCCAAATTTTTTTATGACCCCACCGACAGCATCAGCAGCAGCTCCGACTTTGTCAGCCTTGGTACTTCGTTTGCCCTTTTCTTCGCCCCGCCTTGCCGTTGAAGCCCTCTCCTGTCTGGAACCTGGCGATCTTCTTTCAGCGGCTGTTTGAGGCTCGCGAGGTGACGGGGCCCGGCCGGCATCACTGGATGGAGTGGAACTGGTGGTTTTTGAACCGCTTGCGCTGCCGCCGGCGTCAGAGGGCTGAGCTGGTATGGATGACGGTGGCAGGATCGTTGGCTGATTGGAGGCGGGTCCAACACTCTGGGCAGGCGTTGTTGTCGGCGCAGGATCAGAGACAGCCGGTTGAGAAACAGCCGGCTGAGTAGTTGTAGCGGGGCCTCCGCCTCCAAGAAGCACAAGCGGCACTGTGATGAGCACTACCAGCACCGCCCCCGCTCCTGTGTAGTGTTTCCAACTGAGCTTTCCAATTAACGACGCCGGCGGCCCCGCCGCTCCGGGCTGAGCCGAGGAATAACTAGCTGTCTGCGGGTATCCAGGCTGCACGCCCGCGTCTGGTGCAACCGTGGGATCGTTAGGCTGGCCAACGGGCCCGCCGGACGCGGCTGGTGTTGACCGAGCATCGGGCGCAAGTCTCGTCTCTGGTATTGCCGGTACAGGAGCCGAAAGCGAATCGTTCGCGCGAGTCACATAACTGGCCGGGCTAGCCGGACTTGCCGCCGTATCAGGCCGTGAGACCGCCCCGGTGTTTTTCTGCATCAACATTGCGCGGAACTCGCTCGCACTCTGGTATCTGGCCTCACGCTTCTTCGCAAGCGCACGCATGATGGATTGCTCGACCGCCAGCGTAAGATGTGGTGCAAACGAACGTGGCAGCGGCGGCGCGTCTTCGATCTGCGATCTCATAAGCTCGTATTCGCTGGTGCTGCTGAACGGCACTCGGCCGGTCAGCATTTCATATAGGAGGATTCCGAGAGAATAAATATCCGATCGTGCGTCCGTTTCCTCTCCGCGAACCTGCTCGGGCGACATGTATTCGACCGTCCCGATCAGGTGCCCGGTTTTCGTCATCCGATCAGTGCCCAACACCCGGGCGATGCCGAAGTCCATCACCTTAATTGAGCCGGTTTCGGTCAACATCATGTTGGCTGGCTTAATGTCGCGGTGCACAATTCCCATCTGGTGCGCGTGATCGATCCCTTCAAGTGCAAGGCAGAACAACTCGATGGCCCACTCACACTTCATGGCCCCTTGCTTCTTGATCACCGCATCGAGCGTTTCGCCACGCACGAACTCCATAACCATAAAGAAATCTTCGTCCTGTCGAAAAAAACTGTGTAGGGTGGCGACATTGGAGTGGTTCAGCTTCGCGAGCGTCACGGCTTCGACACGAAATCGTTCGACCACATTGGGTTGGCTGGCCAACTCGGGGCGCAGCATTTTAATCGCGACTTCGCGTTCTAACATCAGATCGACGCCTTTGAAGACCGCGCCCATTCCGCCTTCACCGATCTTGTCTAAGATCTTGTAATTCCCAACTATGCTACCAATCATTTCCTACCTCATTTTTCGGAACCTGCGACATTCCACGAGCTCCGAAACGCTCCCCCTATTGATAACTGCCGATCAAACTGATGACTAAAGTAGCCTCTGGCTTTTGTCTGGTAGCCGGAGCAAAGTTGTAGGTGTTCCCCTTGCCGGCTCCCACCTTCAAATGGTACGCGCCATACTGCGCGCCGACAAAGCCATTGATCTTCGCTTCTTTAATGTCGCTACGGGTTGCTTCAAAAGTGTGATTGCCGTCATCAGCCCTAAAAGTGACGGTGGTCTTGGAGACGAACAGTGATCCCTGGCAAAACGAATTGAATAACTTATCGTGATCGTGATAGACGCGAAACGGCGCGCCCCCGCCGCGTTCGATCGCCGCCCGCATCGATCGCTCAGCCGCGAGGATGTCGTGATTGCCGTACAATTGAGCGAACCCCAGCAACCCATAAGCCTGGGCCTTCGATGAATCGAGTTTTACTGCCTGCTGCAACAGGTTGATCGCCGAATAAGTATTGTTCGCCTGCATCGCGGCGACTGCCTTGTCCGTCAACTCGTCGTAGTCTGGACCGGCGGGAACAGCAGATCGAGTCGGTCTTGAAGATCCGGATGAGCCGGAAGAGATGGCGGGCGCCTCACTGGCCTTTGCGGTGATCGCTCCGATCAGCGCGTTGTTTCCGCCTGCGTCTTTGATCTCACGCGCAATCTGAGGGTTGATCGCGAAGCTAACGCCCCGCGCTTCGACGAATTGTTCCACGCGGGTTGTCGGCACGCCGCTCTGCAGGAGCGTGATGATCTCGGCCTTTGACAATGGTGCACCGGCGGGCACGCCAGGCGCCGGCTTGTTGGTAATGGACGGAGGTGGATTGCTTGGAGGCGGAGCGCTCGCCGCGGCGCGATAATTCACTCGAATGGCATCAATCACCTCCGGACGTGCGCCAGCTCCGCGAAACTGCGACTCGAGCTGGGACGTCATTTGGAAATCGACCCCGCGCTGCTGAATCGCCTGAACGACTTCACTGGTAGGCAGCGCATTCAACTGAACCACCCTCAACAGCTTGTCCTTGTCGTAAGGCTGCTTCGCCTGCAGACGTGCTACGACCGTTACGAAACATGTCATCGATAATAGCGCAGCAAAAATAAGCGTCCTCCGCTTACTGACGCGAGTAGGTTTCTTCGCCTGAGTGTTCATCACTGCCTCTTGGTGATTGCTTTGAGATTGTGGAGCATCTGAAGTGACTCATTGATTGAGAAGCTTCCGAGCTTCGGCGGCCTTCCGCGCTTTTTCCTTGCGAGCCGCTTCGGCATCGCTTTCCTTCCGCGCCACCTTCGTGCTCTTGCCTGCATTGGGGTTCTCAACCCGCGGCACTGCTCCGGCAAACCTGTCTGGCGCCGGCCTTGCGGGGTCGGCTTGCGGAACTCCCTGAGGTGGTGGTTGCACCGGTACAGAGGGTTGACCAGCTCCCGCTGAAGGCGCGGGCGGCGGTGTCACAGACTGAGCAGGCTGGCTCACCGGAGCCGCCGGCGGCGCAGCCGGCTTCGATGCGAAGATGAGGAACGCGACCGCTGCGCCGGCGATGATGACCAACGCCGCCACACCAATTCCGATGAACAGCTTCGCGTTGGATTGCGGTGCGCTAGCGATCTGAGCCTGATAAGGCGCTCCGCCAGGAGCGCCGGCCGCGTAGGTCCCTGCGCTAGCGGTGTCGCCCGCGAACCCGCGATGTTGGATTTGATCAAACTGAGCGGAAGCCGCGCCGGCGAGTCGTGTCTCTCTGGCGTCCGAAATCAGAGAGCCGGCGCCCGGCATTTGGCTGATCCGCGTCGGTGGCGGCGAAGCGAGGGGTGGAACGCTGAGAAAGGGGGCCGCAGCCGCTCCACTCGCGTTCAAGAGCGCGCTTCTAAATTCGGCCGCGGTTTGAAATCGAGCTTCGGGTCTCTTCGCAAGCGAGCGCATTATGGCCTGCTCGACCGCTTGAGGAATGTGCGCCGAAAACACGCGAGGCGGTTCGGGCGCATGTTCGATCTGCATCTTCATCAAGTCGTATTCGCTGTCTGACGAAAACGGCACGCGACCGGTAAGCATCTCGTAAAGAAGAATGCCGAGCGAGTAGAGATCAGACCGCGCATCGGTTTCCAGTCCACGAACCTGCTCGGGGGACATGTATTCAATCGTGCCGACGATGTTGCCCTGTTTGGTCATCCTGGCGCTGCCCAGCACGCGCGCTATGCCAAAGTCCATCACCTTCAGCGTTCCGCTCTCGGTCATCATTATGTTGGCTGGCTTTATATCCCGATGAATGATTCCCATCTTATGCGCGTGATCGATTCCTTCGAGCGCCTGACAGAACAGGGCGATCGCTCTCTCGCATCGCATTGCGCCCGATCTTCTTATCAAGCCGTCCAGCGTTTCGCCGCGCACAAACTCCATAACCATGAAAAAGTCTTCGCCCTGACGCAGGAAACTGTAAAGCGTTGCGATGTTCGGATGATTGAGCTTTGCGAGCGTCACCGCTTCCGACCGAAATCGCTCGACGATATCCGGTTGCCTTGAAAGCTCGGGCCGGAGCATTTTCACCGCGACCTCCCGCTCGAGCATCACATCGATGCCGCGAAACACCGCTCCCATCCCGCCTTCGCCGATCTTATCAGTGATTTTGTAGCTGCCAACAAGATTGCCGATCATATTCCGGCCTCCACTTCACGCGTTTGGCGCAACGGTTTGCTTTGAGCTTCGGCCACGGGCAAAAGGCTTACGATACCAACGCTGATATTATCGTGTCCGCCGCGTTCTTTTGCGAGTGCGACAAGGCCTTCGCACGCCGTTTGAGGATCGGACTTCTCGACGGCCCGCCTGATTTCGTCATCCTCAACAAGATCATAAAGCCCGTCCGAACACAGCAGAAAGCTGTCGCCTTCACGAATCGGGAAGGGCTCGTCCCAGGTTGAAACCTCAACCTCCTCGTGACTCCCGATGGCTCTCAGTATGACATTCTTGTCCGGATGATGCCGCGCTTCTTCCAAGCTGATCAACCCGCGTTTGACCATTTCCATCACTTCCGAATGGTCTTCGGTCATCACGTATATCTGACCATCGCGCACAAGGTATAACCGGCTATCGCCAACGTGTGCAGAGTGTGCTGCTCCGTTCTTGAGCACAAGCGCGGTGCAGGTGGTGCCCATCCCCTTCAAGCCCTCATCCTTTTCAGACACCGAGTAGATCTCGCGGCTTGCCTGTTTGAAGGCACGGCTCAGCAGCGCCTGCGTCTCGCCTGATGCCTGATAGTAGACTCGGCTGATAACATCAATTGCCATGCCGCTTGCAACCTCGCCTCCGGAATGACCACCCATTCCATCGGCTACCAAAACCAACACACCCTTCTCACCGAGCACATCCGGATCTCCAGGCTGAATAAACCGGATCGAGTCTTCGTTGATCTCTCGCTGACAGCCAACGTCGCTCAACAAGCTCACGACCACATCATACTTGATCGGCTGCGATTTCTCCTGGAGGTCCTGGGGATGGTCCACAGTTGTCTCGAGGTGTTTCCCATCACCGTGCGCACCGCCATTACTCTCTGTTTCCGAACGTTTGAATAGTTTGAACATTAGCCCGATCCTTGCGGATCACCCTTTCTTTCTCATCATCCCGGTTGAAATCAGATACTGTGTGCGGCCCACCGACACGCGAAAAGAAGGGATCCTAAATTCCTCAAAACCCGGTTTCTTAACGACGATGTCGAACTCCTGGCCGTGTTTGCCCTCGAGACTGTATGGCGTCGGTCCCCGGTTTTCTCCGTTTACGAATACTTCAGCTTTTCCTATCGCCTCGTCCACGTCGATTGTCGTGACAACTCTCTCGGCGCCCGGGTCGACCTGAGGCCCGCTCTGACTGGAGCTAGTTACAAGAGTTTGCTTCTGCCCGGCATTGATGTTGGCCGCGCCTCCTCCGCGGCTGTTGCGATTGTCGTTGGAGTTGCGGGTTTGATCTCCGCCAAAGAGAAAGAGTCCGGCAACCGTAAGCACCACTGCTGCTCCTGTCCCACCTCCGAGAATCGGCCACCATCTTATTCCGGCGGGCGGGCTGCTCATCTCGGGCTGTTCGTTTACGCGACCCGGCCCAAGCGCGGCCGCGGCATGGTTGATTTCGTTGAGCATCTCTTGAGCCGACTGGTAGCGAGATGCGGGATTCTTCTTCAAGCACCGCGAGATGATTGAATCGACCGAACCAGGCACGTTTCGGTTGAGAGCAGACGGCGGAGTGTAATTGCCCCTCATAATTCTGTCGCATAAATCGCCGATGGTGTTAGCCTTGAACGGGACGTCTCCGGAAATCATTTCATAGAAAAGGATGCCAAGCGCCCAGATATCGGCCCTCGTGTCGGAGGTGCCGCCCTTAAGCTGCTCCGGTGAAAGGTACTGTAACGTTCCGACGACATCACCGGTGACCGTCAAATTGGGAGACGACGCGGCCTTTGCAATTCCAAAGTCGAGCAGCTTTATCTCGCCGGTCGAGGTGATTTTGATGTTGTTTGATTTGATGTCGCGATGAATGACGCCATTGCTGTGGATGTAGCAGATCGCGTCGACGATCCCCTGGAAGAACCGAAAAGCATCCGGAACGGGCATTGGACCAAACGATCTGATGCAATCATCCAGGGTCTGGCCATCGACGTACTCCATAATGATGCACGGCTGACCGCGGAACTCCAGGAAGTCATGCAGGTGAGCGATCCTCGGATGGTTGAGCCTTGCTTGTATGCAGGCTTCATTGTTGAAGCGGTTGATCATGTCCTGGCTCTTCCCCGCTTCCGTCAGGACCTTGACCGCTACTACCCGGCCGATCTTTGAGTGCACAGCGCGGTACACCTCGCCCATCCCACCCCGGCCCAAAAAATCAATGAGCCGGTAATCACCAACGAATGAATTCAGTAATTCGCCGTCTCGCATATTCGAGGTTCCGGGACTCGGCCGTCCGGCCTTAATCACAAAGCTGTCGGAGCCGCCGAACGGCCGCCCCAGAATGATTGTTACTACTTTACCGGCACCACACCCATCAGTTCTTTTGCGAACCTGATCGGCACTGCACCCGACGCCTGGAAATCCGAACCGAGGCCGTAGGTATAAATCGCAACCACACGGCCGTGATCATCAAACACCGGGCCTCCGCTGTTACCGCCCCCGGTGGTGTTTATGGTCAATTGATAGATATCGCCCATCATGCTTATAATCGGGTCCTTACCCGGAGTATCCTGAGTTCTCAAGATCCTTGAAACATATCCTACACTCAAGGTGGGGTTGGGGATGACTCCGATTTGTGTCGAAGGAGCAAAATACCCTGAGGCCTTGGATCGGATAACACCGATTTCGGAAGGAGAGCCGCCCGGGTATCCAAGCGTAACCGCCGAGTCACCCGTCTTAACCGTGTCATAGTTGTCGTTGAGCTCAACCTTTCTCACCGGCTCGGGCAGGTCGATCTTCACCATCGCGACATCGTGACGGTCTGAGACACGCGCGAGTTTTGCCGGAATGCGGAGTTCGGTTTTTTGAAATGTGACGTACAGAGAGTCGTTCCTGCCCTCAACCGCCGCTCTTCCCAACTGCGACTCCCCAAATTGCTTCGTGTCTCCAGGCACCCAGGTGACGACGTCGTTAAGACTGACCATCATCGGCTGACCGTCCGGCCCGGTGTAAGGAACCCCATTGTCATTTAGCAAAACGCCGGGAAACGCAAACTGCCTTACGCCATCCCATACCTGGGCATAATTGTTTTGCCATGGTGCGGCAACGTGGCGATTAGTCATGATGAAACCGTCGCTGGTAACGCAAAAGCCTGATCCGGTATGGCTGCGGCCGACCGGTATGCGAGCGACTTCGGTGCTGGTCGTCAACCACGGTTCGATGACGTTGCCCTGGCTTGTGCGCACCAGCTTGTAAGCGGCAACATACGCGCGGCGGTCCGGCACATAGAGCTGCACGTTACCGTCTTTGTCTTTATAACCGTTGGAAATATATTGGTGGAAGAGCGGGTTGCCGCTGCTGGTCTGGATGAGCGTCCAGGAGACCTGGATAAACACAGTTGCATCCGAGCAAGCAGCGGCGACTTCAGCGGGATTCATTGCAGCGGTGCGCTCCTCGAGCTTCCCGGTCTTCTCGCCGAGCTTGGTCAACGCGCCCTTGGTCTCCGCTTCGGCATCAGCGGAACGAAGACGCTGCCAGTAGATTATGCCTGCCGCCGCGACGGCGACCACGAACAACAGCGCGATACCTCCAAGAACCATGAAAGTGCGCGTCTGACTCTTGCTTTGAGTGATCATTCGCTCCACGGTTGCTTTACCCACTCTTCCCCCGGCAGCGGTCGCGGTTGCCGGAGGCCCGCTCTGCGCAGACGCATACGGAGCCGTCGAACCGCCAACACGTGTCGGAGGCACTGCGGAGCCCATCGTCGCCGCGTTTGTATCCGCGCTGATCCGCGTTGCGCGAACCACATCCGCCGGACGAGGTTCAAGATCAAATTGAAACTCGGGACCGCCAGGTCCAAATTGAACCACGTCACCGGGTCGGACCCTAGCCGTGCCGACGATCCTCTGTTTGTTAACAAAGGTGCCGTTCCGGCTGCCAAGATCCGTGATCAAAAAGTCGTTCGGGTTCGAGTGGTCGCGAGTGACCTTTGCGTGCTGACGGCCCACCAGATCGTCTCGATCGGGATCGTATTTGACCGTAACCGAGGGATCTCGTCCAAAGATCAATTCATTGAAAAGGTTAAGAGGAAATTCCTCAACCTGGTTCGCTTTCGAACCGCTCAGATGCCTGAGAACTATGCGCTCCATAGTAAATCTCCTTTGAAAATGATTCAGGACCACTAGTCAGAAAGCGGGCGGCGATTGTGAGGACTTGCCTCCAATGTTTTTGAACTTTGCGCCGGCTTGCAAACTCCGGCGACCGCCTCCGCGCACCAAAAACCAACCCAACCTCTTGTATCAAACTGCCGGGGAGACGAGGTTGTGTTGTAAGCACCCCTGCCGTCTGTGTGCGATTCAGACGGGCCACTATTTCAAGATCTTAAGAGCTGTTCTGAGAGACCCTGGCAAGGGATGCTGCCAAGTTCAGGCGCATTCTATGCCTACCTAAATCTCAAAAGCAAGAGGGTAAGGCAGCTTAGGAAAGGAGGTCATTCCGGACAGCGAAACCATATATGAACAGAAACGGTTCGTGGCTTCGCCATTTCACTTGTTTAGCGAAAGTAGCGGTTTCGGGCGGCGCCAAACACGGCGCCGACGAAGCGCAATCATAAAAAAGTTAACTCTCGTTCAAGACGAGAATCACAATTCGAAGGCACCATCCAAATCGACGATTCCCGTTTGATGATCACGACCGCCCGTATGAGGGCCGCGGCTCGGAACTTACGAAAAATGCCTGTCCACAAGCGACACCATCACTCCAGGGTTAATAGGATCGAGTAAGACCTCGTTGGCGCCGGCTGATAAAGCCTCTTCGATTATCTCAACCCTGTCGGTGACCATCACCACCGCAGCCATCCGGCGGTGTTTTAGACCCCTGATAAATCTGACCAACTGAACCCCGTTCGCACCCGGGACGCTGTAACCAAGCAGAATTACCTTATAGGACGACTCGCTCGTCAATCGCTCCAGCGCATCATCCCGGTCTTCGCACGCGGTCACCGCCCACCCACGTTTATCAAAGATGTCGGCGCATAACTTTGCGACCGACTCCGAGCTCTCTAGTATGAGTATGGATTTCATGAACAGAAAAAGAGAAGGAACGCGGCGCAGGTCAATCTACCTGGGTTTTTGATCTCGCCGCGCGGCGCTCCCTCTCAACCTGCAAACGGAGGGTTCAAGGCTGAATTGAACTGATCTCATCTATAGAATCCCCCTCGCTCCGAACGCCCCCTCGCAAACGCAATTCGAACCACTGCCTCACGCTTAAACACCAAGACAACGTCGCCGGATCCTAGACCCTAAACCTCTAAATCACCTCTCTGATGCTTTATTTTTAGCGGCCCCTGACTATTTTTGCCCAATCTTAGCCTAACACAGATCTGTTTGTCAATAAATATTCTCAGAATTGATATGAAAATACTTCCTGCTTATTTGGCGCCGGATAGGTCAAACCAGAGGTTGAGATGCGGGAAAGGGATGAAGCGGGGGGCGAGTCATGTTCACCAGGGAATGGGGTAAAGAATCCACGACAACAACAGTCCGATGCCCAAAAAGGAACCGAAGATCTTCAATCCATGCCGAACTCGCTGATGCGTGGAATCAGACTTTGGGTCTACTGTGGCAAGTACTACTGCTGCCATCGCTGCGTACAGAGACATCATCAAAACGTGCATCAGCGTTTCCTCCCGGCTGCGATGTCGAACGCGTCGTGGATGACCAGGTAGTTGAGCAGCCCGGCCAGAAACATAAACGTATTGCCGTACTCAAACGTGGGGGATGCTGCAGCTTGTGGAATGGCTGCGGTTCCAAGACCAAACACGAAAGACACGATATAGCAGAGTCCGGAACCTATCTCAGCAAACGACCAGAGCACAGTTATCAAGTCGAAGTGAAAAACCGATGGCGGCTCAGCCACTGTCGGCCAGTACAGGTGGCCATTCAAGATCAATCCAAGGCTGAATGCGCCCACTATGGTGACGAAGAAGAGCAAGCCGCGTCCATATCTGCCCAGAGTGAGATGGCCGGCTCCGGGCACGAGCCAGGCTGCCAAAACAGCGGCGGTTCGCCGCGCAAGCGGAAACCGTCTCGGCTCGTCGAAAGGAATGCTGCGATCGCTGAAATGGGGTGGGATGTTTTCGGTGAGCGTGTCTCTCGTTTGCAACGCAAGCTCCTTCTTAGAATATCGCACCCAATTCTAGGTGCCCGTCCGAGCGAGTGTCAACCGACGGGACCTCACCCAATGTCCATATAACTTCAAATTCAGCCTCACTTGATTTGGCAAATTGCTTTGAGATATTATGGCCGCATCGAAAGAAACAAGAGGCAGGACCGAGCGAGGGATATGAGAAGACTCGTGGGCGTGGTCTCACGAATAATCAGCGAAAGTCCTCCAGCGGGGTGAATTCCACCTGAGGGTGGCGATCCCCGCGAGCTCCAAGGAGGTGCACGATGGGGGATCGATCCACGAATCGTCAAGAGCTCAAACACAAGGCCGAGACACTCTCGGAACCCGAGATCGCTGAAGTCCTAGACTATATCAACATAATGGAGTCGTTACGCGATCAGGCCAGCAAGCCGGACCTGTTTGACGACGAACTCATGAACCTTCTTGCGGATGCTCTCGAGAATCGGCGGGCCCGCGTCGTGACTGAGTGGGACCGCGTCAGGCGCAGAGCGGACACTCGAGCCTCAACCTTCATCTCATCTCGAAAACTGATGTGAGGATGAGGCAGATCGTCGCAAAACATCAGTTTTTCTCACCGTTATTTGCCGCTATTTTCTTGGTTCTCGCTACAACCATCGTCGCATCGAGCTTTACTGCCGCAATTCAATCCCAACCCTCAAAAACTCAACGTGATCCACGACAGATGGAGTCTGAAGTGGCGCAGTGGTCGGAGCGCCTGAGGTCGGGAAACGAAGAAGAGCGCCGCGAAGCTGCAATGGAGCTGTCAAATCTAAAAAGCAGCGGCGCGGTGTCTCTGCTTGCTTCGCTGCTCAACGATGGCTCACCGCGTGTTCGGGCTGCGGCGGCGGCGGCGCTTGCCGGTCAGCCGGAGGAGTCAAGCGTTCCTGTTCTCGCCGCTTGCCTTGCAAAAGAGGAGAATGCGTTTGTAAGGAAAACCGCCGTCTACGCGCTCGGCGGGTTTCGCGGACCCGAACGAACCGCGGCCGTGATCGCCTCACTAAAAGACAGGGACCTTGAAGTGCGAGGTGCGGCGGCAGTTTCGCTGGGAGATCATCCGGACGCAAGCGCAATCGCCGCGCTCACAATTGCGCTTTCCGACAAGAGCGCCTTCGTTCGCGCGCGCGCCGCTCGCGCTCTCGGAGTGAATGGCAGCAGCGCCGGTTCCGCGGTCACAAACCTGATCCGGCTGCTGGCGTCCGACGAGGAGAGCGAAGTCAAGCGACAGGCTGCCGCCGCACTGGGACTCATTGGCGATCGATCCGCGCTCTCTGCGCTTGAGCGAGCCCGCAATTCCCGTGACCCCTACCTAGTGGACGCCGCGATCGAGGCTATTAGAATGATTGAGAGCAAACACTGAGGTATCAATTAACAACCACGCCTCAACGAGAACAGCTGGCCTAACCCGCCCAAACTGTATCACGCCTCACGCATGACCCTCCACGCCTCACATTTGGCCATCGCTCATTGACGTATTTCGAAACTGGGGAATAGAATTCCCTGGTCCGTCGGATCGCGCTCGTTTCCGTTCGACTCAGGAGAAATTGATGTCAGCTTCCAAACCACGAACAGCCATTAACTTCGACAGTGCCGAACGGCTCAAGAACGAGTTGGCGGAGTTTGCCACCAAAGG
>JBASRM010000053.1:0-2233 GCA_049273835.1 Blastocatellia bacterium | reverse complement strand
TTGCTGTATGGTGTCACACTCAGAGATGAACTTGTTTGCATCGATGTGAAGAGCGGACAGGTAAGCTGGACGTTTTCTACAAGGCCCGACCGGCACGATCTCGTGCCGTCCGCTCCGGCGGCCGGAGAGTATGTGTTTTTTGGAGACCGCGATGGAGCGCTCTATGCGCTGCATCCAGTCACGGGCAAAATAGTTTGGAAGCGCGACCTCGGAGTGCCTCTCTCGACATCGCTTGTTCTCTCAGGAGACCACATCTATCTCGGGGCAGCCAACCACATATATCGCGTGAACCGAAGGACAGGGACAATTGATGGTGAGCTCCTTGTAGACGGATGGACGTTTGGACGGCCAGCCATCGCGGGTGACTCACTCTTGATCTTCATAGGAAGCACACTGAGTTCGCTAGACCTGTCCTTAGGAGGAATACGCTGGCGGCAAAAAACCAACGGAAAGTGGAGAACTCCGCGTCTGCATATTTGGGGTGATGCAGTTCTCGCTGGCAATGAACTCGGAGAGGTATATGCATTTCGAATAAGCGATGGTGATAAGCAATGGTCACATGACTTCGAGGGAATTATCCGGAGCATAGGCAATTCCCAGCGGGTGCTTTATGTCGGCACGAGGCAAGGTAAAGTCTATGCTTATATATCAGGTCAAGGAAGCAAACCCTGAAAAACCTTCAGGCCAACTGTCGTGAAGCATCTCACGCTCGAGTCCTGCATTTCGTGTAGCGGCAGCAATCGGTTATCACTTTATCAACGGACTTACTTTTCTAAGAGGCACAAGTGTATAATTGCGCCGCTGAGACGTGGTGTCCCGGTACGGTTTCTATTTCGTTAAGATCACTCGAATCGAAGAGGAGGTTGTGCGATGGACAGCCTGCTGCAAGATTTTCGCTATAGTGTTCGATTGTTTCTTAAAAGGCCGGGATTCACGGCTACTGTGGTGCTTACACTGGCGCTGGCTATTGGGATTAACACTTCAGTCTTTTGCATTGTCAATTCGGTCTTGATCGATCCCCTTCCTTTCAAGGACCCCGACCAACTCGTTTTGGTCTGGGAGAAAGATTTTCAGAAGGGCCGCAGTCAAGAGCGCGTCTCCGCTCCCAACTTCATAGATTGGCGCGAGCAAAACACGGTCTTTGAGGGCATGGCAGCCTTCGATTCCAGCGTCTTCGTTCTGACCGGCGCTGGCGAGCCTGAAACAATTCCTGGTTCTCGTATTTCCACCAATCTTCTCTGGCTGCTTGGTGTAACGCCAGTGCTAGGCCGCGCTTTTTCACAAACGGACGAGCAGCCTGGGCAGGATAAAGTGGTCCTGGTAAGCCATAAGCTTTGGCAGCGCCGTTTCGGTTCGGATCCAAACCTTGTCGGACAGTTTCTCACTCTCGATAACAAAAGCTATCTCGTAGTTGGCGTCATGGGACCCAACTTTCAGTTTCCTCAATGGCTTCAGCCCGCGGGACGTAAAACTATCGAACAGCCTCCCGGGCTCTGGGTGCCCCTCACGTTTGATGCCGATCAGTTAGCCACTCGCGACGGGCGTTATTTGAGAACTATAGCAAGGTTAAAGCCCGGCTTCAGACTCGCACAGGCTCAGGTGGGAATGGAATCAATCGCTCAAGCGCTCCAACAGGCCTATAAAGAGAATGAGAACTACAGCGTTACGGTGATGCCTCTCCATCAACAAATCGTGGGAACTGTCAAGCCGGCGCTTCTCATTCTTTTGGGAGCGGTTGGTTTTGTGCTGCTGATTGCATGCGCAAACGTCGCGAACCTGCTGCTTGCGAGAGCCACGGCGAGGCAAAAGGAAATAGCGATCCGGCTTGCGATGGGCACGACTCGACTGCGACTGGTGAGGCAGTTTCTGACGGAAAGCATTCTACTGGCTTTCCTCGGTGGCGCTGTTGGCCTCTTACTAGCGTACTGGGGAGTAGGCCTAATCGTCCAAGCCGTCCCCGATGGCATCCCAAGGGCAACAGAGATCAGCATCAGCGGCCAGGGACTTGGCTTCACTATGGGAATCTCAATGTTAACCGGAATTCTTTTTGGCCTTATTCCCGCCCTCCAGTCTTCAAAACTGGACTTAGGCGAAGTGCTCAAGGAGGGCAGCCGGAGTTCGGCCGCTTTTGGAGGTCCCACGAGAAGCTTTCTCGTCGTATCAGAAATCACTCTGGCGCTCGTGTTGCTCATTTGTGCCGGTCTTATGATTAAGAGCTTTCTGCATCTTGTTT
>JBASRM010000050.1:0-2871 GCA_049273835.1 Blastocatellia bacterium | reverse complement strand
GCATTACTGCTTCTTGTTCCTTACTATCACTCACGTTGTTAGTGTTACACCTGCCCATTAGTGACAAAACGCCGATACTAATTTCTCTTGACTACGACCTGGTCCTGAATACACTCCTGATAACACTTTTTCAGTTCTGCCTTGAGGCGATGTATCTTCGTTCTCATCCCCGCAAGTGAGGCGCCCGCCTGCCTCGCTAGCTCCTCGCGACTTACATCCTCGGAATAGTATTGTGCAAGTAGCAGTCTTTTGTCATCAGACAGTTTCCCAAAACAGAGCTTGGCGCACTCGACAAAACCATCGGAGTCAAGCATCGGGAGCTCCAAATCATCTTTGATCTCCACGAGCCGTGCTGCCTTTCTCATATATTCCCTGTATACGTTAGTGGCGATCGCATAGAGATAGCCCCAGGGTTTGCCTATCTGTTCTCCTTCGCGGATGTGCTTAAGCAGACGACTAATAGTTTCGTCGGTGAGCCCTTCCCTATCCCGACAATACCTCCACTCGAAGAACTTTATTAGCTTGATTCGCAGACGATGATACTGCCCGACGGTTGAGGGAATCTCCGGTTCGAGCCGCGCTAGAAACTCCTCAAAGAGGCTATCGATGGTTGTCATTGCTTAGAGCAGGCCTGGAACACGTAAACGTTGCGTCACCTGAATCGATCCAGAGAAATGCAAGCGAGCAGTTCAAGAGCATCACTTTAATCGGCCCGCAGCATCTCGTAATCTGGAGCATCAAAGAAGGACAAATCACATAGAAACGGGCTAACTTTGTCACATTTCGACAGATTTGTGTAGACCAAGAAAGAGTATCTCCCTCGTTTTTCACTCAGCTTTTCACCCTCCGTGTGTGCGTTGATTTTCGGGAAGCTTTAGTAGCTCGTGCTGCGTGTTATCGCGCGGCCTATCATCTTTTTTTAGGCGGAATGTAATAAGCCGGGCTGAACAGTCACCACTGGGTGTGGCTGAAATTGCAGGAAAGCACGACGCGTTAACGGAGGAAGCGATGGAGCAAGACAATATTGTGGTGCGTAACGGGCCCACTAAGACTGTGGCGGAGGAAATGAGGGGAACGCTCGACGACTGGTGGCGAAGCGTCGTCGGGACAGCTACACCAGTTGCTCGGATCAAGATCGAAATCGAGATCGGAGGTAGCCAACCTCCGGGGGAGGCTTCGACGGCCCGCCAACCAACCGAGCGTAAGGAGGAGGTGATTACGGTCACCGAAAAACCCCCGACTCTCAGAGACGGCGGGCTTCAACATACCGAATCACCATCGAGAGGCGGAGCCGAAAGGGGCTAGAATAGTTCCTCACTGATCGAACCCGTCAACTCCAAATTGACGTTCCCACCTGAACGTGCCCTTCACAGACAGCTCCTACGGCTGCGCGGCATGTCAGAACTTCTGTGGCAAGGTAGCGCTACGCACTGCTAGCTTCGGTCAGTGTTGAAACTACAGTGCGACCCGGGTTGACCTTGCCACGGAAGAATTGGCCGAGATCCCTACTTCAGTAAAGAGGGCACAGCACTTCCCGGCTAATGCGCGACCGATACCCTCGAAAATCCGGTAAGCCCCCCATCAACTTGATCTTTGACGACAGCCGGTCAATACTCCCCAACCGAGATTTCGGTCCGCTAGTGTTGCTGGTCATAACTACGAGAAATCCTGAAATCCGGCGGAGGTGGGCTCGTGGTGAACACACAGTGGCCTCGACGGAGTCGAGTTCCGGTCTGTCTGGCGGTGCATTGCGGTTTCTCTATCATCCTGGCCTTCAATATCCTCGCAATTCCAGAGACAAGGAATAGTCTTCACCAGAACAATTCAAGGATTCCCGCAGCACAAGATTCCAAGAAGAGACCGTTGAAGCAAGAGGGCAACGCAAGGCCGCGCGATTCCCGCCCGGGAAGGACTCTTTTAGACGAGGCCGGGCGACTTCGCTCAGAATGGGAAGTGGGTTCGTTGCGGCTTGCACTAGAAAAGTACCGGTCTGCGGCGGCTTCTTTCAAACAGGCCCGCGACAAGTCAGGAGAAGCGCGGGCCCGACTCGGTGCCGGTGAAGTGCTGGCGATCCTGGGCGTGCAGGAGGAGGCTCTCAGTCAGTGCCGGATTGCGTTGCGACTTGTTTCGGGAACTCGCGACACTAAACTGGAAGTTGACATCCTCAATGGATTGGCACAAATCGAGATTGACAGAAATGACCGGGCCTGTGAGGCGCACTCCCAGCGCTCTCTCGATCTCGCGCTGCAAGAGGGCTACGCGCTCGGACAGGCCGGTGCGTTGAACAATCTTGGTGTAATCGCCAGAAACGAACCCACGAAGGCGATCGATTATTTCAGCCGCGCGCTTTCGTTGTGGACCAGCGAAGCTAGTTTTGCGGGGCAAGCTGAGGCATTGACCAACCTTGGATTGACCTACGGTGATTCCGGCAGCGTCGATAGGGCCAAACAGTTACTTCAACGCGCGCTAGAAGCCGCCAGAGCTGCAGCCGACGTGCGGAAGGAAGCGCGCATAAGCCTGGCAATCGCCTTGGTTCATACAGCCAAAGCAGAATGGCAGAGGGCTCTGGATCTCTTTCAGAGAACTATATCGCTGCTCAGACAGTTCGGTGACCGAGTAACCCTGCCGGTGGCTCTCAACGGCTTGGGCTCCTTATACGAGGAACTGGGAGAGTCAGGTCAGGCATTGGCAAACTTCAACGAGTCACGGGCTCTCTCGCAGAGTATCGACCATCAGGGTCTCCACGCTTTGGCTCTGCGGCACATCGCCGGCATCTACGCCGACACCGGTCACCGTCAAAAGGCTCTGCGCGTGTACAGGGAGTTGGTCCGCACTACGCGCAGTCAGCAAGATTACAGGCTACAGGCATAC
>JBASRM010000744.1:0-13242 GCA_049273835.1 Blastocatellia bacterium | reverse complement strand
TCTCTAAGCGAAGACAAGAGGGGTCCTCACAATGTCTACCATCAATTTCTCCCAGGTAGTTCAAGGCATGCTGTCGGTTTCAGATAAGATATCCGACCTGATTTTTTCTCCCGGCCGTCCTCCTCAGGTAGAACTCATCGGCAAGCTTACGCCAGTAAACCTACCCGGCATGGAATCACTGACTCCGGCGCACACCGCTGCAATCGCGAAGGCCTTGATTGGCAACAACAAAACCGCCGATGAGTCGCTGGAAAAATATGGTTCGGCCGACTTATCGTTCAGCCTTACAGGGCTCTCGCGCTTCCGCGTGAACATTTTCAAACAACGAGGGACCTACGCCATCGTAATGCGCGTCGTACCTAACGAGATCCCATCTTTTGAACAACTCGGGGTACCGGATGCGCTGAGAGAAGTGGTCGAGATCAAGAACGGCATAGTGCTCGTCACTGGACCCACCGGGTCGGGCAAGTCTTCGACACTGGCGGCCATCATAGACCTGATAAACGAATCGAAGCATTACCACATCGTGACGATCGAGGATCCGATCGAGTTTATGCACCGGCACAAGAACTGTACGGTTCACCAGCGGGAGTTGCACTCGGATACGTCGAGTTTCGCTTATGCGTTGAGAGCGGCGCTTCGTCAGGCGCCGAAAGTGATCCTCGTCGGCGAGATACGCGATCTTGAAACGTGCGAGGTTGCGCTTGAAGCCTCGGAAACCGGCCACCTCGTGATGTCAACCTTACACACCACGGACGCGGTCAAAACAGTCGAGCGACTGATTGGCATGTTTCCCAAGAGTCAAGAGCACATTATCAGAATGAGGCTGGCGGGAGCCTTCCGGTTTATAGTTTCGCAACGTCTGATTCCGCGGGCGGATGGCCGTGGCCGGGTCGCAGCGATTGAGATATTGAAGTCGACTGCTCGCACCCGGGATTACGTCGAAAAGGGAGAGCGGGAAGGCAAATCACTTTACGACGCCATGCGGGATGGAAACCTCGAAGGAATGCAGGTCTTTGACGGAGAATTGGAACGGATGGTGCGCGATGGGGTCATATCGAGAAACGACGGGTTAGCTTATGCCAGTAATCGGCAGAATTTGCTTCTTCAACTATCCGATCTAGGAGGGGGCTCTGTCGACGATATGATCGGTACCGAGTCGCGAACGAGCGATCTTGTGGTTAGCTAACGCGAACGTACGCACAGATCACTGTGCGTTTTAACACATGTCCCGAAGGATATCGCAGGCCGGGTTGTCAGAATTGGAAGTGAGAAAACGGACTTTGGAATTGCCGTTGAAGACGGCTGCGCGCGGCCGCTGTTTTCTCGATTCGTGATCAATCCTCGAGCATGGTGCGCATCAATCAAGCGCAGCTTGTGTTTCTGGCTTGCAGCTTGAGTATCCGTTCTTTAAGCCGCTTCAGCACATCTTCTCGCTCATCCCTGGTCGTGCAGTGACGAAGAGTTTCCACGAGCGTATCAATCTCTCCAGCCAGCGCGCGTCCATTATCATCACGACGGTCGACCGGCCTGGGCCCCTCCCTCTCAGCGCCGGTTCCGAGGACTTCATCGATTGCACCCCAGAATAGATCGATGCTGATGGGTTTTTCCAGACAGCAGTTTGCTCCGGCCGCCTCGGCTTCAACCAAAATCATCGGCCCGCATCCACTGATTACAATAATGGGTGTCGATTTGATTTGTTCTTCCCGCCGCACGGCACCGATGAAATGGAGACCGCTCTTACCCGGCAGAGCGATATCGGTGATGATCAGGTCCGGTTTATGAAGCCGCGCAAGCGTGAGGCCCTGCTCGGCTTCCGTCGCGGTGCTTACTGTATAACCCTTAAGCCGCAACAACTCGGCGAGCGGATGCAGCGTGTCAAAATCGTCTTCTACGATCAGGACCGTCCTCATAATGCTCGTTCCTCATGAAAATTTCTCGCGGGACAGATACGTGAGGTCAGTCGTTGTCGAGACCGGGGCTGGTCAAGTCCTACCAAGCCATCATACCTTCGACGTTTGCATAGCGCAACGAACTTCTCGTTGGTTCTTGCTGTAGTCAACCGGCGCCCGCTTCACGACTCCGGCGAGAGCTCGGTTGAGACGATGCAAGCGTCCGGCGGTGCGGCTGCCGAAACCGCTCAAGCGCACAGAGGTTTGTGGCATACCGAGGGTCTTCGGCGCCACCTCTGAGATTACAAACTGCCTTTCGCGACAAAAGATACCCTTGAGCCCGCTCGTCTCACATGTTATATTCCGTCACGCCTCCTGAGTGCCTCTAAACCCGACTAATCGCAATCGATTATTTGAATCTTCTTGATGCGCTTCCCCGAAGCGCTGGGATTGTCCGGGCGATCATCCGGCTGCATCCGCTCTCAGTGACGGTCCTTTGACAAATGGATTTGGAACAGGATCTTCAATTGATGGTTTGTTAGGCACTAGCTGAACATCAAATGCGCAAAAAGCTTCAATGGCTATTGATCTCGCGTCTGGCGGCGGTGGCCGCGTTGCTGGCTATTGTCGGCTTGACCGAGCGAGACAATACATCGCGCTCGTTTGTTCCAGTGCTTGCTGCGGTAGCGGTGGCAACCGTAGTGCTGACAGGAATTTACCTCGCTGCGTTGCGCACGTCGATAGCACATCGGACGCACGGATACATACAGCTCTCGCTGGACGTCTGCATGGTGACCTGGTTGGTCTACCGCACCGGCGACGTAGAATCGCCGTTCCTGGCGCTCTATCTGGTAATCATCTTTGCGGCGTGTGCGCTCCTTGGAAGGACCGGAGTGTCGATGGTTGGAGGCTTGGCGGCACTTTTGTACGTGACGATTGGCCTGATCACAATGAGCGGGCTACTGCCGCGGGCAATCGGCTGGGCGGCTTACGAAGGAAGGGAACTTTCGTGGACTCAGTTCATGTTCTCTCTGAACCTGGTCGCTATCTTCGCTGTCGGGCTTCTATCGATGCAGTTAGCCGGACGGATTCGCAAAAGCGAGACTGAGCTTGCCAGCGCAACCAGGGACCTGGCTGACTACCGATTGTTCAACGACCGAATCATCGAGAGCATGCGAAGCGGGCTCGTGACGACCGACTTGATGGGGGACATCATCACCTTCAATCGCGCGGCCGAAGAGATCACCGGCCATCGCACCGCTGACGTTCGCGGCAGCAATATCAAAACGATCTTTGGAGACATTGAAAAGCAGATTGAAGCTGGGCTTGAATCGATTCGAACACGCACGCGGCTTCCGAGGTTTGATATTGGGTGTCGAACTGCGGATGGCCGCGAAATCCATCTGGGCTTTTCAGTCGCGCCGCTGGTAGACGAAGCTGACAGCTCACGCGGTTACGTGCTCACGTTCCAGGACCTGACTGAGGTCATGGAGCTTGAACGAGAAGTGCGTCGCCAGGAGCGTTTGGCAGCGTTGGGGAAAATGGCTGCGGGGCTCGCGCACGAGATTCGTAATCCACTGGCGTCTATGCGCGGATCAGTGCAGGTGCTTGCCAGCGAGTTGAGCTTTTCTCAAGACCAGTCGCAGTTGATGCAGATAGTTCTCAGGGAATCCGACCGGCTGAATCGAATCGTCTCGGATTTTCTTACTTATGCCAGGCCTCCAAAAGTCGAGCGGAGCTTGATCGAATTGGCAAGCATACTCTCGGAAACGATCGCCTTGCTGCGGAACAGCCCGGAGCTAAGACCGGACCACTTGATAAGAGAGGAATATCCCGACGATCTGGTGCTGTACCAAGGAGATCCAAACCAAATGCGTCAGATCTTCTGGAACCTCGCGCGGAATGCGATACAAGCGATGCCGCAAGGTGGACAGTTGAGCGTGGGTCTCGACGCGAGGCGCGGCCGGGAAGTAATAATCACCTTCCGGGACACCGGTCAGGGCATGAGCCGTGAACAGAGAGAGAGGTTGTTTGAACCGTTCAACTCGTCAAGCGGGGGTACTGGGTTGGGCATGGCGATTGTCTATCAATTGGTGCGAGACCATAGCGGAAAGATACTTGTCGACAGCGAGACCGGAAAGGGCACCCGCATCGCGATCAAGCTGCCCGCTTCCGGGCGGGTTATTCGCGAACCGGCAAGCTCAAAAGATGGTTCCCGCGTGGACTCGAAGCCGCCCGAAGTTAGGGCGAATGTTTGAGTGAGCGAGAGTGGGAGAGCGACTAATGGAAAAGCTGTTAGTGGTTGATGATGAGCGCAGCATGCGCGAGTTGCTAGAGCTTGTCTTGAAGCGGGAAGGCTACTCTGTGCACACCGCCGAGAATGGAACGCGAGCGCTCGAACTCGTTCGACAGAACGTCTATGACCTGATCATCTCGGACGTAAAGATGCCCGACATCAACGGCATCGATCTGCTGGCCCGCGTCCGCGAGATTTCACCGGAAACGATGGTCATCATGATTACTGCCTTTGCGACCGTCGACACGGCGCGCCGGGCTTTTAAACTTGGGGCCGAGGACCTGGTCATAAAGGATGCCGGATTCGACGTTGAAGAATTGAAGGTGTCGGTAGGGAAGGTTCTCGAAAAGAAGCACCTGCGACAGGAAAACGTTTTACTCAAACGCGAGCTGCGGCAGCGCAATTCGCTCGACAACATCATTGGCCGTTCGCCGCAAATGCATGCAATTTATCAGATGATCGAGACTGCGGCGGCCACCACATCAACGGTCTTGATAACCGGTGAATCGGGAACGGGGAAAGAGCTGGTGGCTCGCGCGATCCACAGTACATCAGACAGAACTGCGGCCCCGTTTGTCTCGATCAACTGCGGCGCATTCACAGAGACGCTGCTCGAATCTGAACTGTTCGGCTATATGAAGGGATCGTTTACCGGTGCGAACTCAAACCGCAAAGGATTGTTCGAGGCCGCGGAAGGCGGAACGATCTTTCTGGACGAAATAGGCGAGACTACACCTGCCATGCAGGTTAAGCTGCTGCGTGTTCTCCAGGAACGAAGCATCCGCCGAGTCGGTGGTCTCGAAGAAATAGCGGTTGACGTGCGGGTTGTTGCCGCGACTAACCGCGATCTTTCACAGATGGTCGAAGACGGCACGTTCCGCAACGACCTCTACTACCGCATCAGCGTCATCCCTATCGAGATGCCTCCTCTCCGTGCACGGAGGACCGATATTCCTGACCTCGTTTGTCATTTCCTCGAGAAATACAGCGCCGCGGCAAACCGTCCGGTATTGGAAATCTCAGAAGAAGCCATCCGCTTCCTGGAGTCTTACGATTGGCCCGGCAACGTGCGCGAACTTGAAAACACCATCGAGCGTGCTGTCGCGCTGGAACATGGACGAGTGGCCGGCCTCGACAGGAGAAGGGAAGACAACGGACCTCCTCCCGGTGTTGTTGATCGGCGCATCAGGCCGGAATGGCTGCCCGAGCGAATACTAAAGTTCAAACCGCGAACTGTAACCGACCTTGATCTACCTGAGGACGGGATCGATCTGGAAGCTTACCTCGCTCAGCTTGAGAAGGATTACATCATTCGCGCGCTTCAGCGCACGAGCGGGAATCAGACTCGGGCGGCCGAAATTCTACGAATGTCGGTTAGGAGCTTGCGTCACCTGCTCGACAAACACAGGATTCGTCAGACCGCGAGCCTGCTTCGAGAATCGGGTCCCCTCAGCGATACCGTTGCGCACAAGTAAAAGACCAGTGGTGTTGTCAAAACTCGAGTGAACCAATGGCTCGGGGTTGCAAACACTCTAAAAAACTCGACTCTGGAATTCCTGCGGACCGTTTCTCCACTAAACCATCTTGCTCCCACCGGCCGGTGCTTAAGCCGTACGAAACTGTCACTGGTGGCACAGACATTGCTGATAGATGCGCCGGCCTGAGAGGTTTAAATCACCAGGGTAGAGGTTGTTTGAGGAGGCCTGATGAAAAGGGAGCAGGGCTTTTCACTGATTGAGCTGTTAGTCGTAACGGCGATCATTGGCATCATCTTCGCGCTGGCGGTCCCCGGACTCGAGCGCGCGCGTCGCTACGCTCAGTCGGGTTCGGCTATTCAATCGCTCAG
Source organism: Blastocatellia bacterium (assembly GCA_049273835.1). GTDB lineage: Bacteria > Acidobacteriota > Blastocatellia > UBA7656 > UBA7656 > Onstottus_A. The sequence goes on along the minus strand of JBASRM010000744.1, from coordinate 7,208 downwards.
GACCATTTCGACAGCCGAGAATCTATACGAGAGGAGGTTTAAGGTCTACGCTACATTGGTGGATCTTGCCCCTCAAGGTACGATAGACACGAACTTAGCCAATGGCTTCAAGAGCGGTTATACATTTACGATCACCCTAACACCTGATTCGAAAAGGTTCGACTGCACCGCTACGCCTCAAGCAGATTCAAATACGGCGGAGCACTACTTCGTTGACGATACCGCTGTGATCCGCCACAACGCTGGCGCGCCGGCTGACGTAAATAGCGAACCCATACCAAAGTAAAGACATCGTCTGACAAAAAGTGGCAAGCAAACCTATCGCTTTTTGTTAAGAATTCTGCCCGGAATCCCCGTTTTGACTGAATGATACTTATCATATGCTTGGTCGATAAGCACTTCGCTTTCGAGCTTCAGCGAACCCCCATCTGGCACGAGCCTTGTACTAAACAACATTGCAATCTGTCGTAGATTGGCCGCTAGGAAAACTGACCTACGGCAAAAATGTAAAAGGAGCAGAAAGCTTATGAAGAATGAGAAAGGATTTTCGCTGATCGAGTTGCTGATAGTTGTGGCGATCATCGGTATCATCGCTGCTATCGCAATACCCAACCTGCTGAAGTCCCGTCAGGCGGCCAACGAGGCGTCAGCCATCGGATCGACACGCACAGTCGGAACTGCACAGGCCACATATATGTCAACACGCGGCAAGGGCAAGGACTTCGCCGTTGGTTTTACCGAGCTAATGAATGACAACGCTGTTGATACCGCCCTCGGGTCTGGTGCCAAGAGCGGCTTTAACTTTACCTGCGTCGGTGTCGCGGCTGCTGTTGGCGTGCCGTCCTACTTCGACACCACCGCGAGCCCGCAGTCGGTCGGCAACTTTGGTACGGGAAACCGATCCTTCTATTCGAACGAGACCTATGTTGTCTATCAACAAGATGGCCAAGTGACCGGAACCTGGGGCACCACAGCTCCGGGCGGCGGCGGAGCCACACGCCTCCCAGCCGCGCCGGCAACACCAATCGAGTAAGCGTGAGGTTACACAAGTTCGAATGATCTAAAACGGGTGAGTCCTTCCAGGGCTCACCCGTTTGTGCTATATTCCCACCGTCAGTTCAAAATAAATGAACCGGGCGTTATTGGCCGCGTTCGATTTCGCCAGAAACACAAATACAGAGGTGGGAAGCCATGACCTTGAAGAAGCAAAACCAGCGAGGGTTCTCGCTAATCGAGTTGCTGATCGTCGTCGCTATCATCGGAATAATTGCTGCGATAGCCATCCCGAATTTGCTCAAGTCCCAGCAGGCGGCTCACGAGACGGCTGCAATGACAGAAGTTCAAACTATCGGTAAGAGCCAGGTCCTCTATTCGATCTCAAAAGGCCATGGTAAGTTCGCCGACCTGGCCACACTGGGTTCGCTGGGGTACACCGACTCGAACATGGCATCCGGTAACAAGGGCGGCTATGTGTTTACGTCCACCCCGATAAACGCAGAAGGAATGCCTCCGATGTTCGACACTACTGCGCATCCGAGTGCGGTCGGCACCTTCGGGACTGGCAACCGATCCTACTACTCGAACGAAACAATGGTCCTGTTCGAGAACGATGGTATTCAGCCGCCGACGGCGACGCCACAGGACCGCGTTCCTAAAGACGGCACACCGATACAGTAAACTGAATTGCCGGGCCGGCAGCGCTCGACTTCGGCCGGCCCGGCCATTGGAAGTTCAATCGCAGAAGTATGGTCCCCCTGGATTGCCCTCAGAAGTTGCCGGCTAGCCTTGGTCAACACCGTTAAAGCCCCCGAGATTCTTTTTCGACCGACGCTGAAAGCGCGGTGCGAACTCTGTCAAAGTGCCGAGGGGCAGTGGCTAAGACCAAGTCTAAATCACATAGAAAACAAGGCAGCATCGCGGATGCTGGAGGACACCTGGCGGCGACGCCCGAGTCTCGGCCTGTGGTAGCACCCACGGGCGGACTCATCGCATTCTTACAACAACTGAGTAACAGCCGGGCAATATTCCTGCTTGGTCTGGTGTCGTTTCTCGCATACGCCAATTCGCTCGGAGGCGAATTTGTATTCGACGATACGGAGCAGATTGTCGAGAACCAAAGCATTCGCTCGTGGAACAACCTTACGAAGGCTTTCACCACACACGTCTGGGAGTTTCGGGACAAACCCGAAACACTGGACGTCCCGCCGCCTTTGCCGTACTATCGCCCGCTTTTTACAATGATGCTCACAGTCGAGTATCAGCTCTTCGGACTTTGGCCGCAGGGATGGCATTTAGTAAGCCTGTTGCTTCACGTTCTATGTGCGGCGGGCGTTTTCTACGTCATCCTCTTGGCGTCGGGTCGACGGCTCACAGCTCTCTTGGCATCGTTACTTTTTGCGATTCACCCCGTTCACGCCGAATCCGTGAGCTGGATAAGCGGTATGACAGATCCACTCTTTGGGGTCTTCTTTCTTGCGTCGCTTTATGCTTATCTGAAGTATCGAACGCTAGAAGAGAGCGGCCGCGCGAGCCACCGGGTTTTAGCTTTCTCGCTTGCGCTGTTCGCAGTATCGACCTTTGCGAAAGAGACCGCCTTGAGCCTGGTACCGCTTATTTTCGGATTCGAGTTGATCAAGGCCTCGGGCCCGGCTAGCAAACGTTTGATTGGAGCAGCGAAGCGTGCGCTGCCCTTTTGCGCAGTGGCGTTGTTTTATCTGGTGCCCCGCTTACTCGTATTAGGTGAGCTGATGTGGAAAAATCCGCAGGCTCCTGACAGGCCGCTTGTAAACACGCTGCTGACCTTGCCGGTCGTTGTATGTAGTTACATCGCGCACCTTGTATGGCCGATGGGACTAAGCGTTACCTACAACACACACTTCGTGACAAGTATAACCTCGCCCGGTTTCCTGTTACCCGGCGCTGCGCTAGCATTCGCGATTGGGGCGCTCTTCTTATATCGCGATCGAGCCAGTGCCGACGTTTGGCAGGCGCTTTTGTTGATCTTCGTTCCGCTGTTGCCCGTGCTCAACCTGGGACAAGTGTCTCGAGAGGAATACCTCGTATTCGACCATTATCTTTATCTTCCAGTTGCCGGGTTCGCATACCTCGTTGCCATAGTGATCTCGAAGCTCGGCGCGTTTGAAGACAGGCGTGCGGAGATGCTCGGCGCGATGGTTCGCCGATCGCAAATTGCAATCGGGGTGTTTACAATAGTCGCGCTGTCGCTCACGGTTGCTGCGGCGCGGGAGAACAGGTCCTGGGCGGATTCTTACGCGCTTTGGTCGAACGTCGCGCGAGTGAACCCAGACTATTGGGCGGGACACTATAACAGCGGGCTGGCTTTGTTGAACGCGAAGCGTTTCGAGGAGGCACGCATAAGTCTCGAACGCGCAACGGCACTTAAACCCGACGAAGCGAACGTCATCGATGCAATAGGGCGAGCGTTCGATGGGATGGGGGATGTTTCGAACGCTGTCAAGAGCTTTAGGCTAGCGATCGCCATCAACCCGGAGATTTTTGAATCGTATAACAATCTCGGAACCGTCTATTTCAAGAATGAAGACTACGCCTTGGCTCGAGCTGAATTCACGACTGCGCTACGATTGAAGCCGCAAGCAACCGCGTCGCGGTTCAACCTTGGTTTGTGTTACGCGCGCGAGGGCCGTTACAGTGACGCGGCGAGAGAGTTCGATCGAGTCGTTCAAACGACACCGGATGATGCGGATGCATTCTACCAACTCGGTCTCGTGTTTGAGAAAATGGGGCGAGCTGTGGACGCCTTACATGCGCTCGAGCGCGGCCGCGCGCTGGCAAAATCCCAGGAGCTAACCGACAGGATTTCCGACAGCCTCAGCCGCTTGCGAGATGAAAACCACACGCCGTGAGGTTTAGCCGCGCGGCCTGACTTATTGACTTCAGGTCCGAATCAAACGTGGAAACAGGTGAAATCAAAATCATGGAAGCTGCGGTTGCGCGCGTTGGCTTTAGATCAAGCAGCGCGGGCAGGGTTCGCGCGATCGCACTCAACACGTTCAGGGAGTCCGTGCGAGATCGAGTCTTATACAATCTGATTCTGTTCGTGCTTATCCTGGTGGCGGCCTCCGTTTTCGTTAGCGATCTGTCGCTTTCTATGGAGAGCCAGTTCACAGCCGCGTTGGGTTTGAGCGCGATGCTGGTGTTCGGAGCATTAATCGCGATCTTCATCGGCGTCGGACTGGTGTACAAGGAAATTGACAAGCGCACCATTTACAGCTTGTTGTCGAAGCCGGTTTATCGCCATGAATTCATCATCGGAAAGTACGCGGGTCTCTGCCTCACTCTGTTGGTCAATTCTGTGGTGATGGTGTTGGGCACCGAGCTCGCGATCGCCTATGTGAACGGCAAGGTCGTCCCCCTTCACGCAACTGTGCTGGCGGCATCATTCCTTGTTTTTCTGGAGCTTGCTCTTTTGGTGGCACTCTCGCTCATGTTCTCGAGCTTTACCACGCCGATGCTGGCGGCGCTCTTTTCGTTCGCTATTTATGTAATTGGCCATCTTAGCAAAGATCTCCTTTCGATGGCCGCTCTGTCGAATTCGGCGGCGACGCGGGTCATTCTTACGGCTCTATACTACGTGCTTCCAAATCTCTCGAACTTCGCGTTTATTAGTGAGGCGTCGCATGGACGAATGGTCCCGTCTGAGATGTTAACTTCGGCAACCGTTTACGCCATAGTTTATATCAGCATATTGCTGTCCGCGGCCGTTCTCGTTTTTCAGAGGAGGAACTTTAAGTGACGGGCTCGACACCGATCATTCCGGCTTTGATTATCATCCTTGGGATCGGTTTGCTGTACCCGTTGCAGCGTTGGATCGATCAAAAAACACCAACTGACGACCTCAGTCAAGAGACGCTTTACATTTCTTCAGGTAAGACAATAAAGAAAATGAGTTTGGGTCTCGATGCGCTCGTGGCGGATATTTACTGGATTCGCACCGTTCAATACTTTGGGCGAAAGATGATCGACAGCGATAAGCCGCTCTCTTCCGGCGGGACAAAAGACATTCGCATGGACCTGCTCGCGCCACTCCTGGACGTAGTAGTGACGCTCGATCCACAACACACGCCGGCCTATCGATTTGGCGCGATCTTTCTGCCGGAACGCGATCTGCCGGCCGCCATAGCGTTGGTCGAGAAAGGTATTCGCGAGAATCCTGACGAATGGTGGCTTTATCAGGACATCGCTTACATTTACTGGCAATCGGGGAATTCCTCTCGAGGAGCGGATCAAGTCGAAAACTACTCAAAGGCCGCCGAATGGTACGACAAGGGAAGTAAGGTAGCGGCTGCGCCATGGTGGATGCGCGACCTTGCCGGATTGATGAAGATAAAGGGTGGAAGCCGCGAAGCTGCACGAGCCGTCTACACCACTTATCTCAATAACGATGATCAGAATGTTCGAGCGCAGGCGGTTGAGCGGTTGAAGCAACTGAGGTCCCTTGATGAGCTGGACGCGATAAACGCAACTCTCGCACGCCATAAGCAACAGACCGGCGCGTGCCCAAACGATCTTCGTGTCCTGGGTTCAAAGCTTCAGTCGATGAATCTCACGCTCAACGGCGATTTCCTGCCGGTTGACCCGGACGGCTTCGCTTATTCCTATGACAACGCGAATTGCAGGGCGTCGCTTGCATTCGAATCAACGGTGCCGAGGTAGTTGGATCGCGGCCACCTGTTATGAACCGGGCAGGAGGTTGATGTTGCGCACCTGCCGGTTTCAAACCTTCTCCGACTTGTTACCCTACTGATTTAGCATTCGTTTCAAATCGACCGTGACGGTTGACCCTGAAGTCTTAATCCTCGCGTGCAGCGGGATTCGCCGAGCGTCATCGGTGACCCACACCAGCATCTCTCCGTTGCGTCTCACGTAACGCCCGTTGAATACCCGGGCATTCAGAAGAATAGCCTGAAACTTCCCAAGGCCGGTTTTGATTTCTTCGCGCTTCCCGGCGACGACATCGATGTTATAAACCTCGCCGCCATCGCTTATCGGCACGGGTACGACATCACCCTCTTTGAGTGGCTGGGTTCGTACGAAGTAAATGACCGACAACAGATCTTGAACCCAGGGTGGCGATGGTCTCTCTTTTACCCTGGGTTCACTCTTCGCGTTGGCCAGGTCGCGGTCCGTGTAGGTAACTAGCCCCGCCTCGCGATTAATCACCGACCTCTGTTCGCGTCGAACCTTGCCTTCCTCTAGAAGCTTGGTGGAAGTGTCGACGCCAAGATCCCTCGAGTTGACCAATGAGCTGTAATGGTTTCTCACTTTGAGCCCGAATAGGCTGGGGAAAAAGCCTTTGGAAACGGCATCGGCTTCCAGCTCGACTCTGTCCGGCTTTGCTGAATTGGATGGTTTGGACACTGAAATCTTGAGTTCGCCGATCGTGCCCGAGAAAATCAATTTGGAAAAGCTTACCTCATAAAGTAGCGTCTCGCCGATCGCGAATGGAAGCGGCTGGATAACTCTCGGGGAAGAAAGGATTACCTTCTCTGGGGCCTGCGCAAAAACCAAACCAAGTCCCAAATACAAGATCAATACCTTTATTAAGCTCTTCCTAACCATGTTTTCAGCTCGAGGTGAGGTCTTCACAATCTCAAAGGAACATCTTCGCTGCGAGGAGGCCATACACAGCGATAAAGCCGAGCGCAGCGCGATATTCGCGATGACGCATGTAGAGCGAGGCCTCGAAAGTTTTGCCGGCCCTCCAGGGCGATCTCTTCAGCTGCGCGGCGTACGAAGACGAACTGTGAGCGCCGTATGGCGTGAAGCGCGGCACAAACAACGGCACTTGCTTGCGGTAATCCTCATACTCTTCCGCGAACAACGCGCGCATGGTGTCCGCTTCGGCGATCATCACCGGCAAGTAAATCGCAAGATAGGCCACAGCGAACACTGCTACGAACCACGGTGTTCCGCCTCCAACTGCAACTCCCATCCCCAGCAAAAAAGTTCCAAGATAAAGCGGATTTCGAGTGTGGGCGTACGGTCCCGAGATGGTCAGCTCTTGATTCTTTTTCAAGTGGCCCGACGCCCAGCCGCGAATTGCGAGACCGATGACCGCGACAAACAGGCCTGCCGCAAGTGAGCCACCAGTGGGCTTCGCTGATATGAGCAACAACGGAGCAAGCACGAAGCCGGCAGGAACTCTGATTCGTTGAGCGACTTGTCTG
>JBASRM010000039.1:0-19907 GCA_049273835.1 Blastocatellia bacterium | reverse complement strand
AGGCCGCGGTCTCTACTACGTTTTGCTGGCTCATGCTTCCGATCATCTGTTGTACCGAGCTTTACTCATGCTCTTCCATCCAGCGCTCCATCTCATCGAGGACCTCACCCATGCGACCCATCCCGTTCTGCAACAGCTCGGAGGCCATCATCGTCACTTTGGCGCCTGCCATTAAACCCTTGAGCGCGTCTTGGTAGGTATGCACTCCGCTCGTGATGGCGAAGTCGACATGGACCCGTCCGTATAATAAGGCTACCCACCGCAAAGGAAGCCGCAGCTCGTCCGAGGTGCTGAGGACCAGGCGCGGGACTACCTCGAGCCGTTCCAGATCGAGGTCAGGTTGGTAGAAGCGATTGAACAAGACCAGTCCGTCAGCCCCGCCCTCGGCGAGCCTTTGAGCAATGTTTGCCGTCGAGCTGAAGTACGGGCTCAGCTTCATCGCGACTGGAATCTCTACGGCGTTTTTCACATCGTGAAGGATGTCTGTGTAAATGTACTCGACTTCGCTCCCCATCAGATACGTGCCCGTCGGGATGTAATAGACGTTCAACTCTAACGCGTTGGCGCCTGCCTCTTCGATCAGGCAAGCATAATCAATCCAACCGCCTGTTGAAGTCCCGTTGATGCTTCCGATTATTGGTATGTCTACTGCTTCTTTGGCGCGCCGGACCAGCTCGAGGTACTCATCGGGGCCGACGTTGTAACTCTGCATCTCCGGAAAGTAGTTGAGCGATTCCGCGTAGCTGTCGGTGCCGTGGCTCAGATAATAATCGAGGTAGAGACTCTCTGTGGTGATCTGCTCTTCAAACAGCGAGTACATCACCACAGCGGCGGCCCCCGCGTCTTCCAGCCGCTTGATACCGTCCACCGTGTGCGACAGCGGCGATGAGGAGGGCACAATCGGATTCTTGAGGGTCATCCCCAGATACTCCGTTTGCATATCCATGGCGATTTCTCCTGTTCGTAATCGGCCTCAGGCGGAAGTTGATAACGAGCGAGTTCTACAACTGAGCCGGAGACCGCTACGAACTTCTCACGTTGATCATCTCCGAAAGCTGCTTGTAATACCGCCACCGCTCGGTTACCGCCTGTTGAGCCTTGGCCAGCAGGTACTTTGCCGCAGCCGGGTCGCTCTGCTGAAGTATGCGATAGCGTCCCTCGGTGTAGATGTAGTCCTTCAGTGAAATGCTCGGCTCCTTCGAATCCAACTGGAATGCGTTCTTGCCATCGGAGGTGAGCCGCGGATCGTAACGGTAGAGCGGCCAGTAGCCCGACTCCACCGCCTGCTTCTGCTGGTTCATCCCTTTCGACATATCAATGCCGTGCGCTATGCAATGACTGTAGGCGATGATCAGTGATGGGCCGTCGTGCGATTCGGCCTCGATAAACGACTTGAGCGTGTGAATGTCGTTAGCCCCCATTGCCACTTGTGCAATGTAGACATTGCCGTAGCGCATCGCCATCAGGCCGAGGTCTTTCTTCGGCGTCGACTTTCCTCCCGCAGCGAACTTCGCTACTGCACCCATGGGGGTTGCCTTGGAGGCTTGTCCTCCGGTGTTGGAATAGACTTCAGTATCGAGCACCAGCACATTAACGTTTTGTCCGCTCGCCAGCACATGATCCAAGCCGCCGTAGCCAATGTCATAGGCCCACCCGTCGCCGCCTATTATCCACACGCTCTTTTCCACCAGCGCATCGCACACGGCGAGCAGATCGCGGACTTCAGGTTCATTTCGGTCACGCAGCTTGGCCTTGAGCGCGGCCACGCACTCTCGCTGAATATTGAGCCCGTCGGCGGCCGATTGATCGGTTCCAAGCAAGCATTCAGTGAGTGGTCCGCCTATAATCGAGTGAAGACGCTCGACGAGCTGTCGCGCATATACAGCTTGCTGATCCAGGGCCAGGCGCATACCAAGCCCGAACTCGGCGTTGTCCTCGAATAGAGAGTTGCTCCACGCAGGACCTCGACCTTCGCGGTTGACCGTGTAAGGTGTGGTCGGCAAGTTTCCGCCGTAGATGCTGGAGCAACCGGTCGCGTTTGCGATGATCGCGCGATCGCCGAAGAGCTGCGTGACCAGCTTGATGTAAGGCGTCTCGCCGCAGCCCGAACACGCGCCCGAAAACTCGAACAGCGGCTGAAGCAACTGAACGTTCTTGATTGTGTTATAGCGCACTTCGCCATCGCTGGCTTTGTCGGGCAGAGCGAGAAAGTAGTCCCAATTCACGCGCTCGCGTTCGCGTAGTGGCCGCTGCAGGTGCATGTTGAGCGCCTTGCGCGATACATTGCTTTTATCCTTCGCCGGACAGACCTCGACGCACAAACGACAGCCGGTGCAATCTTCGACCGCAACCTGAATCGTGTAGAGCTGATCGCTTAGTTCGCGCCACTTCGCCGGCGTCGTCTTGAAGCTGTCAGGCGCATCCGCCAGGACCGATTCCTCAAAGACCTTGGCCCTTATGGTCGAGTGCGGACACACGAACACGCACTTGCCGCATTGTATGCATAGGTCGGGCTCCCAAACGGGAACTTCAAGCGCGATGTTGCGCTTCTCCCATTGAGCTGTCCCGACAGGATAGGTTCCATCGACCGGGAAGGCGCTTACCGGCAGGCTGTCACCTAGCCCGGCGATTATTGGCCCAGTGATCTTTTGCACGAACTCCGGCGCGCGCGCGGGTACAATCGGACACCGGGCAGACTCGTTTGTGACGCTCGACGGAACATTCGCTTTATGGAGGTTCTCGATCGCAGCGTCGACTGCCCTGTAGTTCTGCCGGACCACGACTTCCCCGCGATTGCCGTAGGTCTTCTTGATTGAGTCTTTGATCTTTTGAATCGCTTCGTCGCGCGGCAGCACTCCACTGATCGCGAAGAAGCACGTCTGCATAATCGTGTTTATGCGGACCCCCATGCCGGTTTGTGTGGCTACGTCATAGGCGTTGATCACGTAAAGTGCCAGTCCCTTGTCAATGATCTCTTTTTGGATCTGGCGCGGCAGATGATCCCATACTTCGTCTTTAGAATAAGGGCTGTTCAGCAACAGGGTCCCGCCTTGCTCGGCGGCCGCGACAACATCGTAACGCTCCAGGAAGTTGAACTGATGTACCGCAACGAAATTCGCTCGCTGAATCAAGTAAGTGCTCTTGATCGGGCGTGGTCCGAACCGCAGGTGCGAGACTGTCACTGCGCCGGCTTTCTTAGAGTCGTACACAAAGTAGCCCTGCGCGTAGTTTGGTGTCTGTTCGCCGATGATCTTTATCGAGTTCTTGTTTGCGCTGACGGTGCCGTCCGAGCCCAGTCCCCAAAACACGGCTCGCACTTCGTCATCGGGCTCAGTGTTAAAGCCCGCGTCATAAGCCAGGCTCGTGAAAGTGACATCGTCGACGATGCCGATGCTGAAATGGTTCTTGGGTTGGTCCTTTTTCAGCTCATCGAACACGCCTTTGACCATCGCCGGCGTGAACTCTTTTGAGGCGAGACCATACCGGCCGCCGACTATTCGAGGCGGGCGGTTGAACGGCGCTTCGCCGCTCATCGCGCTCTCGGCGATCGCGGTCACTACGTCCTGGTAGAGAGGCTCACCGGCACTGCCGGGCTCTTTCGTGCGATCGAGCACCGCGATCTTCTGGACCGTTGGCGGCAGATGGGCCAGCAGATGCTTCGCTGAGAACGGGCGATACAGTCTCACTTTAACGAGCCCGACCTTCTCGCCGCTCTCGAGTAAAGCGTTCACAGTTTCTTCGGCGGTCTCACAGCCCGAGCCCATCATTACAATGAGTCGCTCGGCATCGATGGCGCCGACGTAGTCGAACAGGCGATAGCGTCTGCCAACCAGCGCGGCAAATTTATCCATCGTCTCCTGAACGATCGTCGGAGTTTCCTGGTAGTAAGGATTCACTCGCTCGCGAGACTGAAAGAACACGTCGGGGTTCTGCGCGGTTCCGCGGATCACCGGATGATCAGGCGTAAGCGCTCGCTCGCGATGCGCGCGGACAAGATTGCTATCGATCATTTTGCGAATATCGTTGTCCGAGAGCTTCTCGATCTTCATCACTTCGTGTGAAGTGCGAAAGCCGTCGAAGATGTGAAGGAAGGGAACTCTCGCGCGTAGGGTGCTTGCTTGCGAGATCAACGCAAAGTCCATGACTTCTTGAATCGAATTGGCGAACAGCATCGCCCAGCCGGTCGAGCGCGTAGTCATCACGTCGCTGTGATCTCCGAAGATCGACAGGGCATGGGTAGCGACGGTGCGAGCTGCGATGTGAAACACCGTACTTGAAAGTTCGCCCGCGATCTTGAACATGTCGGGGATCATCAACAGCAAGCCCTGGCTTGCCGTGAAGGTCGTAGTGAGAGCGCCACTCTGAATCGCGCCATGCGCTGCGCCTGCGGCCCCGCCTTCGGATTGCATCTCACACACAACCGGGACCGCTCCCCAGATGTTTCCTTCCTTAGAAGTTGCCCACGCATCGGCGAACTCACCCATAGGCGATGAAGGGGTAATCGGGTAAATTGAGATTATCTCGTTGATCTTAAATGCGACGTGGGCGGCGGCTTCATTGCCGTCAATGGTAACTTGCTCGCGGTGCATGGAAATTCTCCCCAATTCTGTGTACACCGCTAGAAGAATGAGAATACTATGCCGCGATCTGGAGTGCGGTGTCAGTCAGCGCCGGGCGTTCTGAGTAAGCGAGTCACTCGGTGTAGCGTTGGAAGTAGTATGAGGAACGACTGAGGTCACCCTTCGAATTGGTTACGGCCGGGTACGAGAGATGTTATGAGCTGACCATTGCGACTAGCTTCACCTTGTTGCGGATAATTAACGTGGAGCCCTTAATATGAATTATTTCCTTGTTCTTAAAGTCACCTAGCAGGCGAGTAACAGTCTCGCGCGAGGCGCCAATGATCTGTGCGATCTCTTCGTGCGTCAGGGTGAGCTTCAGGCTTATCCCTTTCTCACTCTCTTTGCCGCTCTTGGCGCACCATTCAAGCAACAACTTGGCGAGCTTTTCAGAGGCCGAATGCGACAGGCCAAGTGAGCGCACCTGTTCGAACACGTCGTGGTAGTTGTTGCTCAAATGTTCAGAGACGCGAAGGCTGGCCGCGCCGTTTTCTGTTAGGAACCTTAAGAAATCTTCGCGTTTGATGAAGTTAACCTGGCATGGAATCAACGTCTCAGCCGTCGCCATATACGCTCGGCCCGAAACCGTCGCGCTAAGTCCAAGAACCTCGCCGCCTTCGGCTATTCTGGTGATCAAAGCCTTTCCATCGCTCGAGCACGTGGTCAGTTTCACCCTCCCCGTGCAAAGCATGAACACGCCGCGCGGAGATTGGCCTTCGACAAACAGCACCGCCCCTTTCGGTAAGACCGTTGAATACTTGAGCGCCTCGAACGATTTCAGCAACTCGGCATCGAAGGCGCAGAAGTGCTTATCTGAGCGAATCCTGCAGTCAGCGCAGCTATCACTGAGCTCCAGACCATATGGCGAATTCATACCGGCCTCCTCGCGTGTTCTGCATGACCGATGGGTCAACTAATGCTGGACACCTTTCGATCATCTATGACAGAGACAGCAACAAGGGTGCCGAACTGGAAGATCAGGTTTTGAAGGATAAGTTGGGATTTAGAATCAAATGTGGGCCAACTTCCCCAGGCCATGCGCAAAAGCACCCAGCAATCCGGTGGGATAGGTCTGTCCTTCAGAGAAGTCTCTTTTTCCGCTTGCGACTCCAGGGATCCGCGACGTGGGACGTCGTCAGGGGCGCACCCGGTTCGGGTCGCGTCATTCGCGTCACTGCCGGCAGGTTGCTGGACTGAAACTCGGGGACGCTGCCCAGGAAGGCTATCTTGCCGCGCTCGAGCAGAAGCAGTTTCGTTTCATTCCCGGCCTCGGCGACCCCCCCGGAGCGAGCAGCGAGATACGGAATTTCATGCATTTCCTTGGTGACGTAAAGCGACGAGATTCGGTGTTCATTCCGAGCGCGAATTATGAGGTCCAGAATCATTCTGGCATTTATCGGGTCAAGCCCGGCAGTGGGCTCATCAAGGAGCATTATTGGCGGCCATCCCACCATCGCGCGAGCGAATTCCAGCCGGCGGCGCATACCCACGGAGAGCTCCTCCGGAATTTTCTGTGTATCGTCTTGAAGCCCTACGAAACTCAGCGTGTCTAACACGGCGGACTCGATAGTCTCTTCTGAGCAGCCACGTTCGTCGAGCCGATATGCCGCGTTGTCGAAGACTGAAAGCGCGGTAAAAAGAGACTGGTCTTGAAACACTACCCCCATAGACCTGGCGCGGATTTCCAGAAGCGCATCTTCATCGATGTTTTGTATCTCCCGGCCTTCAATCAGGATTTGACCGTCATCCGGGCGCTGCAGACCCGCCGCCAGCCGCAACAGCACGGACTTGCCGGACTCTGAAGCACCGGTTACAAGGATCATTTGCCCGCGCCGAAGCTCGAAGCTGACGTTGCTGAGCGCGGGCTTCTGATCGAATGCCAGTGAGACATTGCGAAACTCTATCACCGGCGTTTTGAGGTTAGTTTCCGAAACCATTGGTCAGTTTCCAATGCAGAAAAGCTGAGTGCGGCATATCACGGTCTCACTGCCACCTTCAGCACTCCGTCGAGCCGCTCGCCGAAGATCTTGTATCCTTGCTCTATCTGATCGAGTGAAACGGTGTGCGTAAGCAGCGGAGTTAGATCGACTCGTCCTGCTCTTACGACCTCCATCAACCTTCGCATTCTCTCTTTGCCCCCGGGACAGAGAGTAGTAACAATACGATGATCACCTAAGCCGGCCGCAAATGCTTCATACGGCATTTGAATTTTACCCGAGTAGACACCCAAACTCGACAGCGTGCCGCCCGGGCGAAGGCATCGTAGCGCGCTCTCGAACGTCTGTTGCGTGCCGAGCGCTTCGATCGTGACGTCGGCCCCACCTCCGGTAAGCTTCTTCACTTCGGCGACGACATCTACTTCACGATAGTCCAGCGTCACGTCGGCACCCATTCTTCGCGCCATGGCACGGCGGTTTTCGTCCGCCTCGACCCCAATGATGAGAGCCGCGCCCATTAGCTTTGCCCCGGCTGTCGCGCATAAACCGATTGGTCCTTGCGCGAAGATGACTACTGAGTCGCCGATTCGCACGCCGCCAGACTCCGCCCCGCTGAATCCGGTCGAAGCGATGTCCGCAAGTAGCACCACCTGCTCGTCAGTCAGCTCCTCAGGGATCTTCGCCAGATTAGCTTGTGCGTTCGGCACGAGCAAAAACTCGGCTTGGGCGCCGTTGACGGTGTTGCCGAACCGCCAGCCGCCGATCGCTTCGTAGCCGCCGCCGTGGCCGCACTGTGAAAGGTGACCCGCGAGGCAAGCGTGGCACTGGCCGCACGGAGTAATTGCGCCCACCAGAACGCGGTCGCCGATCTCGTAGCCCGTGACTCCCGGTCCAAGCTCTTCGATCACTCCCACGGGTTCGTGCCCAATTATGAGGCCTGGCTTGACCGGATACTCGCCGCGCACAATGTGCAGGTCGGTCCCACAGATCGTCGTCAGCGTAACTCGAATAAGCGCCTCGCCGACCCCCGCGTGTGGTTTCTCGACTTCCTGGATGTGAAAGTTGTTTACTCCGCTAAAAACATTGGCCCGCATCTTTTGCATTTCTTTCCTCCCGATATCACCGACGCCGCTGTCAATCATGTCGATGACGGGTTATCGCGGCAAGCGGCATACCCGACGGGCGACCACTCGTTCGTGCAATCTTGGCTAAGTTCACGGCAACGGCGCCGCGGGGGACCTCAGTTTTGCGTGCTTTCACTCAAACCAATGCGAGAATTCCCACAATGCGAGCAACCGATTTTGTCGCGACGACTTGTTTCGCGACTCATCCATTTCCGCGCGAGCCTGGTCGGTCGCAGGCATAAACGTTGCCTTATCTAATCGAGTGCAATTATGAGCGAACCAGAACAGATATCGGTACACTATCTCTAAGAACCGCTAACGCCAAGGAGCTGCAATGTTGATCCAAGAAATGACCCTCGAGGAATGTCGCGATGCGCTCACGCGGGCCGATGTCGCAAGGTTGGCTTGTGAGATGGATGGTCAGCCTTATGCTGTTCCGGTCTATCTAACCTATGATGGCATCTATCTTTTCGGCTTCGCAACTATGGGTTACAAGATCGATTGTATGCGCGCCAATCCCCTTGTCTGTGTGGAGATTGATGATATAAAGAGCCAGAATCAGTGGGTTAGCGTGGTCGTCTTCGGCACTTACGAGGAATTGCCGGATGCACCGGAATACAAAACCGTCCGCGAGCACGCTCACGATTTGCTACAAAAGCGCGCAATGTGGTGGGAACCGGCATATGTAGCAGTTGAGCATCGCGGTTATCCGAAACTACTGTCACCAATCCTTTACCGAATCCACATAAATCGAATGACCGGACACCGGGCGTCTCCTGATCAGGTTGACGTACAGCCAGCTCGACGAGCCAAGGCGGAAAACTGGTTGCGAAAATTGCTGGACCGAGTGACGCAGAACTAGATCAAAAGACCTTAACCCAAAAGCTATAATGAAAAGCGTATCTCGATGGTTCTTATTATTATCACTTCTAGGGGCGGCAGTCCCGATATCGTTACGGCAACCTGCGCCAACAGTTCTCGCCATCATTCACGTGACCGTCATCGATGTGACCGGGGCAGGCGAAGAAGCCGCTCCGGATCAGACTGTAATAATCAAAAGCGACCGAATTAGCTCCATCGGGAAGACCGGCGAGGTGCCGATACCGAAGGGCGCAACCACGGTGGACGCAACGGGCAAGTTCCTGATCCCGGGTTTGTGGGACATGCACGTTCACACGTTGCAAGAAGGAAGGCCCGAGATTTTCTTCCCATTGTTCATCGCAAGCGGAGTCACAGGGGTGCGCGATATGGGAAGTCCCCTTGGCGATTTCAAAGGGATAACCAGCCTGCGAGAGCGAATCGGGGGTGGGAAGCTCCTGGGCCCGCGTATCATAGCTGCCGGCCCAATCGTGGATGGTCCTTCTCCAATGTTTCCGGAACTTTCCATCGCTGTCGCCGGCGAAACGGAAGCGCGACAGGTTGTTAACGACCTCAAGAGTGTCGGCGCCGACTTCATTAAAGTCTACTCTCTGCTTAACCGCGATGCGTACTTTGCTGTCGCGGACGAGGCGAAGCGGCGGGACATCCCATTCGCCGGCCACGTTCCTGAGTCCGTGAGTGCCGCTGAAGCCTCGAACGCCGGACAAAGAAGTATCGAACACCTCAGTGGAGTGAGACTAGCTTGCTCGACCAGCGAAACGGAGCTGAGAACAGAACTGCTCGAAGCAAGAGCAACGTCCGATGCGTCGCTCCTGTATCGCGCGCTGCGGCACGTGTACACCAAGAGCACAGAGACCTACAACGAAGAGAAGGCAGAGGCTCTTTTCGCGCGCTTCGTGGAGAATGAAACGTGGCAAGTTCCAACGCTTGTGGTCGCGCGATTTCTGGCAAAGCTCAATAAGAGCACTAACCCAGCGCAAACGGCGGCCGAGGCCTCGCTCAAGCTCACGAGTGATCGGGAGAACGATCCTCGCCTCAAAGGTCTTACAACGGATGACTTAGCGCCGCTTTCCGAATCAGCGCAGAATGCGTCCGATCTCGTGGGCGCGATGCGGCGCGCTGGGGTCAAGTTCATGGCGGGAACGGATGCTCCGAATCCATTCGTGATTCCCGGCCGAAGCCTCCATGACGAGCTCGCGTTGCTTGTCCAGGCTGGGTTCACTCCTATGGAGGCGTTGCAATCCGCAACTCGCAATCCGGCGATCTATCTCGGCAAGCTCGACACTCTTGGCACAATTGAAGAGGGAAAGGTGGCTGACTTGGTATTACTGGATGCAAATCCTCTCGGAGACATCACCAACACAAGAAAGATATGGGCAGTAATCATCGGAGGAAAGATTGTGCCAAAAACGTGGCTCGAGGAGGTGTCGCCCAACTAGGAGGCCGAGCGGGAGCTGCGAACGCGGCCATCTCTGTCTGGGACCATTGACGCAATCGAGCTGGGTGGGATTGTTGTGACTGCACTTGATGAAAAGGCAAGCGAACCGTTAGAGGCTGGCGAGAAGCCAACAAATGTTGACACGGAACTGTATCCGTATGCGGCGAGCGCAATGGAGGTGGCTCAGGCGCTCGAAGTTGATTTGTCCCTCGGACTGAGCTCGGCCGAAGTGGATGAGCGCCGCAAGCGCTTCGGCCCGAACGCGCTTCAGACCATCCGCCCGCGCGCCGCGTGGCGCATTCTGTTGGATCAGTTTGCAAGTCTCATCGTAGCGCTCCTGGCCGCGGCAACGCTTATTGCGTGGGCTACCGGCGACGTGGTTGAAGCAGTCGCAATCCTCGTCGTGCTCATTATTAACGCACTGGTCGGCTTCCTCACCGAATGGCAGGCCGGGCGGGCTCTCGACGCGCTCCGCCGGCAGGCTCGCACCACCGCGCGACTGCGACGAGACGGCCATCAGTTAAACGTGGACGCGGCCGACCTGGTGCCGGGCGACGTCGTGATCCTCAACGCCGGTGACCGCGTACCGGCGGATGCGCGATTGATCAGAGAGAGCAGCTTGCGCACCGAAGAATCGGCGCTGACGGGCGAAAGCACAACGGTCGAAAAATCACCTGAGCCGGTTCCGCTCGACGCACCCCTTGCCGAACGCCATTCGATGCTCTACCTCGGAACGACAATAGCTGCCGGGCACGCGGTTGCTGTGGTGACCGCTACCAGCACATCTACGGAGCTTGGCCGGATTGGCAAGCTGGTGGCAGATGTGCCCAGCGAAGCCACGCCGCTTGAGGCCCGGCTCGCGAAACTCGGCCATCGGCTGGTCTACGTCGTGCTGATCATCGCGGCCGTGGTGATGTTAGTCGGCTGGCTCCGCGGAGATGGCTTGTGGTTGATGGCCGAGGTAGCTATCAGCTTAGCGGTCGCCGCGGTGCCCGAAGGCTTGCCCGCTGTGACCACACTGATTCTTGCGATCGGCGTGCTGAGGATGGCGCGGCAGAATGCAATCGTGCGCAGGCTCCCGGCGGTCGAGACTCTGGGGAGCACGTCGATCATTTGCACTGACAAGACAGGCACACTCACACAGAATCGAATGACTGTGTGCGAATATTACCTGGCCAACGGCACGACACTGCGATCAGGTGATTCCGAACTGTCGTTGGAAGATGAGTTGCTCAGCCGAGCGGTTCGCGCGAGTGTGCTTTGCAACGAAGCGTCGATGACAGCGACGCCAAGTGATGGCGCGCGCGCCATCGGCGATCCCACGGAAACGGCGCTGCTTATCGCCGCGGACGAAATGGGTGCGGACGTTTCGCGTCTGCGGGCTGAATACCCAAAAGTCATCGAAATTCCGTTTGACGCGAGCACCAAACGGATGATCACGGTTCATCGCGGGTCCGATGGATCTCATCTCGCCGCGCTCAAAGGCTCTCCAGCAGTTGTGCTGGAGGCGTGCGCAAACTACCTGGACGGCGATGGGAACCCGAGCATACGTCCTCTTGACGAGAACGCGCGTGCCCGATTCCTCGCTGCAAATGAAGCGATGGCCGCCCGCGCCTTGCGGGTTCTCGCGCTTGCGGATACGCGACTCGATGACATCGAGCACCCGATAACTCTTGGGTCATTCCCGGGACTCGAGTCGAACCCGGAGGTGCAGCGAGGTTATACGTTTCTGGGCTTTGTGGGAATGATGGACCCGCCGCGGCCCGAAGTGCCTGAAGCAATCGAACGTGCGCGCGCGGCAGGCATCAGAGTCGTAATGTTAACCGGTGATCAGATCAACACCGCGCGAGCCATCGCTCGCGAGCTGAGGTTGAACGGCGATACCGAACCTGAGGCGCTGCACGCACGCGACCTCGCAGGCTTAAGCCACGATCGCCTCGCGGCACTTGCTCGAACGGCGAATGTGTTTGCCCGCGTCTCTCCCGAAGATAAACTTCGCATCGTCGACGCTCTAGTTCAGTGTGACGAAGTGGTGGCCGTCACAGGAGACGGCGTCAACGACGCACCCGCTCTCAAGCGCGCAAGTATCGGAGTGGCGATGGGCGAGCGCGGAACGGAAGCAGCCAAGGAAGCCGCCGACATTGTGCTGACCGACGACAACTTCGCTACCATCCTGAAGGCGATCGAAGGCGGCCGCATTATCTACGCGAACATCATTAAGTTCGTTCATATGATGTTCTCGCACAATCTCTCCGAATTATTGGTAATCTTCCTGAGCATAGCAGCGGGTTGGCCGCTTCCGCTCTTGCCGCTACAGATCCTTTGGATGAACCTTGTCACGGACGTGTTCCCGGCGCTCGCGCTCGCGCTGGAACCGGCAGCACCGGGCGTTATGCTGCGTTCTCCACGATCTCCAAAATCTTCACTACTATCACGTGATCTATTAGTGCTAATCGGTTGGCAGGCCGCGCTCTTGTCCGCAATCGTGCTCTTAATCTACGGTTGGGCGATCAGTGAATACGGCGAGGGGGCTCATGCGCGAACGTTGACACTAATGGCAATCATCGGCGTGCAGCTCGGACAAATGTTCAATTGTCGTTCCCGCACGCGATCAGCGTTCGCGGAACTTTCTCGGAGTCCTTTCATATGGGGAGCGGCTCTCATCGTGATTGGCCTGCAATTGGCTGCGGTCTATTTGGCACCGCTTGCGAGGGTGCTGAACACCACGCGACTTACGTCAACGGACTGGTCGATAGCCGCCGGCTCGGTAATCGCTCCGGTCATCTGCGTGGAAGCGACGAAGTTTCTTCTTCGTCGCAGGCGATCAGCAAAGCGCGAGCTTTTAGGCGTTTCATCCGGTGCCGCTTACAAGTGGTGAAGGCTCTTGAAAAAAGAAACGTCATGCTGGCGGTGTTTGGCACGATGCCTCTTCTCGCAGGTCGGAGGTGAGAAGAACGGAGATCAACACTAATTGACGTAAGTTTCTCGCAAATCCGGGAATGCTCGCACGAACGCATCCCTCAACCGCGATTCACAGGGACGAAAGGAATTCGCGAACAACCTGCTTTACATCGCGTTTCTCGCCGTCTACAGCGTAATTGAGCTTTCGCATTTGTTCGTTTGTGATCTTTCCGGCAAGGCCGTTGATCGCCTCTCGGAGCTGTGGATACCGCTCGAGCGTTTCGTGCCGAACGATAGGCGCTGCTTCATAAGGCGGAAAGTAGTGCCGGTCGTCGTCAAGTTGAAAGAGCCCGAGTTGGTCTATCAGGCCATCGGTCGAGTTGCCGGCGATCAGATCAACCTGTTTTGCCGCCAGCGCGCGATAGGTGAGCGAGAGATCCATCTCGCGCGGCGGGTCCGTGAACTTCAGTCCGTAAGCCCTGGCGAATCCCGGATAGCCATCTTCGCGCGACATAAAATCCTGGCCGAAACCCGCCCGCCATCCTGGAGCGTACCTTGCCCCATCCGAAATCGTTTTGAGGTTGAGCCTGTGAGCGTCCTCACCACGGATTAAGATTGCGAACGTGTTGTTAAAGCCGAGCGGCTCGAGCCATTCAAGATTGAAGCTCGTCTCGTATTCGCGTTTGACTTGAGCGTAGACCTCGCGGGGATCGCTGACGGGCTGATGCTTCAGAATCGCCGTGAAAGCCGTGCCGGTATACTCGACGTAGGCGTCGATCTCGCCCGCCAGCAGACCTCGATGGCACAGATCACCGCCAAGCTCGAATCGCCGATCGACCTGTAGATCGGTCTTTGCCTCGATCGTCTGCGCAATCAATTCTCCCAGGATGACTTGCTCGGTGAAGTCCTTAGACCCGACCGCTACCCGGCGGCCTCCCTTCGAGAGCGCGCCGCTGCTCAACGAGAACAGCGCGACTGCGACGATGACCGCTACTGCTGTTGCTAACGCCCAGGTTTTGAATCTGCCGGCAGAGCCGCGAGTCCCGGGCGCAAGCACGCGCTCGATCCAACCCAGGGTGAAATCGGCTCCCAGAGCCATTATCGCGGCAGGCACCGCCCCGGCCAGTATCAGCGTGTTGTCGTTCATCCGCAACCCGCGAAAAATGTAAGTCCCTAGCCCGCCCGCCCCGATCGCGGCGGCGATTGTCGCCGTCCCAACCGAGATAACCGTTGCGACACGCACTCCGGCGACGATCACATTCAGCGCAAGCGGAAGCTCGACTTGAATCAGCATTTGCCAACCGGTCATACCCATCCCGCGCGCCGCTTCGCGAACCGCGGGATCGACTCCGTTGATCCCGGTGAATGTGTTTCGAATTATCGGAAGAAGCGAATACAGGAACAGCGCAATGATCGCAGGCACCCGCCCGATCCCGTAAGAGCCCAGCAGAGGTATCAGGAAGCCAAACAGTGCCAGACTTGGGATGGTCTGAAGGACATTCGCAATTGCCAGGACCGGCTTCGCAAGCGAAGCGCGTCGCGTCAATATGATACCGACCGGCACTCCGACCATTGCCGCGGCGCCGGTCGCTACCAGCACAAGCAAGAGGTGCTCGAAAGTGAGCTGGAGCACCTCGTTGCGGTTGCGAATAAAGAAGTCAATCAAACTCATGCTCAGGCTCGTGAGCGAGGCCCCGCGTGTCAGCCTCCTTATGGCCGGCGAAGTCTCCACCCATATCGAAGGAGTGCCACGGAAGCCTCCCTTACAATTTGCATCAGTCCGCCATCGACTCGATGAATGCTTTTGCCTCCGGATGACTTGAAGCCGCGAACTCGTCGGGACCAGCAAGCTCAACCAGACGACCATCCTTGAACAGGCCGATTCTGGACGCGAGTCGGAATGCCTCTCGAATATCGTGGGTTACAAACACTATCGTTTTTTTCAATCTCTCGGTCAGCTCGGCGAATTCCCGCTGTAGCTCTGCCCGGGTGAGCGGATCGAGCGCGCCGAACGGCTCATCCATCAGTAAGATCGGCGGGTCCGCCGCCAATGCGCGCGCGACACCGACCCGCTGACGCTGCCCGCCACTCAGATTGCGGGGATATCGTCGTGCGAACACCTCGGGGTCCAGCCCAACCAATTCAAGAAGCTCGCGGACGCGCAAGCGGGTCTGCTCCTCCGGCCAGCCTTTGAGCCGTGGCACCACCGCGACATTGCGCTCGACATTGAAGTGCGGAAACAACCCTGTCTCTTGAATCACATAACCAATGTGTCGCCGAAGCCCGATTGCATCCCACTCCATGGTCGGCCTGCCCTCAACTTGAATCTCGCCGCTGGTTGGTTCGAACAGGCGATTGATGAGCTTAAGCGTAGTAGTCTTTCCTGACCCGCTGCGGCCGAGCAGCACTAGCGTCTCGCCTCGCGTCACCTTGAAGTTCAAACCTTCGACCAGAGTCTTGCCGCCGTCCACCTCGAGACTTACGTTTCGAAACTGAATGGCGGCTTCAGAGCTTGCGGTTGGATTATCTTGGATTGCGGAATGGTCTTGGGGTGTGCTCACCGAGGACTTCCTTAGTTCTCGTTCTGGGCGACGAACAGATTGAAGCTGAATCGGCGACCGCTGTCGAACCACGTGTGTGCGCGCGAGAACCCGGTGTCTCGGGCGATCACCGAGAGCAGGTCGAGGTCGAACTTGTATGAGTTCTCGGTGCGTATAGTTTCACCCTCGTCAAAGCGTACTTCGAGATCGATTGCTCGGATGCGAACGATCTGGGGCTCGCGGCTCACCAGGCGTATTTCGATTCGTCCGAGTTCGTCGTTGTAGGCTGCGCTATGCCTGAACTTCTTTACGTCGAAGTCTCCGTCAAGCTCTCGATTGATCCGAGCGAGCAAGTTGAGATTGAATGCGGCGGTCACCCCGAGCGCATCGTCGTAAGCCGGTATCACCGCGTCCGGCGATTTCTTGAGATCAGCCCCAAGCAACAAAACGTCATCGGGTTGCAGAAGTTTTCGGACCGCGCGTAGAAACACTCGCGACTCATCACGGCCGAAGTTTCCGATGTTCGAGCCCAGGAACAAGGCGACGGTTCTGGTTCCGGGATCGGCCTTCACCTGCCTGGCCAGTGCCTGCAGCGCGGTGAAATAGTCAGCGGCAAAAGCGGTGATGCGTAGCCCTGGATATAAACGAAGCAGCCGTTGACTCGCGAGTTCGAGGCTTGAATCGGAAATGTCTACGGGCAGGTAGTGAAGCTCGGGCTGCTTTTTTAGCAGCGCTTCGATCAGATAGCGGGTTTTCTCAGCGCTTCCGCTGCCCAGCTCCAGGAGTCGAACTGGTCCGCCTAAGGACGAGACGATTTCATCGGCGTAGGTCTGCAGGATTTCGCCTTCAGCTCTTGTCAGGTAATACTCGGGCAAAAAGCAGATCGCTTCAAACAGCCGTGATCCGAGTTCGTCATAGAAGTATTTCGGGGAGAGCGCCATCGGTTTGGAGGAGAGCCCTGCGCGAACATCGCCGGCGAAGGCGTTCGAGTCGCCGCCCTCAGCGAGCCGATGGATAGTCAAGCGATCGTCTATGGGCGAACCTGTTTCCTGCGGCATCATCGTCTCCTTCGCTAAGCGCCCGGGACAAGAAGTAATGCTATATTACAGACCGTCGCCTTCGCCACTCAATCAATGGAAGATCGACGAGACGAACTCAAAGCAGCTATCAATCCAGTTGTCGGTTCGGATGAGTGAAGAGTGATGGTCAAGTAGCAGTGTGCTTGAGGGGGTTGATGACTGATTTGAGAGTTCGAAGTGAACTCCTGATTACAGATTTCAGAGTCAGAATTCCAGATTCCAGATTCGAGATTCCAGATTATTGCGGACTTATCCGGACTTATCTGGAATCTGGGATTTAGAATTTGGAATGATCTGGAATCGGAAATCTGGAGTCCAAACTAAGATTCTGATCTGGAATCACTACCGTTTCGTATCAGCAAGGCGCTCCCCTTCCAACAGCGCTTTTTTACGTTCAATTCCCCAACGATAGCCGCCGAGATTCTTGTCTTCTCGGACTACTCGATGACACGGAATCACCAGAGCAACCGGATTCGTCGCGCACGCGCGAGCCACCGCCCGCGTCGCCGTCGGGCGTCCCATTTCTCGAGCGATATCGCCGTATGAGCGAGTGCTGCCGGAGGGAATCGCTCGCAGTTTTTCCCAGACGCTCCACTGAAAAGCTGTCGCCTGGATGTCCAGCGGAAGGTCAAGATGGGGATGTTGCCCGTTCAGATGACTCAACAGCTGCGCAACCCACTCATTCAGCGCCGGGTCGTCCCGCGTGATTTCCGCGGCGGGGTATTCGCTCAAGAGGTCTGCCTCAAGCTCACCGTCCGAGTCGCCGAGCCGAACTGAACAGACGCCTTTATCGGTTGCTGCTACTAACATCCGTCCCAGCGAACAGGCGGTTATGGTATAGCGGATTCGTACTCCTTTCCCGCCGCGGCGATAGTCAGCGGGTGTCATCCCCAACTCCGTTGGCGCCCGCTCGTACAATCGGCTGCTTGAACCGTATCCGGCGTCGTACATTGCTCCAGTCACGGACGCTCCTTTTTTAACGCTCATTTTGAACTGCGCAAGCCTGAACGCTCCGGCATATTGGCGTGGTGTGATTCCGACTATCCGCTTGAAAATGCGCTGCAAATGATATGGGCTGATGCCGGTGTGTGCACTCAAGTCTTCGAGAGTCGGAGATTCGCCGCTATGGTTTTCGATGTACACGCAAGCTCGCCGCACAATTTCCACCTGAGGATCGGTTGTAGCGGCGCTTCGTGGGCGACAACGTCGGCACGAACGAAACCCTGCATTCTCTGCGGCCTCCGGGATGCGAAAGAAAACTACCTGCTCGCGGCGGGGACGGCGCGCGGGACAGGAAGGCCGGCAGTAGATTTTCGTCGACCGCACGCCGAAGAAAACCGTTCCGTCAAACCTTGCATCCCGGGTGAGCACGGCTCGCCAAAATGTTTCCTCGTCGGTGCTTCGCGGGTTAACAGAGATGGTTGTATGTTTGCTCACTTCCATCGACTCGCTCATTACGGTTACCTCCACGAGCATACTAAAGCAGAGCCGGAAATTGTATCTATCCGGATCTTGCGTTCAAACTTCGGGAGTGAGTTCGTAGACCGCCTTCCGCCATGCGGAAGTTGGCAAAAGACCCTTTCGCCGTGTTACAAACTTCCGGCTGCAGCCGGTACTGCGAACATGAGAATTCGAAGCTTATTTTTCCTATGCGCCCTACTCTGTTGCGGGCTCGCCCTCGCTCAATGGACACCGCAGAAAAGCAAAACCAGAGCGCGGTTTCGTGGCGTGAGCGCCGTAAGCCGCACGGTTGCGTGGGCGAGCGGGAACGGCGGCACCTATTCCCGAACGACCGATGGCGGCGTCACGTGGCATTCCGCGGTCGTCTCAGAAGCTGCCCAATTGGATTTTCGCGATGTCCAGGGCGTCGATGCGAACACTGCTTATCTGCTTAGTATCGGACCCGGTGAACAATCGAGGATTTATAAGACTAGGAATGGCGGCCTCGACTGGACGCTTCAATTCACTAATCACAATCCGAAAGCGTTCTTCGATGCATTTGCTTTTTGGGACGCGAGAACCGGCATTGCGATGAGCGACCCCGTCGATGGACGATTTATCTTGATCAAAACAACCGACGGCGGCGCCACCTGGAAAGAAATCTCGTGCGAAAGTCTTCCTCCTGCGCTCGAGGGCGAAGCAGCATTCGCAGCCAGCGGAACCTGCATAGCAGTTCAAGGAACGCAGAACGTTTGGTTTGGCACCGGCGGCGCCGCAATTGCCCGAGTGTTCAGATCGACGGATGGCGGAACCAACTGGGTAGTCACAGCCACGCCGATCACTGCGGGTAACGCCTCTTCGGGCATTTTCTCGATCGCATTCAGAGATTCGAAAAACGGCGTGATCGTCGGTGGTGATTATAAGAAGGAAAACGAACCCGGTAACAATGTTGCAATTACCCCCGACGGAGGCGCGACCTGGAATCCTTCGAACGGGGCTCGGCCGGCGGGATTCAGATCAGCGGTCGCTTATGCTGCGGGCGGCCCGGCGAAACTCGTCGCGGTCGGACCATCGGGATCGGATTACTCATCGGACAAGGGCGCAAGCTGGACGAGTATAGACTCGACCGGTTATCACGCAGTCAGTTTGCAGGGTTCCGGCGGTTGGGCCGTGGGTGAAGACGGCCGTATCGGTAAGATCCAAGGCTTGCCCGACGCCGTTCGTAAGCGCTAGTTGTGCTTCCGGGTAATTGGACAGCTGCTTGAAAGATTACTTGCCCTTGAACTGAGGCGGGCGGCGCTCCCGAAACGCAGTCATCGCTTCCGCAAGATCTGCCGATTGCAGGAAAGCCGAGTTCCAAACGGCGACATAGCCCAGCCCATCCGCGACTGACTTGTCCGCGCAGTAATTCAAGACTCGCTTAATTCCTTGCACCACGAGGGGCGGGTTGTCGGCAATCCCGCGTGCGATCTTCCGTGCGGCTTCGAGCAGTGCGTCTCGTGTTTCGTACACTTCGCTTACCAAACCGATCTGCAACGCTCGAGTTGCAGCGATGTCTTTTCCCGTGAACGCGAGTTCGCGGGTCGCGCCTTCGCCGACGATCCGAGGCAGACGCTGAAGGCTTCCAAGATCGGCGACTATCGCAACTTTAACTTCCCGCAAGCTGAAGCGCGCATCGGCCGAGCACAAACGAATATCGCACGCCGCGATCAAATCGAGCCCGCCTCCGACGCACCAGCCGTTGATGGCTGCAATGACCGGTTTGCGGCATGCGGCCACGTTGTCGAAAGCTCTCTGCATGTCGCCAACGAGGTCGAGCAAACGAGTGCGCTCGGCGGCGAGATTCTCTCGACCACCGAAGTGCTGACCCATATCGACCATCATCGCGGCGAGGTCAATCCCGTAGCTGAAGTGATCACCATCGCCTCTAACTACGATCACCCGAGCTTC
>JBASRM010000037.1:0-15721 GCA_049273835.1 Blastocatellia bacterium | reverse complement strand
AGAAAGCGAATGAGCTCTATGAGTATTTTGTCGAGCGGGTGCGATCATTCAGTGTGAGAGTTGAGACGGGTGTGTTTCAAGCGATGATGAAGGTGACCCTAACGAACGATGGCCCGGTTACGATCTTGGTGGACAGTCGAAAGCTTTTCTGACACTTAAGGTCTGAAAACAACACCGAGCCCCGGGCGGGTTGTGCTACCCGGGGCTTGATTGGAGCAACTGGCTTAAGTCAGTTACGACACGGTGTTTCGTGGATGAAATCTAATCAAGCAGGTGGCTTTTCGAGTTTTTCAAGCCGGTCGTCGAGATCATGCTGGGCGGCCCGCACTTCAACAACGTCGTGACTCAACTCTCCGATCATCCGCTCGATCCGTCTGCGTAGATGTTTGAGTTCACCCTCGATCGTGTCGAAGCGTCCGAATTTGACCTCAATCGCATCGAGACGCCTCCCGTGACTCTCTTGCTCGGCTATGATAGTGTCGAGCCGGGAAACCACCACTTCCCACATCGGGGTAGTATCGCGCAGCCGGGCCTCAACCTTAGCATCGAGAGCCACCATTTTTTGGTCGACAGCGCTGACTAGCCCGAACAAGCCCCGCATATCTCGACGCACGGCGAGAAGCAAAGCATCTCCCGCCAGCGATCCATCGTCATCAGCTAACTGCCTTGTATCGTCGTTGCCGCTCATCGGAACCTCCGGATTCATGGTCTATATGAACATCAACCCAGGAAGGTCTTACTTGCTGAAACAGCTAGCAGCGGAAGAAATCCTTCCGCTGCTGTGTTGTATTCACGCGGTTCTCTACGCTCGCGCGTCGCCTGGAACAGGCGGGATGATCGGGTTCAACACCGAGGGCTTTGTCTCAGCCTTTGGTTTGTCCCCGCGAGGCGGAGCGGGTTCGTCATCATCAAGAGGCAAGCCTGCCACAAGACGGCGAATCTGAACCGAATCAAGCGACTCGCGCTCCAAAAGCGCTTCCGCCAATCGCACCAATGCGTCCCGGTTCTCCACGATAATCTGACGAGCCCGATTGTATTGATCGGTGATCAAGCGGTTCACTTCCTGATCGATCTTGATCGCCGTGTCTTCGCTGTAATCCTGATGCTGAGCGATTTCCCGCCCAAGGAAGATCTGCTCCTCCTTCTTGCCATAAGTGATTGGGCCGAGGCTGGACATTCCAAACTCGCAAACCATCTTGCGAGCAAGCTCA
The DNA here is from genome assembly GCA_049273835.1 of Blastocatellia bacterium. Classification (GTDB taxonomy): domain Bacteria; phylum Acidobacteriota; class Blastocatellia; order UBA7656; family UBA7656; genus Onstottus_A. Next base: position 14,510 of record JBASRM010000037.1, on the reverse strand, counting down.
GTAGCCTTCTCGATGTCGTTCGCGGCCCCGGTGGTCATGTGATTCAGGAAAATCTCCTCGGCGATTCGCCCGCCCATCATGATCGCTATCTGGCCTTCAAGATAATCTCGCGTGTGCGAGTAACGGTCGGCTTCCGGCAATTGCATCGTGACGCCCAGCGCCATCCCGCGCGGAATGATTGACACCTTATGAATCGGATCGGCGTTCGGGACCTTGATACCGACAAGCGTGTGGCCGCCTTCGTGATAAGCGGTGTTGCGTTTCTCTTCGTTGGACATAACGATAGAGCGCCGCTCCGAGCCCATCAATACTTTGTCCTTGGCCCATTCGAAGTCCTGCATAGACACGGCCTTCTTGTTGTAGCGCGCGGCGCTTAAAGCGGCCTCATTCACCAGGTTCGCCAGATCGGCGCCGGTGAATCCCGGTGTGCTGCGAGCCACAACGTTAATATCCACATCCTCTCCAAGAGGAATCTTTCTGGTGTGAACCGCGAGTATGCCCTCCCGTCCCTTCACATCGGGCCGCTGCACGACCACTCGACGATCAAAGCGCCCAGGTCGCAGCAGCGCCGGATCGAGCACGTCGGGTCGATTGGTGGAAGCTATCAGGATCACTCCGTCATTTGATTCAAACCCGTCCATCTCGACCAGCAACTGGTTCAAAGTTTGTTCGCGTTCGTCGTGGCCTCCGCCCAGGCCAGCGCCCCGGTGACGGCCGACGGCGTCGATCTCATCGATGAATATGATGCATGGAGCATTCTTCTTGCCTTGCTCGAATAGATCGCGCACGCGGCTCGCACCGACTCCGACAAACATCTCGACGAAGTCGGAGCCGGATATTGAAAAGAACGGAACGTTCGCTTCGCCCGCGATCGCGCGAGCCAGTAAAGTCTTTCCGGTGCCCGGCGGGCCCATCATCAACACACCTTTTGGGATTCGCCCGCCAAGCTTTTGAAACTTCTGCGGCTCCTTAAGGAATTCAATGATCTCTTGAAGCTCTTCCTTAGCCTCCTCGACTCCTGCGACGTCCTTGAATGTGACACGCTTCTGCTGGTTGCTGAGGAGCTTTGCGCGGGACTTCCCGAATGAGAGAGCCTTGTTCCCGCCCGATTGCATCTGGCGCATCATGAAAATCCACAACCCGATAAATACCAACAGCGGAGCATAGCTAATCAAGCCAAATAGCCACTGGCTGGACGAGGTGCTTTTAAATGAGACATCTACGCCATTCTCTTTGAGCGCCTTGGCGATGTCCGCTTGAACAAATTCGTTGGGGAGCTCGGTGGTAAACGTCTCGCCCCCGATAAGTTCGCCACGAATGCCCCTGCCCTCTTCTATCTCAGCTTTTTTGACCTGCGGCGGCTTCTGCTGGACCTTATCCATGAGCGCCGAGTAAGACAGCTTTGTCTCCTTAACGCTACTTCGGCCCGAAAAGACCTGGTAGAGAAGGAACGCGCCGCCGATGATAAGAACCCAAAAGACTATCTGCCTCACCGTTGAGTTCACTTGAAACCTCCAATTAAAACGAGCGCGGTTCAGCGCTGATCAAATTCTACTTTACAAGACTATGATGCGCAATGACCGCCCTTGCGCAGGCCCTAACCAGAAATTCCCGATGACGCTGCCGGTTGCAAATCCGATTGTGCTTCTCGAGTCCGCCAATGTAGGCCTGGCCTCATCGATCCGAAAATCGGAAATTGTCAATCCCCTACTCGTCCATCACTGCCAGATACGGAAGCTGACGAAATTGGTTCTGGATTCCCAGACCGTAGCCGAACACAAAGTTTTCATCGGTCTGAAAAGCGGCGAAGTCGGGACTGATATCCACTCTACGATCCCCCGGTTTGTCTACGAGCAGACATGTGCGAAGGGATTTCACCCCGCGATCGGCGAGATGTTTTGTCAGGTAATCCAGCGTCACACCGGTTGCGACAACGCCACCGACGAGAAGGATATCGCGGCCGCGCGGATCGAACTCACTGGTGAACACGACTTCGCTTTGAGCACCGTGCCGGTGACGGGCTACTTGCATAAAGCAGCAGCTCATCGATGAATCGAGAGCCCGAATCAAGTCAGCAAGAAACACAAACGCGTCGTCGAGTATCCCAACAACTGTCAATTCGCCCGTCGAACACTTGGTGCGGATTTCTTCGGCCAGTTTGAGAATACGGTCGTGTATCTCTTCCTTTGAATGTATTACGCGGAGGTTGTTTTTCATTGTGGCTCCTCGCAGGCAGTAATCAGATAGGTGAAGCCCGCAATATGGCAAGGCCATGCGTCTCGTCACGTGCGGAAAAGTCCAAGGCTGGGGGCAGACCCGGAGACCATAAGTAGAAGCCATCCGGGGTCGTCACAATGGGCCAGGAGGCCCGACGGCTGGATGGGATTCTATGGTCAATCATCAAGTTTTTCAACTTCTTTGTTCGACGCTGGCCAAGAACGTGCGCTCGCTCGCCCGCGCGGCGCGTCCTTATCACCAGATGACCCGGCAAAGCGCGATCATCGAGCGCCGCAACCAACCAGTCTTGCTCGGGTCGCTGCTTTTCGGGCGGGGTCCCTTCGATTATTGACTTTAGCAGCTCGCCCTTTAGCCCACGCTCCAGCGTAAATTTGAATCCGCCGGCTTCACAACTCGGGTTTCCCGAGCTGATCGCTATTTGGTATGCCGTTTCTCCGTAGCCTTCTCCAAGCCTAAAAACAAGCCTATCGAAGTCGCGCCACACGTCGATACCACAGGGCAAACTAATGCGCTTACCACTTGCGTTTGGGTTCAGTAGCGCCTCTACCGCCTCAACGTGAGCACCGATTAGTTCTCCCGAGACTGGAGCAGGATTCTTGGAAGTTAGAGCGGCTCGCGCAAGCCTGACTGCTTCGATTATGACTCGCCTTCTCATTCCGGGGGGTTGTTCCAACAGCCTTGCCGTTGAATAAGCGGATGCGCCGCCGGCAACATCCCGAGGCGATTTCAATACGGCCTTCTCGAGAAACGCTGAGACGAGCTGGTCCAATGCGTCCTGATCGGCAGCCAGGTTTTCAGCGGCTCGTGCAATCGACTCGACGACTCGCGGATTGATCGTACTGAGGGCGGGCAGCACGTCGCCTCGGATGCGATTGCGCGTGTATCGCAAGCTGAGGTTACTCGGGTCATTGCGGTAGTCCAATTCACGCTCTCGACAGTACATCTCGACCTCCGCACGCGTGATGCACAGCAGCGGACGGATAAGGAGCGGAGACGCCACGATGAGATCGGCAGTCGGGGCAAGATTCGCAGTCCTCTCAGCGCTTGCAATAATAATTGATTGTAGGACTGCCCTTTTCTCCTCCAGCATGGTCTGCCTGTCGCCGCCTCGCATCTCCTCCCATCCTCGCCCTTCTCCGAACACGGGCACCATCGAGATCGGGCGCATTGCGGCGAGTCCGCGTAAGCCGGCGCCGCGCACCAGTCGCATCAAGAAAGTCTCCGCCTGATCGTTCATAGTGTGCCCGGTTGCAATGCGGTCGCATCCTTGGTCGCGCGCTACACGGAGTAGGAACTCGTACCTGATATGGCGAGCGGTCTCCTCGATCCCGCGGCCGGTTTCTTCTGCCGCCGCGCGCAAATCGGCTTCACCACCGGTGAAAGTGATTTCGAGGCGATCTGCGAGCCTGCGCACAAACTCGGCGTCCGCATCCGACTCACTTCCACGGAGCTTGTGATTCAGATGAGCAACGTGCAGCCTGAAAACCTGGTCCTGGCTGGGCTTAAAGGCGTAACCGCGGGCTGTCTCTGGCCCAATCGAACCATCACGTTCGTCTTTAAAGTCCGCGGTGTTTTGCATGCGGCTCGAGGATACTATGCTGGCGAACATATCAAGCAGCGCCACAGAATCGGGCCCGCCGGACACCGCCAGGAGCACACTACGCGCCCCGTCAAGCATAGAATGCCGGTTGATGAATTGTGTTACTTTCTCGAGCGGTTTTCTCACTGCCTGAGAGGGTTGCACAACAAAGCGGTTAACGCAACGAGGAGAAATCCGGCGGTTGAGGATGGGTCACTTACCAATTCATTTGTCTACCGCGTGCCGGTTCCGGGGTGATTCTGCACGCCTACGAATTCCCAATGCCAGGGCTCATAAAAATAGGGTTGAAACCCGAATCGGGCTGCGTTCTTCACCAGCCAGCGATAAACTGCCCCCTGCGTTTGAAGCGCGCGATTGTCGTCTTTTGTGCTAACCGGCTCGCCTCCAACATACAAGTCCAATGCGCGACCGGTCGCGTGCGGACTGTTCACCGCAAGTCCCGCGCGGCCGCTGGTGGGAGACTGCCGCCTCAAATGGTCCTGGTACTCGCGCGAGCGATACGCAGAGACGATCTTAAAAAGCTTTTCATTCCACGCAAGCTGTCCATCTTTGGTGACTTCAAGCCCGAGTGTCAAATCGGCGGCGGCAGCCGCGACCATTCGCTTATAAGCAAGGAAGGTCTGCGCATCCGCTTTGCGAAGTTCCTCCGGACGCCCCGGGTCATAACAGTCCGAGACCGGAATCGTGGTTAAGTCGCTCGGCTCAGGCCGTCCGCTCATTCTTCGGGATTGAAATGCGGATACCATTTGTGACCAGGTTTCCGCCTCTAAAACGCCGCTTGGCTCGATGCCTTTTCCCTTCTGCCACAGCGATAGCCGCATCGCGAAGTCGCTCGCCGCAACGTCCCTGTCGGTTTCAATCAGATTTGCGATCAACGGGACATAGAGTCTCCAGCCACGCTGCGCCTTGCCGCCAAAATTCCACAAACAACTGGTTTGAAGTTCCTCGTTTTTGTGCCCGGCCAGCTCAAAAGCCGCAGGCGGGGCGCTATTGACGGCTTCGGCGGTCACTTTCGCGGGAGCGGAGAGTCTTACCATCGCCGATTGGGTGCTGGGCCGAGGACTCTCGGTTCCCGCACGCTTTTCGGGTTTGTCCTGAGCGCGGCTTTTCGCTATGGATCGTGAGCCTGCGATGATGACAGCACAAGCAAGCAAGATCAGCACTCCAACGTTCTTAATCTTGACAGATCCCATGGTGTTCCCGTTTGGCAGTGGAATCATACTAGCCTAAATAAGATGCTGGCTTCAATAATCCAGAGCTTGCGAAATCATTACAATGGGAGGCTTAGCCAGGCTTCGCGCATCCAGTAGGTAAAATCACAATGAGACTCTCACTTTTCGCGTATGGGCGCATTCGTGCCAAACAAAGCATCGCGCACGTACAACGCGGCAGGATGCTCAGATTGATCCGGGCCCAGCACCCCTAGTTCTACCAATCTGGGCGCTTCCACTCTTTCAATGCGTGCCGGACGGGTATCGAGCCCCGGTTGGTCGACAACAAGCTTGAATAAGGACTCGCCGAGGCCAGCATAGCCCACAAATCTCCGGGTCAAAAAGTCCGGCTCGACTTCACCATTCGCGCGTTCGTTCCTGCTTTGTTCGCCAATGACGGCCTCGGCCTTGAGTCCGGCAGACCTAAAACTGTAATGAAGCAGCCCGGCGCCGTCCGACCTCGTCGCTATGTCGATGTCTTCGTAATGAACCGGAATGTTAAGAAAGCTCGTTAGCGCCGTAATCGTTCTGGAGTTGACCTTCATATCCAGAAAACTCGACGCGGGAGTTTCACCCGATCTTACATATGCCCGGTAGTTGACCTGTTCGAAGCTCAAATCAGGCAGCGGTAGTGTGCTGGAGCGCATTTCGGTAACGCGAAAGCAAACCGCCGATACGAACGCTACCACTCGGCCGGTCGAGTCAGTCCGGGTGTCAAGCTCAAGCCGGGCGTTTACCAGCTTGCGTAGCCGCTCCGGCTCGACCGTCCAGGTAATAAAAAGCATATCGCGCATGACCATCTGCACCAGCTTGTCGGTTGTCATTTAAGTGAAGGCCCCCTTGTCAGGTCTCTCAGTATGTACGTCTGAAACGCGGTTCTCAAGTACAGCAGCTTTTCAGCCAGTGGCCTTTGCGGTACGCTAAGACTTCCTTCAAAGTGATTCAGGACGCATCACCGATCAGGAGCGTATCCATGATTGGAGCTGAAGAATGAGACCAACCCCAATCGCAAACAGGTCAGATATGCCTACAGCCATTAAATCAAGAGCTTCGAATCTGATTCTTGGTTTTTTTGCTCTGACTGTGACGATGATGGCCGGTTGCAACAGCAGTCCTCCGGCAAACAACAAGCAGGCCGTCGCCAACGCCAACACATCGCAATCGAATTCCTCACAAGCCAGTCAGGCCCAGCAATCGACTTCGCCCACTACCGGCGCGATCGAAGTCAACTCAGTTCCAACCGGCGCCAGGGTGCTGCTGGTGTCCACCGAGGGCGGAGGCGCAGGCGAGCCTCAACCAAAGGGTCTAACCCCTGCGACGATCAGTGGGCTGGCACCCGGTAAGTACACCGTCGATGTCGAGCGAGCCGGGTATAAGTTTTTTCAGAAAGAAGTCGATGTGAAGGCCGGCAAGACCATCAAGATCAACGCGACGCTCCAGAAGCACTGATTGCGTTCCACGAGATCGGCCGACTTCGCGGTGGGAATTCATCCTGGGAGTTCACCAGTATCATTTGCTGATTCCTTGTAATTAGAGATTCAAGTCACACGAACACCCGAAAATCATTGACAGATACTCCGGCCGTTGATAGGCTTCCGCGCATTCGCAGATCGCTTATCTTTCGTTCGAGTGGCTCAGGCACACTTCGAACGCAAGGGGTACTTACTAAACTGGAGGTTATTTCATGAAAAGGTTCCTTCCACTTATTCGTTTCGCTGTTCTGGGAGTGGCGGCGGTAACACTCACAGCCAGCCCCTCGCTGTTTGCCGACGGCGGTGCAAACCATCAGGTAGCTAACACACACTTCGGTGTGTCAGGGGGCAACGTCAACGACATCACCGCGCGCTTTTGCTGCAGCGGAACTCTGGGCTCACTCGTTCAAGCGGGCGGCGTCCAATACATTCTCAGCAACAACCATGTGCTGGCGCGTGTGGATCAGGCAGTAGCAGGGGAGGATATATCGCAACCGGGCAGGATAGACAACAACTGCCAGTTGCCGCCGATCGTCGCGGATTTCACAACCGCGCCTGTGCTCGGCTCAAACGTCGATGCGGCGATCGCACAATTGCGGCCAAGCACGATGGATACCAGCGGTTTCATCGAGGACATCGGCACGATCAGCAGCACTGTTAAGGCCCCATCGATCGGGCTTGCCGTGGCAAAGAGCGGTCGTACAACCGGCTTTCGGACCGGGACGATCTCCTCTATCAACACCAGCGTCAGCGTTCAATATCAAAAGAGCTGCGGCCAGGGCAAGAAGTTTGTCGTTTCGTACACCAATCAGGTGGTCATCAACAGCACAACCTTCAGCGCAGGCGGCGACTCGGGTTCGTTGATCGTGTCCAACAACAACCCGACCTGTCATCAGCCTGTAGCATTGCTCTTCGCGGGCAGCAGCTCGTCAACGATCGGCAATCCAATCGGAGAAGTGCTAACCAAGCTATCGGCTGCGCTCGGAAACCCAGTCAGCTTTGTTGGGGGTAGCACCTGCACAGCTTCTGCTCTGGATCTGCCGGTTTCGGATTCGAACCAGAGTGTCGAGCCCTCGGGTGAGTCTGTCGAGCGCGCGATGAATGCGATGCACGCGCGAGAATTTGACTTGATGTCCCGTCCGGGAATCATCGGCGTCGGCGTCGGTGCATCGGATGACGGATCGACCGAGGCTTCTATAGTCGTCTACATCGACGTAAACTCCAACGCTTCGGCGAAAGTGCCCAGGCGCATAAACGGAGTGCGAGTGAAGAAGGTGTTCACCGACCCATTCATTGCTTACTAACGACGATAAGATCCAATCAATGATTGAACCGGATAAGGGCCAGCGAGCGCTGGCCCTTTTTATCCCGTTCCACATTCGCTCTGAGTTCAAGCGTTAGCTTGCCGGCTTTCTGGTTTTGTAGTAGCAAACTAAAGATTGAACTCAGAACGCCGACTCACTTCAACCCTGCACGCGCCCCTTTGTTAGCCGTCTCCGCTTCGTCTATCGCGTCTCTGAGCGCCGTTACTTCGTCTTCGGCTGTCATCTCCGGCTTGAGTGCATTTAGCGTCTGCAAGTGTTTATCGGTCGAATCGCGCAAGATCCCCAGCGCCTTTGGCAATGCCGAACTCTTCGGGTTACGCTCATACGAATCTTCAAGCTTCGCCATACATTCAGATATTGCCCGCGCGTAGTGACGAAGCAGATCCGCGCGGCTCAACTTCGGCAGAGCTCCCCACTCCCGCTGTTCTTCGTCAACTTTCTTCTGGTCCCTTTTATCGGCGGACTGAGTGGGCGGCGCTGCAATCGCTTTAAGTCTCCGTTCCGCAATTCTCATGAAGACCTTCACGCGATGATCTGCAAGCTGAGCTTCGCGCACGTGATCGTCTTCCTCTTCTGTGAGGTAGTCTCCGGGCGCTTGCTGCCCGGCTCGCTCCGGATTGCACCGAAGCTCCGTCACCCACCTCACCTGCGCTTCCGAACTATCTGCAACACGGCCGAGGACCCTTAAGGCTGATGCCCATATTGTCCCGCCGCTTTTAAAGGGCACCGCGCTGCGAAGCGCAAGCGGTGGGGAACCCGGCTTGTTCTTTATTGGAGGATCCTTTGCAGGAGGGTCGCTCTTGGGTCTTTTCTCTTCATCCGGATCTTTGAGAACTTCCCCGGAAGCAAACGCCTCGTTCAACGCTTGTACCCGCAGTTGTTTCGCCTGCTTCAAAGCGGCATCCGAAAACGCTTCTCGCTCGGCGGGGAACAATCGATCAATTGTCTCGAGCATTTTGATTTGCTTGTAGAGGCTCTGCTCAACCTTCTTCGAAACGCTCCGTTTGCCATCTTGAAGGGCAAAGGCCTCCTTTCCCGCCGCTGCTACCGCTTTGTTGTAGATGTCCAGTTCGCGTTCCGCCACCAGGTGGTTATTGGCTTTGATGGCGTTGAGAGCAACTTGAAGATGAGTGTCCGAGATTCTCAAATACGCGTCTACCAGTTTCTTGGGATTGTCGGACTCAGCCAACAACGTCTTTTCGACAGACGAAACCAATTGCGTGATTGGCCTGGGGTCCACTGGCAGGGGAGGCTCGGGGAGTTGAAGCTGCGGTCTCGTGACTGCCGAGGATGCTGTCAAAACAGCCAGAAGCCAAACGCCGATTAGAAATCCGCTTAAGACGGCTGAACGGCCCTCGTGATGGAGTGCCGTCGGCTCCCTATTCATTTCCCTTTTGGCTTGATTGCTGATTTGCATTTGCGTTCTTTGATCAGCCTTTGCAGTTGCGCCGATCTCGCGTTTGCCTCTTCGACTTCGTTCCTACTGGCGGCTGCATCGGCCCTCCGAACGAATTCCTGGTACGTCCTGTAAGCCTGCTCGCAATCGCCGAGGTGATCAAGAGAGATGGCAAGGAAGTAATAACTCGCGGAGACCTGCGGACGAACGCGAATCACCCAAATAAACTCACGCGCGGCCTCCGGATACTGCTTCAGCTTAAAAAGGGCCGTCGCCAGGTTCGCGTGCGCGGTATAGTTATCCGCCTCGCGCGAAATTGCATCAGCGAGGACCGGCAAAGCGGCCTCGAACTGCATGGATCTTACAAGCGAAGCGCCCAACTGAACGCGCGCGCGATTGTCTTTTGGGTCCGCCTCGATTGATCGTCTGTAGTAGTCCACCGCCGCACCGGGTTTCTCTTTGAAAAAAAAGTCGCCGGCCTTTGCTAATACTTTGCCGTCCGCCGATTTCGCCGCAACCACGCGGTCCATTTCTTTTTCGGCCTCTTCAGCCTGACCGTTCTCCACCATGAGCCGCGCCATTTCCGCGCGAATCAAAAGGTCCCCGGGTTTTTCCAGAAGCAGTCTGCGATACAGTTGTATGGCCGCCTGCAATTGACCCAGCCGCGTGTGCAACTCGGCAAGCTTGACCGTCAGCTCGCGCGACGGCTGAGCGCGATAGGCGGCGGTATAGTCTTCGATCGCCTTACCAAATTCGCCGCGGTTCTCGAACAACCGAGCACGTCCTTCGTGTGCAGTCGCATTGGCTGGGTCGATCTCCAGGGCACGAGAATAGTCCGCGAACGCTTCAGCGGTCTTGCCAAGCCGCTCCTCGGAAACTCCTATCAACGCGTACGCCAGAGGCGCTTCTTCCTTTTGGTCTATCGCAAATCGCAAATGCTCGATCGCGCCGCCGGGGTCGCCTGATTTGATAAGCGCGCTGGCGTAATAGATGCGCACTCCGGTGAGTTTTGGTTCCAACTCAATCGCGCGCGCAAATTCCTGTCGCGCGTCATCGGTCTGGCCGCGATCAAGAAACATCAGTCCCAGCGCACGATGGGCCCTCGCGAATTTAGGCTCGAGCGCAGTGACCTTTTTCAGATCGGCCTCAGCGTCTCTCTCTCGGCCAAGTCCTATCAACGCCGTGCCTCGCTGGTAGTAGGCTTGATACAACGCCGGGTCTGCCGCGATGGCCGCTGTGTAGAGTCTTACCGCGGAGTTGAGATCACCACGCTGCTGAGCATTCTGCCCTTCATCAAACGCGGCGGCTGCTCTGAGCCTGCTGTCATCGGAGGACGCGCGACTCGATTGCGCCGAGATGATGGGCGAAGGAACAGCAAGAAAAATAAGGGAGGCTAATACAGCGAAGAGACGCATCGCGCTTACAACCTCGGATCGATGATAGCACCTGCTCTATTCCGCTTCAACGGCGCTGTAAGTGGCGATCCTCTCTCCCGACGACAAACTATCTTCAATCCTTGGGAGCTTGTTCGAACTCACTTTACTGCTTCTAGCCGAGCGGTGATCGCAGGAACAATCTCGGCCCAGTCTCCCACCACCCCAAGATCGGCTGTGTGAAATATCTCGGCGTTCGGATCAATATTGATTGCGACGATTGTGGCAGACTGCTGGATGCCGATCGTGTGATTGAGCGCGCCGCGAACTCCGACGCCGACGTAGAGCTCCGGAGAGACTACCTTGCCAGTTAACCCAATCTGCTGGTGGCGGGGCAGCCAGCCTTGATCAACCACCCGCCGGGTCGCCCCTATTTGAGCGTCAAGGGCCCGTGCCAGCGATTCCATTGCTTTTAGGTTTTCTGGACCGCCGATGCCTGTGCCGACACAGACAACACGACGAGCTTCCTCAAGCTCGGCGACTTCAAGCGGCACTTCTTTGCGAGTTTCAACAAGACGTGTTCGCTGGTCTTCAATCTTCGTCAAGGGGAGTTGAATCACTTCGGCGATGCGGGACTCGTTTGGAGCTGCCGGACGCAGCATTCCCGGCTTTACAGTCGCGATCTGCGGCAAGGTCCGCGAGTAGATCATTGCAGCTATGTTGCCGCCGAAGGCCGGTTTGAGCTGGACCAGTTTGCCGCACTCGTCAACCTCAAGATCTATGCAGTCGGCGGTGAGTCCCACGCCCAGCCGGGCTGCGATGCGCGGCGCAAGGTCGCGTCCGTTCGACGTCGCAGGAATTAGAACAACAACGGGATTGTGGGTCCGAATTGCTTCGACCAACAGTGAAGTGTAAGCGGTAGTCGTATACCGAGTCAGGCGCTCGTCCTGTGACACATACACTCTGTCAGCGCCGTAGGCCGCAAGTGTTTCGATGAAAGCGCTCGCATCAGGCCCTGTGACCAACGCCGCCAACCGGGTGTTGAGCTTTTGCGCCAGCTCAATGCCCTTCCCCAACAACTCAAGGGTAACCCGACGCAGCTTGCCATCCATCGATTCGGCGAGCACCCAGACTTCGTTTCCGGCTGGTCGCCCAACACTGTTGTTGGGCGCCGTGACAAGCTTCCGCGTTGTTGAGACAACTTCTAGTGCGCCACGCGATTGGAGCCGATCTACAAGCGCCGCCGCCTTCTCGTTTGCACTTGAGCCCTCGATCATCTCAACCTGCCGAGTCCGCGCGAGCGATCTGATCTCTTTGACCCAGGTCGGCGAACCCATGAATCCAAATATGGTCGTGTCGGCGGACAGGTCCGCGGCTGTGACCTCAACGATCGGCTTTTGCCGTCCAGCTTCGAACTGCGGCTCTTTGACTTTGATAGGACGGATCAACCGCTCGGCGGCGGTGAGCACAACCGGCAGGTCGCACTCGATGGTCTCAAATCCATCATCGGTCTCGCGCTCGACGGTGAGCTTCGAGCCATCTTCGCTCATCTCCAGTTTGGTTACACCGCTCACTTGTGGCAGATCCAGCATCTCCGCCAGTTCGGGACCGACCTGTCCCGTTTCGGCATCGACGCTATATTTACCGCAGAAGATGATGTCGTATTTTTCGTTTCCAACGGCGAGCGCGAGCGCCCTTGCAGTCGCGAGAGTGTCTGATCCCGCGAAGGCAGGATCGACCAGGTGTATTGCGCTATCGGCCCCGGCCCCAAGGCATTCGATGAGCGCCTCGCGGGCCTGGGGCGGACCCATCGTGAGAACGACGACTTCGCCGCCCTGCAAATCTCTCAGTCGGATTGCTTCGGCAAGCGCGCGCCGGTCAAAGGGGTTGACAACGTTGGGAACGCCTTCTCTGACTATGGTGTTTGTTTCAGCGTTGAACCTGATCTCCGCGACTTCCGGAACTTGTTTGATGCATACGATGATTTTCATTCGTAAACAGACTCTCCAGGACTGCGGGCACCAGAGCCTCTTTTAGGACGATTTGCTGCTCAAGGCCTAACCTGACACCCAAGGGTCAAAGGTCGCGAAGGGCGGCTTGACTCTCTCGATCTGACTGTCTAGTCGCGGACGACTGAACGCAGACAATTTGCGAAGATCGAGCGAAGGCAAGCCGCCCCATTTCTAAACTGTGATCCTTCACACTCTATAGCGAGCCGGTTTCAACGCTTTCTTTTCTCCCGCTTTGGTTGTGGGGGGATCGTACCGGGCTTCAAGAGTTCGCCAATTGGACTTCCCTCAGCATTCGAGAAGCTCAATCCCAACACAGACGCGGCCGTGGGCCCGATATCGATCATCCGCGACAGCGAGATCTTCGCCCCAACTCGCGCGCTTGCGCCATAGACGATCAGCGCCGATCGCATATCCGCGCGAGATGGCAATTGGCCGTGAGTGCCGCGATAGTCCTTAGAGTCGTGAATTTCAGGACCAGTCAGCTCCTCGCCGAATGAAAAGCCCGGTGAAGCATCCAGCATCAACAGGGCGGTCGGTACCGCTTCAAGCTTTTTGATTTCGGCTTGATTGAGCAAACGACTGATTGGACCTTTTGTTGCCGCTATGCGTGTAAAGATCGAAGTTACCTTCGCCGCTGTATCTTTGTCGTTTGGATCGCGAAGTACTATCGCGCACGAGCCGCCCGCGGGCCACGCCGAAGCTTTCCAATCAGTCGGTTTTCCGTCCGCGCCAAGGGTGATGAGTTTCTCCCTGACCAGCACGGCGTTCGGCTCGAACTTTTTGTTCACCTCCGCGAAGCCATGATCCGATACAAGAAAGAAAGTCGTGCTATCCAGAATACCGGCCTGGCGAGTTGCTTCGATGATGCGGCCCACATAGCCATCCATTCGTTCGGCGGTCTCGATCGCCGCCGGCGTTCGCGGACCATTCTTGTGATGCGCGTCATCGAGCGCAATCAGGTGTATCAACATCAGATTCGGTTTGTAGCTGTTGATGATGAATTCGCTGATAGTGGTTCGTCGCCCGTCAGTCGTACTGTCGGTGCCGGCGTTGGCCAGGGCTTTCGCGAGCAACCCTGGACTCGAGTACTGCGCCGTTCGTTTGCCACTTTGCTGAGTCTCTTTTGGGTCGGCAATCTCGGGCACGTTGTAATCTATGTCCGCCCCCACGGTGACCGGCCATCCCACACTTGCGGTAACCAGCCCGGCTTTCTTCGCTATGCTCCAAAGAGTCTCGGTTTTCAAAGCTTCGGCGAACCAATACCACTCGCGAGTTTGCGGGGCGTTGGGCGCTTCGAAAATTCGATTCTGAACGATGCCGTGCACGGCTGGCCGGACCCCGGTGATCATCGTCGTGTGGGCTGGATAAGTAACCGTGGGAAATATACCCTCGACGCCCTCAGCATAAGCGCCTCCGAGTTTCATTTTCACCAGGGTCGGAACCTTCATCCCCAAACGCGCCGGCTCGAGATAATAGTCCGGCACCAGGCCGTCAATTGAGATCATTATTACGTGAGCTTCGCTTCTCGGCTGGGCGGTTTGTGTAGAAGGATTACAAACGGCTTGCGGGACGGACGACAGAAGAATCAAGGTGAGAAACAAGCTGACGGCTGCCAGCAATGGTCTACCTGAGCGAAAAGCTTTCATGGTTGCTTCCTCTTTAGCCAGGATTGAACAACATCTATCGAGCGGCAAGCTAATGGTTTGGTGTTCAGGCGTCAAGCCTTGAAGCGACAGGCTGGGAGCGACAGCCTTGGAGCGACAGCCTTGGAGCGACGACCGTTGGAGCGACAGCCTTGGAGCGACAGCCTTGGAGCGACGACCGTTGGAGCGACAGCCTTGGAGCGACAGCCTTGGAGCGACGACCGTTGGAGCGACAGCCTT
>JBASRM010000742.1:0-7858 GCA_049273835.1 Blastocatellia bacterium | reverse complement strand
CTCTAGTTCCTGCGTTGGCAGGTAGATCAGTTTTTCGGGCGCGACCTCGTCCATGGGCTTCCAGTACTTCTCCTTCGAGACGTGTCGGCTCACGTGATGCATGACCACCGCGCTCAACCAGGTCCTGAACGAAGATCTCTGGGCATCGAATGAACGGAGCCGCCGATAGTCGTCCTCTATGAGCAGCAGTAGGATCTCTTGACTGAGGTCTTCAACCAGGTCCTTGGAAGGATGGGAGTCGCGGAGACTGTAGGACAGGCGGACGATGGCAGGAATATCGCGTAACAAGGTCTCAATTGGGGATTCAATCACCTTCGGTTCAGTTGAGTATGTGTTTCCCTCAACCATGAAAGGACCTCCTCTAACCAATCCTTTCGCGCCAACTATCAGAGGTTAGGACAAGAGAGTGAGGATGAAACTTGGCCCATTTATCGGCAAAACGTACTGAAAGCCAAGGAAAAACAGTCAAAAACAGCCTGAGACATAACTTACCAACAACAAAACAGAGTCCTGCCCCGCAACCGCCTCGGGACTGAGTCTTTCCCGCGAACCTGCGCACAGTGCCAATCGAGCAAGCACCGGGGCATCAGTCATGTCGCGGCGATCATCACTGGAATGCGCTCGTGGTGCCGGACGGTTGCCTGCGGTTTCAGCTCAGACACATAGAGTCTACGCGGCTCAGACAGGAGGCCGCACAGTCAGGATTTTATGTGCTCGAGAAGAGGAAGTGCACAGAATCGGGGAACGTCAGCTCGAGGTTTGATGGTGCAGGCTTGAGGGCAACCGCTCGGCCGTGTGACTTACTAACTTTGAACCTGTTTAGAACAGGTGGGTGACCAAGTGCTCTGGCATTTGACATCCCCGACCATTGTGGGGCATCGCGCCTGCCAGCCATTCCCGGCCCCCGTTGCGTTAGCGTTGGTAAAAAATTAGCAAATCAAACACTAACCTTGCAGAAGCCCTCAGCTGAAGCGATGTTACCTGACGGTTTTGGGGAGGGTCAAGATAATCTCGCCCGAGTGAATTCAGTCGAACTTGCACACTTGCTCATTCTGCCATCCTGCCTTCGACCAGACCTTTCAGTAAGAGATCCTCAAACGAGGCGTCGGCTGTGATCAGGGTGTATCCGATTCCATTCGCTCGGCAGAACGATTCAAGGGATGTCGTATAACCGGTGAGCGCCGCCTGATAGGCGGCCATCACTCGCTCATTGATGGTGACCTCCCGGGCCGAGAAGCTCTCCGAATCGACAAGCATCAGGTCGCCTACGGCCTGCGGGTTCAATTCGTCCGGTGCGAGCACCTGGATCAGGTTCAAGTCGAAACCTCGCCCGGCGAGTAACTTCATCTCGATTCGAAAATCGCCCGGATCCAGGAAGTCGGAAATCACAAATACTATTCCAGGCCGCTGGTTCGACCGCTGGTAGCTTCGGAGCACCGCGCTCAAGTTCGTGACTGCGGACGCCTCAGTGACGGACGCGCCGTTTTCACTTTGTTCGAAGTTGTCGGTTGAGCAATCGTCACTGTTTTCGGAGAGCCGTTCCAAAAACGCAAGGATGGAGTGCAGGTGACCGCGTCCTCGCAACGCCCGAACGTGCGCTCGCATCCCGGAATCAAACGCAGATACGCCAACCCGATCGAGGCTGCTCACCGCGAGGAAAGCAAGCGCCGCCGCGGCTCGACGAGCGAAATCGAACTTGGTAATCGGCCTCCCGAAATGCATCGACCGGCTCTGGTCGATCAACACATCGATTCGAGCATCCTCTTCCTCGACGAACTGTCGAAGCATCAGCCGCTCGAGTCTGGCGAAGATACTCCAGTCGATGTGCCGAAAATCATCGCCCGCTTCATATTTTCTGAAATCTCGGAACTCGACCGATGCGCCCCGGCGAGTAGATCGGCGTTCGCCGCGCATCGTACCCGGAAATGCACGCCGTGCCTGTATGCGGAGGCCTTCGAGCTTTCGCAGAAACACCGGATCCAACAGGATTTCTTTACTCCCCGCCATCGTGTAATGAAATGCCCTCTCTCCGGGGCGAATCCTTCGGCGCTGGAAGGATGATTGGCCACGCGATTGTCCGGACCTTAGACGGAAGTTGGTAAGCAGCTTTGCGTGAGGTCATTTACAAGGCCTGAAGGCCGGACTCCGAGCATTCCTGTCTTACGTCTCACGTCACAGGCGATTCCGCCTCGCGGTGCTTCACCGCTTTCTGCGAAGCGGAAAAGGAATCGAGTACATCGTCGATGATCAGATCGGTGCTCAAGCCATCCGCCTCGCCTTCGAAGTTCAAAATAACCCGGTGTCGCAAAGACGGCTTCGCCACACTCAGAATGTCGGCGGTGCTGACGTTGTAGCGGCCGGAGAGCAGGGCCCGCGCTTTCGCGGTAAGAACCATTGCCTGAGCGCCTCGCGGACTAGCCCCGTAGCGCACGTACTTTCGAACCGATTCGGGCGCTTTTTCATTTTCAGGATGCGTTCTAAGCAACAGGTCAGCCGCCAACTCTTCCACGTGCGGAGCAATGATCACCTGACGAACCAGCGTCTGCATCCCGCTGAGTTCTTCAGAACTGAGAATGTTTTGCGCGTGGGTTATCTCTTCTGCCGTAGTGCGCCTCAATACGTCGATCAGGTCCGATCGGGTGGGATAGTCGATCACCAGCTTATAGATGAATCTGTCCAGTTGCGCCTCCGGCAGCGGATAGGTGCCTTCCATTTCGAGTGGGTTCTGCGTAGCGAGCACAAAGAAGACCCCGTTCAGCCGGTACGTGGCCCCGCCGACTGTCACCTGCCGCTCTTGCATTGCTTCCAGCAACGCCGATTGAGTCTTGGGTGTCGCGCGATTCACCTCGTCGGCCAGGAGCAGATTAGTGAAGACGGGACCAGGCTGAAAGCGAAACCTTTTCTCGCCGCTCTCATCTTCGACGATGATATTGGTGCCGACAATATCGGCGGGCATCAGGTCAGGCGTGAACTGCACCCGGGCGAACTTGAGGCCCAGAGTCTCAGCAAGCGTTCGGACCAATAGCGTCTTTCCGAGTCCGGGAACCCCTTCAAGCAAAACGTGCCCCCCGGTCACCAGGGCGAGCAAAGTGCCTTCGACGATTTCATGCTGGCCGACGATAACTCGAGCGATCTCGGATCGCAGCTCGCCAAACTTCGCGACGTAATTTTCAACACTTTCTTTTATCTCACCCAGCGTTTGCATAAGGACTCATCGGTCTGCGAATTGAAAATGCAAATCGCAAATTGAACATTGAAATTCTGAGATCAGCGACTCATCTACATTCAATTTATTTGCGATTTGCAATTTTCAATTCCCAGCTCTCAATGTTCAATTTGCAGTTTTGCAATTTGCGGTTCCCCTTCTCACCAGGGCATCTTCAGCCTGACAATATCTTTCATTTGAACGAGGTGGTTGATGTCGTTGCCTTTGATCTGCCGAACGACTAGTTGCTCGACGGTTAAAGGACCATCCATCTCGTGTATTCCGCCCCGCGACCAGGCGTCGACCGGAGCGTCGTCGAGAGTCTGTATCGTTTCCCACCGAAGCCGCTTGAACTCTTCGAGAGCGGCCTTCGCGTCTTGATTGATGTAATCGCGTTCAAATGCAAGCCTGTCCTGGTCAACGTTGTCGAGCAGCGGATTGTCCTCCATGAGCATCCTGTGGTAGCGGGCGAGATATGCAAGCCGTTCCATATCGCGCAGATGACACATAATTTCTTTTAGCGACCACTTGTTGGGAATGGGTCGCCACCTCAGCGTTTCTTCGTCCAGGTCTTTGAGCAAGTCGTCCAGTTCATTGGGGAGCGACTTCAAGTTCGACAAGAGTCTTTCTTTATCTCTCTGCTCCATGTTGCTTTCTCCTCTGTCTGCCTCGAATGCTTTGCTCGAAAGAAACACGAGTGTCCGCGCAGCGCGTCGCTTATCATTTTTTCGCATCGGGATTTATCGCGTCGAAATATTTGCGAACCACCGACCGAAGGCCCGATGGGACCCGACTCCTTTGGACTGATCGCTCGGCTTCGCGCCGATATTGCGGGTAACCCGACGAGTAAGGCGCTCGAGCAGCGCCGGGACCGGCTTTCGACTGTAAGTACAAATACTCGCCGCCTGAAACCTTCTGCTTACCCTGCAGACCCTTTTCTTTCCCCTCACCCGTTAACCGTCCGCCCGCGTTTGCGCTCTGAACATTTCTGCGTTCACCGTCTCGCCTGTTTAGCGAAGCCCCATCGCCTGGACCCGGTTCTCGGCCTTGCAAGCCGTCACTAGTGACAGGACGGCCTTGCTGGCCGCGACTGGGATTGAGCTGTTGCGGTCTCATTTGCTCTTTCTGTCGCGCAAGCTGTCCGGCAAGTCCTGCGACTATTTCCTTTGCCTGCTGATTCTCCATCAACAAGCGAGTTGCCGCCTCGAGTTCCTGTTTGAGATCTTCTTGACCTGCGAGTTCACGCGCGACTTTTTCGATTTGCTCCGGACTAATCTGACGGGCCATTTCCTGAAGCGCCTGTTGAAGCTCCTTCGATTGCGAAATCTGCGTCAGCTCTCCGGAGAGAGCCGCAGCTGCCTGTCGCAGCTTCTCGATATCCGATGGTGACAGTTGCTTGGCTCTAAGCTCGGCCGCCTTTTTCAAAAGTTCGTCCGAAACCTTTGGTAAAGCCTTTACCGCCTGCTCGGCGAGAGAGTTGGGTACTGCTTTGAGTGCGTCCAGGTCGCCGCCGACTTTTGCCTCGGGTGGTTGATCGCCGCTCTTCTGCTCAGCGGCTCTCTGTTCGTCCGTCTTCTCATTGCCGGCATTCGACCCGGTTGGTCTCTGATCAACCGCCGATTTTTCAGGGAGCCTGGGTTCAGCAGTGGCATCTTTAGACGAATCGCTCTGCCCTGAAACTGGCTCCAGTGGCTTATCCCCCGTCTTTGCCTGTTCCGCGCCTTTGCCGGCGGAAGCGTTTGAGTCAATCCGATTGCGCGCGCGAGCGCGTTCCTTTGACTGAGTTGCGTTCGGCTCGCCGGCCTTGCCCTCTCGCGGCGCGGTGGTCGTAACCGCTGAGTTAGATTGGGCCATCGCGCGTTCCTTATCGGCCGTTTTCTTCGTGGTTTCGAGCAGCCCGTCCGGCGAGGAGTCTGTTTCGGCCTTATCGGACGCAGGCTTCTCGCGTCTAATTGTGGTTGGACTGGTAAGCGCGCCGCCAAGCCGGCGTTGTGCCAGGGAGACTATCTCATCGGCTCGAGTGCTCGCGAGATCAGTGCGTCGCCGGCTCATGCGCTCCTCAAGCGCATACAGCCTCCTCAACGCCTCCGCTCGAGTCACAGTAGAGTGCTTGAACCCGCGCCCAAGCTCGGCTTGTTCTCTTGCGAGATCAGCGCTCTGGGTCTCAGGTGGGACGGTAGCGATTGCGACGCCAGTCTGTTCGAGATACTCGCCGGCGCTCTCGATGTCGCGCCGCTCCTGGGCCAATTCTTCGGTAACGGGAACCACGCGCGCTGGAACCATCGTTGCGGCAACCAACGCAATCAGAGATACCATCAACAGCGCGTGCCACCGCTTCACACCGAACGGCGCCACAAACGCCGCGTCATTATCGGTTATTCGATAGGCAGCATCTTCGATCAAAGCCCCCTCGAGTCCGCCATTTGGACCACCGCGCGCGATGATCAGATCCGCCGTCGGCAATCTGTCCTCGAGCCCGAGTCGTTGGTCAATCATCAACGCAGACCCGCGGTCCCGCGCGCAATCAAAAAGCCAGACCCCAACCGCGGGCACCACCGCAAGAGCGATCGCGCCACTGATGACCAACAGCGATGATCCGGCGATCCCTCGAAAACTCATAAACAGAATCAAGCCGGCAGCGATGAGCCCGCCAATTGTAATCGCCAAGACCAGCGTGTCTTGAAGAGAAATCAATCGTCGCCGCCACCTTACGCGCCGTTCGAATTGAATGATTTTCGCGACCGCATCGTTCATAACCAGCTTCTCACTCGCTGAAGCCGCCTCAGACTCCAAAAAAGGCTAAGAGCTGTCAAGACCAAATAGAATATCACCTGGGTCACCCACACTGGAACATCGCGCAGCCAGATGTTCGAGGGAATTGGAATACCCGGAATCTGCGATGCGATCGCCGCAAACGGGTTCGTCCGGAGAAGCAAGAAGACCACGTTAAGGAAAGCCTGTGATGGACGGCCGGTGAAGTTCCCCGCGAGAGCCGAAAAGAACAGTGCCAGCGCGGGCATTGCCGCCACCAGAAAAATGACCGAGACCACGCTGGTAAGTTGAGCGAGCACACCCCGGCGAATCAGCGTGGACCAGAGAAAACTCAGCGAACAGAAGGTCACCCCCGCCACAATCATTATCAAATAAGCTATCGCTATGTCGCGCAGCGCTACGCCTCCAAGCGAGTAGGTAAGCGCGATCAGCGGAAGCGAACCAAACAGGGTTAGGAACAGGTACGACAGCGCCGCTCCCACTTTGCCGAAAAGAATAGTCGACGGGCGGGCGAGCGAGGCGATCAGCAGATCAAACGTCTGCTGCTCTCGCTCCGATGATATCGCGCTTGCTGAAAACGTCGGAGCAATCAAGCATATCAATCCCATCTGAACGTAAATCAATACCGGCGTCAGCACCGATCCAGCTTGATTGACAACCGTCGTCGGTGCGTTCTTGTGCAAAACAATGTAGATCAGGCCGATGATCAGGCTAAGCGTGACGACGTATCCGGTCAATACCATAAATGCGCGTGTCCCACGCATCCGGCTGCGCATTTCCTTGATCAAGATGGGGTTTGAAAAGTCCATTGTTGTTTTCTGTCCGACGTTCTGAGTTCGACGTTCTGAGTTCGACGTTCTTGAACGTTGAACTCCGAGCCCGAAACCATTAACCAATCATGCAACCACCCCGCGCGTCACCTTCAAAAATATGTCTTCGAGATTAGCTTCGGTTCTTGTGAACCCAAGCAAGCGGACCCCACGACCCACAAGATACTCGAGCACCTCGTCGATATCATCAGGCTGACCGGTGTACTCTACGCGTATCACCCTGCCGTCGCAGGTCGGTCGCTTAACATCCGTGCGCTCGGACAGCACGTCAAGCGCAACAAGTGGATCGCCTTTTACTGTGATGTCCAGAATCACATTGCCTGCCAGCCGCGCGGTTATTTCGTCTATTCGTCCAGCCGCGAGGAGCTTTCCGGCTTCGATTATTCCAATTGACGTGCAGAAATCGGCAAGCTCGGTAAGGATGTGTGACGATACAACTACGGTCTTCCCCATCCGGCAGAGTTCGCGAATCAGCTCGCGGATTTCGATTCGAGCGTGCGGATCGAGTCCCGACGCCGGCTCATCCAGCAGCAGCACCAACGGGTCGTGCAAAAGCGTTTTGGCGAGACAAAGCCTCTGCTTCATCCCTCGTGAGAGACTCATGACCTGCGAGTTTCGTTTAACCCCGAGATCGGTCAGTTCAAGCACATCCGAGATCGCCCGTTTGCGCCCTGGCGGGCTCAACTTGTAAAGAGCGGCAAAGTAGTCCAGATATTCCCACACCAACAAATCGTCGTATACGCCGAAGCTATCGGGCATATATCCAATTAGACGGCGCACCTCGTAGGGTTCGGTTACGACATCGAATCCGGCGACGCTAACCTTGCCTTCGCTGGGGAGCATAAGAGTCGAAAGCATTTTGATCGTAGTGGTCTTCCCGGCACCGTTAGGACCGATGAAGCCAAAGACTTCGCCTCGTCCGACCTCAAAACTGAGATCCTGCACCGCCGCAAAGTCCCTGTAATACTTCGACACGTTTTCCAGCTTGATGATGCTGGGATTGGTCTTTGCTCCTTCGGTCATAAAGATGTCACGGGTTTACGGTTTGTAG
>JBASRM010000016.1:0-6713 GCA_049273835.1 Blastocatellia bacterium | reverse complement strand
GGGGAACTGATTACTTCCATCTCGCGAAGTACGATGGCAGATGGATGATCGTGAACGTTCTGTGGCAGAGCCCGCCACCGGCGAAGAACTGATTGAGAGTTCGGAATTCGGGCTTCAAGCGGAAGTCTTATTTGTCGTCATATTAAGCGATGGATAGTTTGTTTCAAGACTTGCGATTCAGGTCTAAAGATGGTTGCCCTTGGGTTGGCGTGCGGACTCGGAGCTGCCCTGGCCCTGACCCGTTTTCTGGGAATGGAGGTAGAACAATGAAACTTAATCTAAACCGGTTGGCATCGCTGTGCGTGGTGTTATGTCTCTCGTTGACCGCTTATTCGCGGCCCGACGAGAACGCAAAGCGCAAATCCGAAAAGTCGAAAGACGAAACCGTTCAAAATGCGAAACTAAAAGTCAGGAGTGAGGACAACAAGGAGACGCAAGACGGCGAGTATTGGTTCAAACGCGGCTACGCGGCGCATCAATCGGACAAATACATCGAGGCGATCGAGGCGTTCACTCATTCGATCGGTCTGAAATACCGGCAGGCGACTGCGATGTACAACGTCGCATGTGGCTATGCTCTGTTGAACGACAAAGAGAACGCGTTGTTCTGGCTCGAGCGCTCCCTGGGCGTTGGATTCGACCGGACAGATCTTTTGAAAACCGATTCGGATCTCGATCCGCTGCGCTCGGACGTCCGATTCAGCGAGATCGTGCGAAAAGCCTCGGTTGCCAGGAAGGATGACAAACCTGGGAAAGACAAGCCCACATCCAGGCTCGAAGACGCGATCAATAACTTCGAGTCACTCAAGCGCGAATCATCCAGCGACGGTGATGAATGGTACAAAGTCGGTTCGCGGCTGCTCAGGCTTCGCGATTTCGAACGCGCCGTTAGCGCGCTGATGCTGGCCGTCGAGCATTTGGAGTATCGCGGCTCGAATGCGATGTACAACCTGGCGTGCACCTACGCGCTGAAGGGCGATCG
Organism: Blastocatellia bacterium; assembly: GCA_049273835.1. Taxonomy (GTDB): domain Bacteria; phylum Acidobacteriota; class Blastocatellia; order UBA7656; family UBA7656; genus Onstottus_A. Next base: position 5,731 of record JBASRM010000016.1, on the reverse strand, counting down.
CGCGGCCGGACTCGAGTGGCTCGAAAAGTCGATCAACGCCGGCTTTGATGACAGCGCCAAGCTCCGGGATGATCCTGACATCGCCAGCCTGCGCAGTGAACCACGGTTCAAACAGATTGAAGAACTGAGCCGGACGCTTTCGCTGTCCCAGTTCAACGATCAGGAATTTGGCGGCTCGCAGTATTCGAAGCAACGCTGGGCGCCCGCGGTTAAGGCTTACGAAACATTCCTTAGGAAAGAGCCGGCCAATGGGCGTGGTTGGTTCAACCTGGGCTACGCGCTCCACTACGCGAGCGAGCATCAACGGGCGATTCACGCCTTCGAACAGGCGATTCAGTTTGGATATCGCAAGCCGACTTCGATGTACAACATCGCTTGCGCGAACGCGATGATGGGCAATCGAGACGCCGCCTTTGAATGGCTCCAGAAATCGGCCGACGCGGGATTCGAGATCGGGAACTACATAAACGGAGACGAGGATCTTAATAGCCTGCGATCCGATCCGCGGTTCAAACGGTTTTTGGATATGTCCGAAGATCAGCACAAAGAGAAACATAAGGACAAATAGCGATGGTGAAGAGCTACGCGACATTCAGTCACACTTACAGGTTCACTCGAACGCTGTTGGTCATCGCATCCGCGGTTATGGTGATCGGTGCAAATGTGGCGACGCTCCACCGCGTGGTCTCAGCCTCACCCGTCAAACAACAGGCCGACAAAACGAAGGAAAAAGCCGCCGATCGCCCGCGCACACTTGCTGAGATTGTGGCGATGCCTGTGGTCTATAGCGTGCCGGGAATGGACAGGGTGACGGTCAAAAAAGATCTGAGCTACAAAAGAAGTGACGATCCCAACCTGAAGATGGATGTTTATCTGCCACCCGGCCTCCCTCTGAAAGAGCGGCGGCCGGCGGTGCTGTTTATTCACGGCGGCGCAGCATCACAGCTCCGCGCAAAAGATTGGGGAATCTACGTTTCATATGGAAAGCTGATGGCGGCTTCAGGTCTGGCCGCCGTAACCTTTACTCACCGTCTAGGCTATCCCAAGACCCTGATTACCGAGGGGGCGAGCGATGTCAGCGACGCGATTGCCTACGTTCGCGCCAACGCCGACTCGCTGCAGATCGATCGAGACAGGCTTTGTCTCGCCGCATTCTCTGCCGGCGGCCCAATGCTGAGCATCGCCATGCGGGACAAGCCTGAGTACGTCCGTTGCATCGCGGCGGTCTACGCCTTTCTCGACATTCAGCAGTCTGAAATCCATCGCCAACACGAAACGCCGGAGACCATCAAGCGCTTTTCACCGATAACGTACATTGACGGAGAGACCAGCCGACTCCCACCGATCTTCGTCGCGCTGGGGGGACGTGACGCGATAGCCACTATGAACGATTCGATTGACCGGTTTGTGCACGAAGCGATCGCGAGGAACGCGGCCATCGAGTTTATGAATCATCCGAACGGAGTCCATGGGTTCGACAGCCAAAATGACGACGACAGATCGCGCGAGATTATTCGCCGCATGATTGATTTTATGAAGACCCATCTTGGGGTGAAATAGACCCCGAATCCTTAAAGCTATCCACTGTTTCTGGATCACCTGACCACCTAAGTTTACCTTCCATTCATTCCCATCAAAACGCGATGACCGAAACGCCGCTTCGGGCTTGAGCGGTAGATCGCATTTTCCCTGCACAGTTGGCAGTTCGACTCGCTCGGAAGTTAGGAAACCATAACACTCTGGCGATTGAGTTCGCACAGGCCATGCGCTACAATGCGGCTGCCTTACTGGGTCCATTCATCCAATCGAGAAGTCAGTCCGCGAGGATGACACATGTCCACTGCAATTGCCGATCAAGTCGTTGGTTTCTTCGATGAGTTGTTCGGGCGAGTCTTCTCCGATGCTTTCCGGCCGAACATCCGCGATGTCTTGAGACGAAAGGCCGTCATTCGTCAGGTGGAAGAGGCTGCCGATGCAGCTTCACAATCCCTTACCCGTTTCTTCCGAAACCAACAACTCAGTAAACAGCAGGCCGCTAATATCCTGGAAGGTTTTGCTCGGCTCAGCAGCTCGCTCACACTTGAGCAGATCTCAAATCCCAATGTCACGCCTGAGGCGGTAGTTAAGGACCTTTTGGAAGAAAGCGTTTCCATCCCGGAAGCGGTCAGGAAGCAAGAGCAGGAATCGGTCTACCGCGTAGCGCTGCACACAGTCGTGCAGGTGCTGATGCTTGTCGGGCCGGTGATGCTGGAATGGGAGAAGCTTCACTTTTCGAGCACCTTCGAACTGCTCCGCCGTGTCGTAAATCGGCTTAACGCGATCAATGAACAACTTGACACGCTAAGTGTCTCTGGCCAGTCGGCAGCGGATGAAAAGTTCGAGCTCATGTATCGCGACTATCTCTTCGAGCGCTTTCACCGCGTAGAGACGGGCACAGTTCAGATGACAACCAATCAGAATGTTGATTTGCGCGAGTTGTTTGTGATGCCACGCCTGCTTCCGCGGAAAGCTGTTCGAGGAGAGTCGACTTCCGGCTCGCCCGACGAGACCGCTCCGATGAATCTCGAAGCCGCGCGGAAATACTTCGGTGAGCGGTCAAGTCTGGACGAACAATGGCGGCAGGAGGAGCAGACAGGAAAGCAAGAAGGGGTCACCGCGCTTCAGCAAGTCACAGCTGTTCCTCGCAACGTCATCATTGGCGCGCCTGGTAGCGGCAAATCAACGTTTCTCGAACGGCTTCAATTGAAGGTAGCTTCGGTCGAACAAGAGCTTGTGCTGGCTGAACAGCAGGCGATTCCATTGCTTCTTAGGGTGCGCCAGCTTGACCCGCTCAATCTCCCGACTGGAGCCGCGCTCATCGAGAAGGCCACCGCAAGCCGCGACCGTGCGAATCTAATGCCGATTGGATGGATCGAAAGGCAGATGAAAAGCGGTAGGGTCCTTTTGATGCTAGACGGACTGGATGAGACCGATCCCGAATTGAGGGATGATCACATTCTGCCTTGGCTCCAAAATCTGTGCCTTGACTATTCGAAATGTGGATATCTCGTTTCTTCGAGACCGGTCGGTTACCAGATTGGCACGCTGAGATCGCTTGGTTTTGTCGAAAGCGATCTCCTCGATTTCGGTGAGGATGCCATCGGAGAATACTCACGGCACTGGTGTACGGCAATACGACTTGCTCGCAATGAGCCCGAGGAGGAGGCGCGCCGCGAAGGTGAGGCGGAGGGCCAACAGATTCTTGATAGCTTTAAGGGCCATCCCCATATTAGCAATCTTGCTCGGAATCCGTTGATGCTTTCAGCCATCTGTCTGGTCAATTACTTTGAAGGAGGAGAACTCCCTAGAGATCGGGTTGTGTTGTATGGTCTGTGCGTCGAAGGGTTGCTGCACCATTGGGATCAAAGACGGGGAATACGCTCCGAATTCTCACTAAGTGAGAAGCTGAGCGTGTGTCGGGAAGTCGCTTTGGAAATGCAGGCGGATGACCGCGCGGAGTATGAGGCTGATAAGGTATTGAAAATATTTCTCCAAGTGCTGGACGACGAGGAACGCGCGGTTGCGCTGCTCCAGCATGTCCGTTATCGCACCGGACCGCTGCTTGAACGCAGGCCGGCTTTTTTTGCATTTGCACATCTGACCTTTCAAGAGTATTTGGCGGCCCAAGCGGTTCACGAAGGTAATCGGCTCGGGATCGACGCGAAAAGACTAGTAAGCGAGCACGCCGACGTACGTTGGACGGAGGTGATCGCGCTCTATTGCGGGTTGGCTCCTGCTTCTGCTGCCGCTGGGGTTATTCGAGGTCTCTTGGCTCAGCCGAACACCACTTCTCTGTCAAGCGTACTGGGTGAGGCTTATTTGTCCTGTGGCTCCGAGGTTGAGAGGAATTCTCAACTGAGAAAGAAAGTTATCCAACGAATCGCTATAGCACCAAGTTCCGCAAAAATATTGGTTCCCAGAACCTTGGCTCGATTTTCATCTGACGACGTTGCGCCAATAGCCAATCGCTTTGTGGGTGATACACACGTGGAAGGCGCCATAAGCGAAACGCTTCATTGGCTCCGAGACAATCCAGATTCCATGAACGAAACCGCTCTAAAGCGGCGACTCAGAAATTGGCGCGAGAGAAGTGTTTTCGATGTCGGAGAGCTTGTTTTTTTTGTCGCATTGGTGCGGATCGAGCGATCTGCTGGAGTGGTTGTCGACGGCAGTGGAATTATATACGTCACCCGGTCCATCCTTTTCCGACTACTCTCGGTATCACTGCCAAGCCGAGGTGGCGATCCAAGGGCTGTCGTATCGAAGGATAGGTAACCACGGCGTCGACTGTGCCTTTCTGCAAGTACTAAGAATTCTAGCTGCATCCCACGACGCGGAATTGTGGTCTAACAAAGAGGGTGCCCGCAACACGGCGACTGCGATTGGAGAGATTCTGGAGAATAGCCAGAAGCAATACCCAAAAGATAAATCCCAATGGTCTGAGTTTGCGTCACTATTAAAACAATTATCAACCAAGCTTGGGAACGAGAAAGTGTACACGAAGCGGCACACGGAGCGACTTGCAAAGGTCATTGGTCGCTGGCTTGGGGCACTCAATCGAGAGCGAAAGGGAAGAAGACGGCCACAGGGCGTAACCAAGTCTGTAACGACTTCCACGGAAGTAAACAGGAAGGCACGTCAGCGGAGGAAATTATGAATGAACACGTCGGAAAGATCTCGCCTACCTTTGAAGCGTTCTTGGCCCACAGTGCGCCAAACGAAAAGCGTGATGCAATCGTCATCTTTCAAGCTCCGCAACAGGAGTCTCGCGTGCGTGGTCGCTTCCGTGAACTCAAGAGAAGGCTAAAGGACGTCGAATCGCGCGCGGCGTCACAACGTGCCGCCCAGCAGCAGTTGTTTGAAGGATACGGCAAAGCAAGCGTCAAAACGAGGCCGGGGAAACAAAGGCTCGAGGTTTCGTCCATCGGCGAGAGCACGATGCCGGTGGCAAACGTTGAAGTGACACCGAAAACACTCCCGGCGCTCGCCGAGCAGCCTAACGTTGTAGCTATCATGCCGAACCAGAGAATTCGCCTCATCAAACCCAAGGAAGTGGATTATCAGGAGCTGGAGAAGCAGGAAAACAAAGACGGGCTGACCTGGGGACTGAAGCAACTCGGCATTGCGGATCTGTGGAAGAAGACCAAAGGCAGGCACATCAACGTCGCCGTCCTCGACACCGGCGTTCATGGTGAGCATCCCGCACTTGCCGGCCGGGTCAAAGATTTTGTTGTGATAGATCCGCTCGGGAGACGCATCACCACCAAAGACAACGCTACCTTCGATTCCGATCAGCACGGCACGCATGTTTGCGGAACGATTGCGGGAGGGAAAACAGCGGGCGGCGTTTCAATCGGAGTCGCGCCTGAAGCGAACCTGCTGGTTGCCGGCGTGCTGATTGGAAATGCCACTCTGCAGACATTGTTCGAAGGCATTTCCTGGGCGGTCGAGAACGGCGCGGACATAATCAGTATGTCGGTAGGATTTGATTACTACGAACCATTGTTTGCCAAAGTCTTCGAGATGTTGGTTGACCAGTACGGTATATTACCTGTCGCAGCGATCGGAAACGAAAACTATGGGAACAGCAGCTCACCGGGCAGCTCTTACAGCGCACTCTCGGTGGGCGCTGTCGAGAAGATACGGCGGGGCACCGAAGTGGCGGCCTTCAGCAGCGGGGCGAGCCTGGTAT
>JBASRM010000012.1:0-4868 GCA_049273835.1 Blastocatellia bacterium | reverse complement strand
AGACAACCTTGGACAGCTTAAGGAGTCCTATTTTACAAACATAAAGATACGCCCTTTAGTCGGAGCATCACATAAAGTCGCCTGGGCAGTGAGGACGAATGCACCTGCCTTGTTGAAGGAACTCAATCGGTGGATAGAAGGTAAGCAGCACACCGGTTTGTTTGACAGGATGTATCGGAAGTACTTCGTCGACCGCAAGGGCTACAGGGAGCGGGCCGCGAGCGAGTATCTGACCTCGCAGACTGGTAAGCTCTGCCCCTACGACATCTTGTTGAAGCGCTACGCTGGCGAATTGAAGTGGGATTGGAGACTGCTTGCCTCTCAAGCGTTTCAAGAGTCCCGCTTCAAGCCTGACGCGCGGTCCTGGGCAGGGGCGACCGGGCTTCTACAACTGATGCCGGCCACCGCTAAGGAATTCGGTGTGCGTAACATGCGCAACCCTGAGGATAACGTCCAAGGTGCGGCCAGATTTCTGAATTGGCTGACAAAATATTGGGGAAGTAAGATTGATGATGAAAGAGAACGACTCAAGTTCGTGCTGGCCTCATATAATTGCGGCGCTGGCCACGTAGAGGACGCGCAACGCTTGACAGAGAAGTTCGGCGGGAATCCAGAGGCGTGGGACGACGTATCCTACTGGCTCCTGCAAAAGTCAAAGGTCCAATACTCTACTGACCCTGTCGTGAAGTATGGCTTTTGTCGTGGGATAGAGCCGGTCACTTATGTAATTCTTATTCTAAACCGGTTCGAGCACTACAAAAAATATGTCGTTAGCTAAAATCGCCGTCCCATTTGCCGCGGGACGAACTACATTCCCGGAAACATTTCTGACGATACAATCGAGCACAGTGTAGAACCGAGGGCCGTGTAATCACCCTCGCCGATACGACACTAACAACAGGAGCAACCTGCGACGGAAAAGAAAGAGACAAGGGTCGTTGTGGTAGGAGGCGGGTTTGGCGGCCTGGCCGTCGCGAAGGGATTGTCTGGCAAGCCGGTCGCCGTCACGCTGGTCGATCGGAAGAATCACCACACCTTTCAACCGCTTCTCTACCAGGTCGCGACCACTGTCCTCTCGCCCGGTTCGATCGCTGAACCGCTGCGCCGCATCCTCCACCGAGCACGCAACGTCGAAGTCATCATGGGCCAGGTCACCGGATTTGATTTGGTGGCCAGACGCGTGAACCTAAAAGATGGCGCGGAACTCTCTTACGATTATTTAGTGGTCGCGGCCGGCGCTCGTCACGCTTATTTTGGGCACGATGAGTGGGAGCGGGACGCCCCGGGGTTGAAAACAATCGAAGATGCGCTCGAGATTCGACGGCGTATTCTTCTCGCATTCGAGCTTGCCGAGCGGGAAGCCTATTTGACCGGCAGACACGCGCCCTTACACTTCGCGGTCATCGGGGGAGGCCCGACGGGTGTCGAGCTTGCCGGAGCAATCGCTGACATAGCGACCCGAGCACTGGCTCAGGACTTCAAGGCAGTAGACACCACCAAGTCTCACATCACGGTGTACGAAGGCGCCGCGCGACTTCTGGGTATGTATCCCGAAAGTCTTTCGCGCAAGGCCGAACGGCAGTTGCAGGAACTTGGAGTGGAAGTCCGCACAAAGAGCTTTGTCACGGCAGTTGAGCCGGGGCGAATCAAGGTCGGAGATGAATGGGTGCCGGTTAGCGTCGCGCTGTGGGCAACCGGCGTGGCCGCGGCTCCACTTGGTAAACAGCTTGGGGCCCCGACTGACAACGCGGGCCGGGTATTGGTAGAACCTGACTTGAGCATCAAGGCTCACCCGGAGATCTTTGTTATAGGAGACATGTCAACGTTGAAGGACGCCGACGGGACACTGGTTCCAGCGCTGGGCGCCGCCGCAACCCAGGAAGGAACGGCAACCGCCAAGAACATTCTGCGCGAGCTGAGCGGCAGAGATCGGGTCTCGTTCAGATACAAAGATAGGGGCAGCATGGCAACCATCGGCCGTCATCGGGCGGTGGCAATGATCGGCGGATTGCGCCTTTCCGGTTTTATCGCCTGGATTATGTGGGCCTTCGTACACATTTTGTTGCTGATCAGCTTTCGAAATCGACTGGCAGTCTTCCGCGAGTGGACGTGGGCTTACTTCACTCGGGAGCGAAGCGCACGGCTGATCACAGGCGACCCCGATGCGTTTGGCGAAGAGGAATCCGAGCGAACTATCACTGGAGAAGTGCGATCAGAACAGGCAAGCCATAATCAGGGATCGGCTTCTGGAGGATCGTAGTCTCACAACCTCCCGTACGGAAGTGTCCTCCCCTGTCCTACAAGGGTTCATTCAGTACACCGAAGAAGTGTGTGGGCTCGTCAATTTTGCCGATTTGTGGGCTTTTTTCGAGGTTTCAACTCCATACCCGCTAACTTCATACGTGACCTCACCGCTGGAATGCCCGTTGCCTTTTTGGACGTTGATGACTCACAGACCCAAAAGTTCGCTGGTGGCCATGGCCTGCGCGGCGTTAACCCTGTGGTTGGGAAGTCATGCAGGATTCGCGTTTGCGGTTCAGGGTTCGGCAAAAGTCACGTCAAGTGCCCAGAACGCCACGGTCACCAAATTTCAAAAAAACGTGAAGGCATATGTGCGGCTTCGCGAGAAATTAGAAACCAAGCTACCGCACCTTTCAAAGAAAGCCACGCCTGAGCAAATTGAGGCACACAAGGCAGTGTTCGAAGACGCCGTCAGAAAAGCCAGGGCGAACTCGAAACCCGGAAATATTTTTGCGCCGGACATTTCTAACTACATTCGCGCTACGATCCGAACGGAGTTCAAAGGCACCGATAGAAAAGAAGTGCGCGAAACGATCCTGGGGGCGGATACCAAAGGCGTCCCGCTGCGAGTCAACTACCCTTATCCGGAGACCAAAGAGTTGGGGCAGGTCCCGCCCACGCTGCTGCTGGCGCTTCCTCAGCTTCCAAAACAGATGAGGTATCGTTTCGTCGGCCGGCATCTGCTTTTGGTCGATAGAGAAAACGGGCTGATTGTGGACTACATGCTCAACGCGCTTCCCTAGCAGCGCGAGAAAGGACCCTCAATGAAACGTCTTATCAGCGCGGCGATGACGGTCACATTGCTGGCGATCGGCTATGTAAGCAACACTCCTGGTCAGAATTCGGGTTCAAACGGAACTCCCAAAGCGAATCTGGAAGTCAGCCTCCCCATTAAAGACGGTTCAGTCCGCTTCGCAGTTATCGGCGACACAGGTTCGGGCACTGATAAGCAGCAACAGGTGGCTGATATGATGGTGCGATACAAAAAAGTATTCCCGTTCGAGTTTGTGCTGATGATGGGCGACAACCTTTACGGGGGAGACAGCGCAAAGGACTATGACAAAAAATTCGAAGCCGTCTACAAAGTCCTGTTGGATGAAAAACTTAAGTTCTATGCGACGCTGGGAAACCATGACGATTCGAACCAGCGAATGTACGATCATTTCAATATGAACGGAAAAGAGTATTACAGCTTCAAAAAAGGTAATGTCACCTTCTACTCGCTGAACAGCAACTACATGGATAAGCGTCAAATCAACTGGCTGGAAGATGAGCTATCAAAGAACAACTCCGAGTGGAAGATCTGCTTTTTCCATCATCCGCCGTACTCGTCGGGCAAAGCTCACGGTCCGGAGGAGCAGTTGAGGGAAATCGTTGAGCCTATCTTTGTGAAACACCGGGTAAGCGTTGTGTTTTCCGGTCATGAACATTTCTACGAACGGATCAAGCCACAAAAAGGAATTTACTACTTCATCTCCGGCGCGGGTGGGAAGTTGAGAACAGGCGGTGTCGCACCATCGCAGATTACCGCAAAGTCTTTCGATCAGGACATGCATTTTATGCTTATCGAAATCGCCGGTGACAAAATGCATTTTCAGACTATTTCCCGGACCGGCAAGACCATCGATTCAGGTATTCTAATAAACCAGCGAAACAAAACGGGTCTCCTTTCCAATTGAGCTTAATCGCTTGATCCTATGATTTCATTTCCATGAAACAGTGCCTCCCACGCGGAGGAGGCTACCAATGCGGTTGGTGGTTTGTTCCGACTCGGCTTACAATCCAGAACTCAGCTTCCTGTTGATTTGTATTAACGAGAGCCGAACGTTCGTTTTCAATAGCCTTCTAACCGATAATTTTTCCCAATTTGAAAAGGAGGCAAGCATGCTTGTTCGTCGATTCACCATCCTGCTACTTGCGCTCATCACCTTGCCTGGGACGGCTCAGAATAATCCGGCCGGGAACACCCCGGCTCCGACACAAGGCGACTTCGTTATCCGCAACTTCAAATTTGACAGCGGCGAGGTGCTTCCCGAATTGAAGCTTCATTACCGCACGGTTGGGACGCCGCGCCGTGATGCATCCGGAACAGTCCGCAATGCCGTCCTGATTTTGCACGGCACCGGAGGCTCTGGCGGTGGGTTCCTTTCGGAGCAGTTTGGCGGTGTGCTCTTCAAACCCGGTCAACTGTTAGACGCCGCGAAGTATTTCATCATTCTGCCCGACGCAATAGGGCACGGGCAGTCTTCCAAACCGAGCGACGGGTTGCACGCAAGCTTTCCGCATTATTGCTACAACGATATGGTCACGGCGCACCATCGTCTGCTGACCGAAGGGCTCGGCGTAAACCATCTTCGGCTGGTGATGGGCACATCGATGGGCGGCATGCAAACCTGGGTGTGGGGCGAGAAGTATCCCGACTTCATGGATGCGCTGATGCCTCTCGCCAGCCTTCCGGACCAGATCGCTGGTCGCAATCGCATGATGAGGCGAATGGTCATCGATCCGATCAAGAGCGATCCCGAATGGAACAACGGCGAGTACAAGTCACAGCCCCGAGGTTTGAC
>JBASRM010000740.1:0-9447 GCA_049273835.1 Blastocatellia bacterium | reverse complement strand
GGTTATGATCTACGACTCGTCTTTGAGTTTGTTGAGCACGAAGGAAGTGAAGCGATTCTACTGCAATCGGCGGGGACGCACGACGAAGTTTACTGAAAGCTGCTTCGGGACATGAGTTCACCAGTATCACATCACATCACCTTTGGCCCTTGCAACTTGTGATGTTCATGATATCATCCACACGCTATTTCGAATCACGTAAGGCTGCAAGTTAGGCCCAGTCATTAACCTCGTCCTTTACTACGAACCAGCACCGGTTCTTGACACATAAGGTCACTTGTCAGGCTCGCTCGTTGCGTTATCAGGTCCGTACCACAAACGCAATCCATCAGCACCGGCCTTGGAGGAAACCAGATGAGGATTCTGCTCTACAACCCGGACAATGGAGTCACACGTAATTTCATGCCGCATCTTTGGATGTTTTTGCTTCAGGCGATCACCCCGCCCGACCACGAGGTTCTGCTGATCGATGGCAACACACACGACATGGACGAGAAAGGCATGGCCCGGTTCGTTCGAAAGCACCGCATTGATCTGGTCGGCATAGGTTCGATGACCAGGATGATCGCCAAGGCTTATCGCATGGCGGATGCGGTCCGCGCGGCCGGCGTGCCGGTGGTTATCGGCGGGCCGCACGTAACTGAAATGCCTGACGAAGCGCTTGGCAGGGATGGTGGCATTCGTCACGCCGACGCAATTGCGCTTGGAGAGGCCGATGAACTTTGGCCTCAGATTGTCGAAGATGCGGCGCGCGGCCAACTCCAAGAGGTTTACGCGCCGGTCGATGAGTCAGGCAAAGAGCGAAAGCCGAGTCTAAAAAATTACCCGGTGATTCCGTGGGAGTCCCTCGACCTCGAACAGTTCGACCTCATTCCCCGTTTCCTGCGCCCGTGGCTCAAGCGGGTGGGTGATGGGTTTGGAGCATTTCGATTGATTCCCATCGAGTCGGGCCGCGGGTGTCCCTACGGATGCGAGTTCTGCACGGTCACTGGGTTCTTTGGTGATTCAATCCGATTTCGATCCGATGAGAGCGTCGTCGAAGAAATGTTGAGCCTGAAGAGACGCACCAAGCGGGATGGCGGACAGGTTTTCATTTTTATGGTCGACGATAACTTCGCCATTAACCCGAGGCGAACGAAATCACTGTTGCGCGCGATAATAGCCGCCGAGGCTCAAATGCCTTTTATCGCACAGATCAGCATGAATCTTCTACGCGACGAAGAACTGGTTGACCTGCTTGCGGCGGCGGGCTCCAAAGCTCTCTACATCGGTCTGGAATCGATCGACCCGGCGAACCTCGCCGACGTAGCCAAGGGCTTCAACAAACCTGCCGAGTACGGTGCCGTGCTCGATCGGCTGGCGCGGCGCAACATTATCGCGATGTTCGGATTCATCTTCGGCATGGATTTCGATACGCCCGGCGTCGCCGAACGGACGCTCGAGCAGATGCGAAGCTGGCCCCCCGGGCTTCCCATCTTCAGCAATCTCGTTCCCTTTCCTTCCACTCCGCTCTATGCGCGGCTAAAGGCCTCGGGGCGGCTAACTCGGCCAAAGCACTGGTTGGACTTCGCGCCGTTCACGATGGCGCACACTCCGCTAAAGATCAGCATTGAGCAAGTGCACGAGGAGTTGAATCGCGCATGGTCGGCTTCATACAGCGCTGAAGCCAATGCCCGAGCTATTGAGAAGATTCAGCACAAAACGGTTGGACACAAGTTGATCCACCTGATCTCGCGGCTCTTCTTTCGCGGGATATATTTCCCCCAGATGACTAAGCGGGAGTGGTTAAGAGTGATCGCTGCTAATCGGCGGATGATCCTCACGCTGACGAGAGAAGCATTCGCCGCGCGGCGGGGGTACGCTCGGCCTGAACAGTCGCGACCGGAATACCAGACGGATGCTCGTTAGATGTCCCTGGGAGCAGGCTCCCTCGTATGCCACCCGACGCTGGGAACCAGGGAAAAGAAACAGGCACGAATGCGTAAGCCCTACGTGCTACGCATGCGACTTCAGGGCGGTCACGTCTTTGACTACCCCCTTCATTCCAATCTGCTCTGCGATTGCGAGCGCCTGATCGAGAATCTGATTCGCCTTTTCCCGGTCGCCGGGATCGCCGCGTTTCATTAGCATCGAGCCATATTCCTGTTGTGTGAATGCGACAAACGGTAATGCGGCGATTCTTGTATTCATCAGTAAGGCGCCTTCAAAATGCGCGACCGCGTCTTCCCATCGGGACATTGTAGTCGCCAGGATACCCAGGAATCGTAAGATAGAGCCAGTACCGATGGCCGCGCCGCCGATTACTAACTGACGCGGGGAGTAGGGAAGGAGTAGCTCGTACAATATGCCTGCACGGCGGACGTCACTTAGGTAAGAGCAGACATAGGCGAGATTGGCCATGGTCACAACCCAACTCCCATCGCGCGGCAGGTTGGCGAAGTCGTTGGCAGCCACCTGTTCAAACTCTCGCTCCGCATCTTCCCGGCGTCCCAGTCTGCAGTAAAGATTCGCCAATGTGGCTCGCTGGTTGGGTATCTTCGGGTAATCTTCCAGATAACGAATGATGGCGGCCTCGCGATCCCCCAGCTGTCCCTGCACCATGCGCAGCACGTTGATCAGTGTTTCATACAGCAACGGCGCGGTCGGGTCTTGGGCGCGTTGCCCGATGGCTATAGCCTGCCTTGCCAGTTGCTCGCACTCCTCAAAGCGCCCCTCTGTCAGCGCGCGTGATGCCTTCAAGTAGGACGCAAGCCATATGTAGCGAGTCTGACGGAGTTCATTCGCCGATTTAACGTAGGCTTCAATCTCCTTGTCCACTGTTGAGATTTCCGCTAGCTCCATCAAGTCGAGAATGCGTCGGTAACGAGTCAGCAGTTCCATCTCTTTACCGCCGCCGTGCTCCGCGAACCCCAGAATTTCGGTCGCAACGGCAAGCCGTTCCTCGACGTTTGTTGTACCGTCGAGGATCACGTGCCTGCTGTAGAGCGCGGTGACTATCGCAGCCGGGTCCCCAACTCGGCGTGCCATTTCAACCCCTTGCTGATTGATCCCATCGCGAAGCTCCGGCGAGTAGTAGAGCGCCAATGAAAGTTGCGCGAGCACCCGGGCGCGCAGCGCGCTGTCCTCTTCCTCCAACGCGCCCAAAGCCTCTCTTAGAAGACTCACCTGAAGCTCGTCCTCATTCCCGACGGCGGTAACACCGGCTCCGATGCCTAACGCAGCCCGAGCGAGTTGTTCTGAGGCGCCGCGTTTCCTCGCAACGTCGGCGGCTTGCACGAAGGCTTCTCTCGCCCTTGCAATATTGCCCGCCTTAGTCTGAGCCTCTCCCAGGGCTAACGACATCTCACAGTATCGTTCCTCGTCTACCTCTTCCTGAAGCTCGATAACCGTGCGTGCCCGCTCGTACTGACCCGCAGCCTCTTCATATGCCAGCAGGGTGATGGCTCGCTGGGCCGCTCTGGCAGCGTAGTCAATGGCTTTATCGCCGTTGCCGGCGGGCGCCGCCTGGAAGAAATGATAAGCCAGCTCCGGCAGGTGTGACTCTACATTGCTGCTGTAGAGCTTCTCTAGCACTTCGCCGATCCGGCGGTGAAACCTCACTCGTCGCGCGGTGCTTATTTCGTCATAAAGCGTTTCGCGGATGAGCGCGTGGACAAAGCTATAGTGACCGATCGCTTGCGGCATTTCGTCAACCACTCGGGCAGCCATCGCTTCATCCAATAGCTCCAACAACGCATCCCCTGAAACATCGCTCAGCGGCTCCAGCGCGTCCAGACTGAACTCCCGCCCAATCACCGAGGCTATTGTCAAAACTCGGTTGCATTCATCCGAGAGCCGATCCAAACGCCGGCCGATCACTTCGCGCACTCCCTCTGGTATTCGGACGCCGGAGGATGACTGGACATTCGGGCGTTCCAATTGGCCTTCAACAACCAAAAGCCTGACGATCTCGCTCAGGAAAAATGGATTGCCCTCGGTCTGTTGATAGACTGTTTGCACAAGCTTTTCGGGCGGCTCAATTCCGGTTGTCATCTCGATAAACCGCGCCACGTCCTGCTCTGTGAGCCCGCGCAACACTATGCGGGCGCTTAGCCCTTGTCGAGATAACTCTCCGAGCGTTTGTGACAAAGGATGTTGTCGCCCCAGTTCCATGTCTCGGTAGGTTCCGATGACCAGAATACCCGCATCCTTCAACTCGCGAGCCAGGAACTGAAGCAGCAGCAGCGACGGTTTGTCGGCCCAATGAAGGTCGTCGAGAATAACGACCAGCGGCTGAATCCTGCTGGCATTCTTCAAAAAGGTGGTCACGCTATCGAAGAGCCTGAACCGCGCCTGCTCGGGCTCCAGATTTGGAGGAGCGGGGAGGTCAGGCAGTCGCTCCTTAATCTCGGAGACGACCTGCGCGATGTCAGCCGCGCCAGGCCCCATAACGGACAACAGCTTCTCAGGCTCAAGCTCTTGAGCATAGGAGCGGACGATCTGCAACCAGGGCCAAAAGGCAGGGGCGCCGTCCCCTTCATAGCAGCTGCCTGTGAGCACTTGCGCATTGCACAGCCGCGCGTAGGTTGCCAGTTGCTCGGTCATCCTGGTCTTTCCGCTGCCTGGTTCACCCACGAGCATGAACAGATGTCCATTCCCTGCTAAGGTCTCGTTGAGGGCGACACGTAGCTCCTTGGTTTCCCGTTCGCGGCCGATGAATACGCCGCCCGCAAGACGTGATAACGATTTCGCATCCTGGTGAACGGGCCGTTCAGCCGACGACGGAGCCGCGGAGCCGATACTCGCCAACGCCTTCGCCACTTCGGCTGCGCTTTCGGGTCGTTCATCCGGCGTCTTGGCCAGAAGCCGCAAGATCAAAGTCTCGAGCGCCAGAGGAACTTCCGGGTTGTGCCACGAAGGCGCGACCGGCGCGGTATTGATATGCTGGGAAATGATGGCGACGAATTGATCCCCAAGAAACGGCGGTCGCCCGGCGACGACCTCATAAAGCAGTACACCCAGAGAGTAGAGGTCGCTTCTCGGTTCCGCCTGATGCCCAAGCATCAGCTCAGGTGGCATATAGATTACAGTTCCCACCAGAGCCCCCTCCAGGGTTATGCGCGAGAAATCTGCGCTCACCGCCAAACCGAAGTCCCCGAGCTTCGCGGTGCCGTCCTGGGCGAGCCAGACATTGCCGGGCTTCAAATCGCGATGAATGATTCCCTGGCTGTGGCAGTGCACCAGCGCCTGGCAAATCTGAGAGGCAATTGGTATGACCTTGTCGACCGAGAGCCGATGTTTTTCGGTTGTCTTCAAGAGATCGGCAACTGAACCGCCTTCCACATATTGGCTGACTATGAACGGTCTGCCTTCTTCATCTTCGATGTCGTAGACGGTGACGATATTCGGGTGGCTACCCAGCCGCGCCATGGCTTGTGCTTCGCGAATGAGGCGGGGAACGCTATCGGCGCCCAGTTGATCGGTCTTGAGAAGGGCAATTACTACATCGCGATCCAGGCGTGTATCCCTGGCCAGGTAGACCTGTTTCTGCCCGCCCTGTCCGAGTTTACGTTGAACGGTGTAACGGCCGCCGGAGAAGGACGTCGGCACAAACGAGGACTGAGAATCGGTGCCGGGCGTGATAGCTAATGTTTGGGCGTCTACAGAATTGGGCTCACTCATAACTTATCGTATCGCCCCTTGTTCGCCGGTCAACCGGTCCGCTACGCATGCGACTAAGCCCCGGCTTATGCGATTAGATGATATACCAAACCCAGAATGAGTGTGACAAGAAGAGAATCACTTCCCTCGTTTCGACAACAAGACGAGGTCACGACGAGGAAGTGACCAGTGTTTCGACTACTCGTGCGACGGGCTTCTACACCGGTCACTCCCGGGAACGATCAATTCACCTTCCCTGGCCCCCACAAGGCTCGGCCGGGTTTTGCTCCAGTATGTTCGCCATCCTTTAAAACGTGAGCGCCGTTTACAAAGACGTGCTTCACACCGACCGAATATTGATGCGGCTTCTCGAACGTCGCGCGGTCGGCGATCGTAGCCGGGTCGAACACCACGACGTCGGCGAACATTCCTTCCTTTAAGAGTCCACGATGATCCAGTCCCAGATTCGTCGCGGGAAGACTGGTGAGACGACGAATCGCCTCTTGAAGCGTGATCACCTTTTCATCGCGAACGTACTTGCCAAGCAGCCGTGCGAAGTTACCATAAGCCCGCGGGTGCGTCGACGATCTGAGGAAAGGGTCTTCCGGGGCCATCGAAGCCGCGTCTGAGCCAAACGATACCCACGACTGCCGAAGCTGTTTCTTGATGTTCTCCTCGCTCATCATAAAATACACAGTTCCAACGCGAGATCGGTCCTCATACACAAGGTCCATGATCGTCTCGATGGGGTCCTTTCCGCGCATCTTGGCGACTTCGCCCAGCGTCTTTCCGATCAGCGGTTTCAACGCCTCTGACCTGAAGCCTACGAGCAGTATGCGATCCGGCGAGCCGGCGAGCATGTAGAGATTCTCCCATTCGTTGCTTGGCGTGCGAATCGCTTCGGCGATTTTCTTTCGAGTTTCAGGGTCTTGCAGTCGTTTGTCAGCGGCCGCGCGTCCTCCGTCAAAAACCCACGGAGGCATCGCAGCATCGAGTCCGGTCGAGCCCGCCGTGTAGGTGTACATGTCGGCGGTGATCTTCATCCCTTTGCGGCGAGCTTCGTTGATCATCGCAATCACTTTGTCCATCTTGTTCCAATTTGTTTCCCCTGAAGCCTTCAAGTGATAGATTTCAGCCGGGAGCCCAGCCTCTCGGCTGATGCGCAGCGTTTCTTCGACCGCCTCGATCAACTGGTTTCCTTCACTGCGGATGTGGGCGATGTACTTGCCTTTGTATTTCGCGGCCACTTTGCACAACTCGATCAACTCTTCGGTCTTGGCGTAGAACGCAGGAGGATAGATCAACGCGGTGGTGACGCCCAGCGCGCCGGCTGCCATTTCTTGCCGGACCAGCTCACGCATCCGGTCGAGCTGATCAGGCGTAGGCGGTTTGTCTTCAAGCCCGATCACGTGCTCGCGAACCGTCGTAGCGCTGACAAATGAGGCTACGTTTTGAGCGATTCCGTTTTTCTGGAGATACGCAAGGTATTCGGCCAGAGTCGTCCACGGAATTTCAAATCTCAGGTCGCCTTGAATTCGAACGCGGCTGCGTTTCATCTCATCGCTGAGCGGGCCCATCGAGCCTTCGCCGAAGATCTGAGTGGTAACGCCTTGCCGTATTTCGCCCTGCGAGCGCCCGTCTGTTATTAAAGAGCTCTCCGAATGCGAGAGCATGTTGATGAACCCGGGAGCTACGGCGAGACCGGTGGCATCGACCACCGTCGTGGCCGTCGCTGTTTTCAGATCGCCAACAGCGGCTATGCGATCGGCTGTGATTCCGATATCGGCACGTTTTTGCGCTCCGCCGGCGCCGTCGTAGACCGTCCCCCCACGGATGATGACGTCAAATGCGCCAGTCTTTGCGGCCTTTGCGTCTTCGCGAGTTTGCGAAAGAGAGTGACTGGAGATTGCAAGGACCAGGAGAGCGAGTAGAAGCGTGGACGCTTTGCGCAGATGCATTGAGGTTCTCCAGGGAACGGATTTGGAGGAGATTCAATATCAGGTTTCGCGCAAAGACGCAAAGCACCGCAAGCGACGACAAGATTACTCTGATTTAACGAACTTGAGCGCGGCGGAATTCATACAGTAGCGGAGCCCAGTCGGCTTGGGGCCATCATCGAAAACGTGGCCGAGGTGCGCGTCGCATCTCCTGCAAAGCACCTCGTTTCTATCCATACCGTAGCTTCGGTCGCTTTCGGTCAAAACATTCTCTTCGGCGATCGGAGCCCAGAAACTCGGCCACCCGGTGCCTGAGTCAAACTTCGTATCAGACTTGAACAGATCATTGCCGCAACAGATGCACTGGTAGATCCCCTGCTCGTGATTGTTCCAATACTCGCCGGTGAAGGCTCGCTCGGTCCCCTTTCTTCGCGTAACTTCGTATTGTTCCCGAGTGAGTTGTTTCCTCCACTCGGCATCAGGCTTTATCACCTTTTCGCTCATAACGAATCCTTTCTGCCCAACCGAATAAAGCTTGAATTTTGACGAAGCGGTCTTGCCTTTACCGTCCGGGATCGCTCGTTGCGGCATCAACGTTTCTTCAACGGCGACCGAACAAACCCCTATCATCAGCGCGAGCCCCATCACCTTCATCGCCGTTAATGTCATGTCTTTGCCTCTCCTGAAGTCGAACTCTAACATGGGCGGGCCGGACCTTGTAAATGTCGAGCGTGAATTCTCGAGATAAGTGAAGGAGACGACACCGGGTTATGGAAGGCCTGATCCAGGTGAAAGTCCCCCAACCTTCTGATAAAGTGACACCTTCGCATAAAGCCTCGAGAAAGGTATTCGTTAAACAATGTCGAACTGGTCTCGCTATCGTAAGCACTCAACATCAGTCCTGGACTGCGTAGGCAACACGCCGCTTGTTCGCCTCAATCGCGTCACCGCCGATGTGAAAGCGGAGATTCTCGTCAAGCTCGAGTACTTCTCTCCATCGGGATCGCTCAAGGACCGAATCTATCTCAACATGATCGAACGAGCCGAGAAACGCGGCGACCTGAAGCCTGGAATGACCATCCTCGAATGCTCGACTGGCAATGCCGGCATCGCTTGTTCGTTTGTCGCCGCCGTCAAAGCCTATTCCTGCATCATCGTCATGCCCGAAGGCATGAGCGAAGAGCGCAAAAAACTGGATGAAGCTTACGGCACTCAAATGGTCTACACACCGGGGGGCGAGTCTGACGTTGACCTGGCGCTTCAAAAACTCGAGCGGATCCGCGAGCTGGACCCGGAGAAGTACTGGGTGCCCTCGCAGTTCGACAATCCCGACAATATCAAGGCTCATTACAAAACGACCGGGCCGGAGATCTGGGAACAGACCGGCGGAAAGCTCGACGCTTACGTCGGTACTCAAGGCACTGGCGGCCAACTAACCGGCATCGGCCGTTACCTGCGCGAGAAAAAAAAGAAGATCAAACTCTACGCCGGCGAGCCCGCCGAATGCCCCTTGCTGTCGCGGCGGGAGTGGGGCGAACACAGAATAGAAGGGATCGGTGATGGGTTCGTCCCGCGCGATCTTGATTTGAGCCTCCTCGACGGGATCGTGACTATCAAATCCGATGAAGCGATTGAGATGGCTCGACGTGTCGCCAAAGAGGAGGGGATCTTCTGCGGCATATCCTCGGGAGCAAACGTCGTCGCCGCCATCAAACTCGCCAGGCAGCATCCCAAGATGAAGCGGATAGTAACGATGATCTGCGATTCAGGACAGCGCTATTTCTCTACTGAA
The DNA here is from genome assembly GCA_049273835.1 of Blastocatellia bacterium. Lineage (GTDB taxonomy): Bacteria > Acidobacteriota > Blastocatellia > UBA7656 > UBA7656 > Onstottus_A. Next base: position 78 of record JBASRM010000740.1, on the reverse strand, counting down.
CTGTGCGGCTCGCCCAAGCACGTAGTGTCGCCCGAACGCGAACATCCGATCGATGAATACACACGACACCAACTAGAC
>JBASRM010000741.1:0-5718 GCA_049273835.1 Blastocatellia bacterium | reverse complement strand
GCGAACACGAAGTGATTGTGTTCGACAACCTGTTGACCGGACGAGCGGACAATATCGAGCATCACTTCGGGAACGAACGATTCATATTCGTGAAGCAGGACGTGACCGAGTATCTCCACGTCACCGGTGACCTCGATGCGGTCGTACATTTTGCATCGCCGGCAAGCCCCATCGATTATCTGCAGCTTCCAATCCAAACCTTGAAGGTCGGCAGTCTTGGTACGCACAAGGCACTGGGATTGGCAAAGGCGAAAGGCGCGAGGTTTCTGTTGGCATCGACCTCCGAGGTCTACGGGGACCCCCAGGTGCATCCCCAACCCGAAGAGTATTGGGGCCACGTGAACCCGGTCGGTCCGCGGGGTGTGTACGATGAAGCCAAGCGCTTCGGTGAAGCCATCACGATGGCTTATCATCGGTATCACGGACTCGATACGCGCATAGTCAGGATCTTCAACACCTACGGTACGAGGATGCGGCCCAATGATGGCCGAGTGGTGTCCAATTTTGTCGTTCAAGCGCTAAAGGGTGAACCGCTCACCGTTTATGGCGACGGCCAGCAAACTCGCTCGTTCTGCTATGTGAGTGATCTGATCGAAGGTATCTTGCGGCTCCTGATGAGTCCAAACACTGGGCCCTCGAAGTCAATAGACGGAAGGCCGGGCCAGGAGGACGATATTCATTTGCCAACGAATATTGGAAACCCGGTCGAGTTCACGGTCATAGAGCTGGCGCGGATGGTGATCGGGTTGACCGGGAGCCGAAGTGTAATCGAGAAGAAGCCGTTACCCGTAGACGACCCACGGGTGAGGCAACCCGATATCAGCCGCGCAAGAAGCTTGCTGGGTTGGGAGCCGCAGGTCAGTCTCGAAGAAGGCCTCAAAGACACAATAGCGTTCTTCGCGAGCCAAATTTAGCACTCGTGCCGGAGTAGGAAATCTATGCATATCGCAGTCATCGGGACGGGATACGTGGGCCTGGTCACAGGAGCGTGCTTCGCCGACTTTGGAATGAGAGTAACGTGTGTTGACAAGGACGAGAGCAAGATCGCCTCGATCAAAGCCGGCCAAATGCCAATTTACGAGCCGGGGCTCGATGCGCTGGTTGCGAAGAACGTCCGCGAAGGCCGGCTCGAGTTCAGCACCAATGTGAGAGGAACGATCGAACAGTCTTTGGTGGTGTTTCTTGCGGTAGGCACTCCGCCCAGTGGCGATGGATCGACCGATATGAGTCAGATCGATGAAGTAGCGTTCGAGATCGCGAAATCGCTGAACGGCTACAAGGTGATCGTGACCAAGAGCACGGTGCCGGTGGGCGCGGCGTCGCGCATCAAGAAGATCATCGAAGAGAATCGGGTGACTCCAAGCCGATTTTCGGTCGCAGCAAACCCCGAATTCCTGAGGGAGGGCGCGGCGATCAACGACTTCAGGCGTCCGGACCGAGTCGTGATCGGATGCCGCGACGAGGAGGCCGTGGCGATTCTAAAGGACATATACCGGCCGTTGTATCTCATAGAAACACCGTTCGTGATCACGACCCCTGAGTCCGCCGAAATGATCAAGTACGCCTCGAACGCCTTTCTTGCGACCAAGGTTTCGTTTATCAACGAGATTTCAAGTCTGTGCGAACTGCTCGGGGCCGATGTTCACGACGTCGCGAAAGGGATGGGAATGGATGTCCGAATCGGCTCGAAGTTTTTGCATCCCGGGCCCGGTTTCGGTGGAAGTTGTTTTCCAAAGGATGCGAAAGCCCTTGTCGCGTTGGGCCGTAGCGTGAACTACGACGTGCGAATCGTCAACGCAGCGCTTCAGGTAAACGAATCGCAGCGGGGCTCGATCATCGATCGCATCGCGCGATTGTTGCCGCGGCTTGAAGGAAAGACCATCGCTATACTCGGTTTGGCATTCAAACCTGAAACTGACGACATCAGGGAGGCTCCGGCGATCAAGATAATCGGCGACCTGATCGAGGCGGGCGCGAAGGTTAGAGCTTATGATCCTGCCGCAATGGAGTCTGCGCAACGCGTTCTGACGGATATCGAGTACTGCGAAGACGAATATGAGGCAGCGCGCGGGAGCGATGGATTGGTCATTGTCACCGAATGGAACCAGTTCCGGCGGCTCGACCTGGAACGACTAAAGCAACTGATGCGTGAGTGTAACATCATAGATTTAAGAAACCTCTACGAGCCTGAAGCGGTCCGGTCAGCGGGTTTCAATTATCTGGCGATGGGTCGCAATTGAAGTGCGGCTGCGTACCAGTTTTAAGGAGGTCGCGGCGATGAGAAATTGCTGTTCGCGCTCGAGATTGCGGTTAGCGGTGAGTTGTCTTGTGTTTGCGTTCCTGGTTTTACCCGCGAGCGCGCGCCAGGGGCAGTCGCGGAAACCGGTCCCTCAAGACGATGAGCCGATAAGGCTCAACACGACCCTTGTTCAAGTCCCGGTCGTCGTCAGCGAACGAGGTGGTCGCTATGTAAGCGATCTGGTTCGGGATGAGTTGACCATTTTTGAAGACGGCGTCAAACAGAACATTGAGCTGTTCGGCTCAGTTGAAGAACCTTTCAGCGTTGCTCTGTTGTTGGATTCGAGCGGTTCAACGGAAGGAGCGCTGGACCAAATTAAGGCTGCGGCCATGGCGTTTATCGCCAATCTCCGACCGCACGATCGCGTGATGATTGTCTCTTTCAATGACAGCGTCGAAGTCCTGTCCGAACTGACCAACGACACCGGTAAGCTCGCCGCAGCGGTGCGGTCGATCAACGGCGGCTCGTTTACGCAAGTGTATGAGGCAGTCTACACCGCAGTGTGGGAGCGGCTGCGCAAAGTGCAGGGCAGGAAGGCGGTGATCGTTTTCACAGATGGAATTGACACCGCCAGCAGCGAGATCTCTGAAGAAGATACCTTGGACGCAGTCATCGAGAGTGAGGACATTATCGTTTATCCGATTCGTTATGCCACTCGCGAGGACGTGGAACGCAAGCTCGAAGCGAGATTGAGAATTGCACCTGTCACCAATGAACTCGACGCAGTCAGCAAAAAAGTGGATCAAAGCCGGCGGGAGTTGGATCGAGTGTACAGGGGTGCGGATGAATATTTGCAGCAACTTGCCGATATGTCGGGGGGAATCGTCGAACGCGCGGACAGACTTGGGGACTTGAAATCGGCGTTGGGACGAATCGCCGAAGAATTGAGGCACCAGTATTTGCTTGGGTATTATCCGACGAACAAACAGAGGGATGAAAAGGATCGCAAGATAACAGTTAGAGTTTCGCGCCCGGGTCTGATAGTGCGAGCGCGCCCGGCATATCGCATCGCCCAGTAAACGCGCTCGAGTTTGCGGTCTAATAATCGTTTGATGACTCATCACGAACGCTATGGCAGAACCGAAGACTCTTTTGGAAGACATAGAATCTCGCTCAATGCGCGGGGAACCGGTCGCGGTGGTCAGGGCGTTGGAGATTGGGTCGGGCGGAAGAGCAACGGTAAGCGTGTCTCGCGGGGAGATATTTCCTCCGATCAAGGATCGACAACTGGCGGCTCACATATTGGCTGCGGTGAATACCTTGACCGACAAGGGCGGCATCGCGGATTTAGTCGAGGTGGAGGATGAGCAGGGAAGTCGAGTGACTCTGGCGGTCGAAGTGGTCAAGCCTAAGCTTGCACTTGTCATTTTCGGCGCGGGGCACGTAGGCCAGGCCGTGGCGATCCTCGGCGCGCTGACCGGCTATGATGTGACAGTGATAGACGACAGGGAAGAGTTCGCTTCCCGAAAGAGATTCCCGGATGGCAGGATCGAGTTGCTGTCTGGCGATTACGCAACCGCGATCGGCGAGCTGGCAATCACGCCGAGCACGGCTGTTGTCATCGTCACCAGGGGGCATCAATATGACGAGCTGTGCTTGAAGAACCTAATAAACTCTTCCGCGAATTACATTGGCATGATCGGTAGCCGAAGACGAGTGCTCTCGGTATTCAAGAAACTGGCCAGTGAGGGTTTGTCCGATGAGCGACTAAAAAGAGTGCACGCGCCTATCGGGTTGCGAATCGGGGCAAAGTCTCCGCAAGAGATTGCAATATCGATTTTGGCAGAGATCATCGGACACGTGAATAATCCGCATCTCGAAGATAAGGGAGAACGAAATGCCATTTGAAGGGCTGGATGTCCTGGGAATCAGCGCGTTGCTGTCAGAGGAGGAGAGGCTGGTTCAGTCGGAGGTAAGAAAATATGTCGAGTCGGAGATCAGACCGATCATAGCGGCGTGCTTTGAAGAAGGCCGGTTCCCCGCGGAGCTGATTCCGAGCCTCGCCGAGCTGGGGGTGCTGGGGGCGAATCTCCCGGAAGAGTACGGCTGCGCGGGCATGAACAACGTGGCATACGGGCTGGTTATGCAGGAGCTGGAAGCGGGCGATTCGGGGATCAGGAGTTTCGCGTCCGTGCAGGGCGCGTTGTGTATGTATCCAATATTCCAATTCGGAAGCGAGGAGCAGAAGCGCAGATGGTTGCCGCAAATGGCTGCGGGTAAGGTTATCGGTTGTTTCGGGCTGACCGAACCGAATTTTGGCTCGAATCCCAGCGGGATGGTGACGCGTGCAAAGCGGGTTGCAGATGGCTGGTTGCTCAACGGCTCGAAGGCGTGGATCACCAACGGTTCGATGGCGCACATTGCGGTCGTCTGGGCGAAAACGGACGAGGACGATGAGATTCGCGGATTCATAGTTGAAAAAGGGGTGAAGGGGTTTGGGACGCGTGAGACACATCACAAACTAAGTTTGCGAGCGTCCGATACCTCGGAACTGGTTTTTGAGGATTGCCTGATCCCGGAGCAGAACCTGTTGCCGGGCTCGAAGGGATTGAAGAGCCCGCTGATGTGTCTTACGCAGGCGCGGTACGGGATCTCGTGGGGTGTTATCGGTGCGGCGATGTCTTGCTTTGATGTCGCGCTTAAATATTCAAAGGAGCGGGTACAATTCGGGCGTCCGATCGCCGGATTCCAGCTTACTCAAAAGAAGCTCGCCGAGATGGCCACGGAGATAAGCAAGGCACAGCTGTTGAGCTTGCACATAGGGAGGCTGAAGGACGCCGGCAAGCTCAAGCCGGTCCACGTATCGATGGCCAAGATGAACAACGTGTCGATGGCGCTGCAGTGCACACGGGAGTCGCGGAGCATCCTTGGTGCAAACGGGATCACGGGCGAATACCCGATAATGCGTCACATGTGCAATTTGGAATCGGTGTACACGTACGAAGGCACTCACGAGGTGCACACGCTGGTCCTGGGCCAGCACCTGACAGGCTTGAGCGCGTTCGAGTAAAACTGAGGAAACCTACTTCTTAACGGCTTTGCCTTAATAACCTATCCTGCCTCAAAAAGAAATCGTTTGCCCTGAAAAGGCATTACGGGCATTGCTAAACGAACTCAACCCAGCTCAATGCCAAGAACTCAACATCATCAGTCCAGTCCCACAACTGAAGCCGCTGCTCAACGTCGTGCTGCGCGGCTGCAAATGCGATCTGAGCATCCGGCACTTCAGTCTCGTTACCGCGTTCTTCGACAGCAGTCCCCGTAACGGCTAACGCCAACGATTCATTATCGACGCGACCGTCCGCTGTAGTGAATACGGGCTCGAATTGAAACAGACATTCGTCTCCGTTTTCGCGCGTGATCCGCTGGCGAACAACAAAGACAAAGAGGAAACCGCGGTGCCCGGCCAGCTTCGGCTC
>JBASRM010000734.1:0-1847 GCA_049273835.1 Blastocatellia bacterium | reverse complement strand
GCAGTAGACAACGGTTCGACGCCTGAGACTTTTTCGCCGCCCACGCTCCAAACTGGAACGAGATACTACTGGCGCATCGTCAGTAAGACCATGGCCAATATGACTTCCACTGGTCCAACGTGGAGCTTTACCACGGCGGGCGCTGCCGGTCCTCCTCCGACCGTGACATCCATCACGCCCAATACGGGAAGTACCGCCGGCGGAACCCCCGTGACTATCGGCGGGACAAATTTTGTCTCCGGCGCAAGCGTGAATATTGGAGGGGTGGCGGCCAGCGGTGTCAGTGTGACAAACAGCACCACAATCACCGCGGTCACGCCGGCCCACTCCGCAGGCACGGTCAGTGTGATTGTGACTAACCCTGACGGTCAAGGCGCTACGTTGGCAAACGCCTTTACTTACACCACGCCGCCGCCGCCTCCTCCACCAACCGGCAATGACGTTGTTTTATATGCTTCGGAAGCGCCGGTGAGGATCGGAAACTGGACTGTGGTAGCTGATTCTTCGGCCGCCGGCGGAGCAAGGATATTCAACCCCGATGCTGGTCTGCCGAAACTGGCTGACGCACTTCCGAACCCTTCGACTTATTTTGAAATGACATTTCAGGCGGAGGCTGGCACCGGCTACCGACTTTGGATAAGGGGAAAGGCTCAGGCGGACTCCTGGGCTAACGACTCGGTATTTGCTCAGTTTTCCGACAGTCTTGACGCCAACGGCGGCACTCCGGTGTTTAGAATCGGCACAGTATCAGGCAGCGTTATCAATCTGGAAGATTGCTCTGGCTGCGGTCTGCAGAATTGGGGATGGCAGGACAATGGGTGGGGAGTCGGAGTTATGGGTCCGCTCATCTACTTCGCAGGTGCGGGAACTCATACGATTCGAATTCAGTACAGAGAGGACGGGCTCTCAATCGACCAGATTGTGCTCTCACCGGCAACTTACCTGAACGTTGCGCCGGGCACTCTCAAGAACGATACGACTATCCTACCGAGATCAGGTGGCGGAGGTAGTGGCCCGCCGACCATTACGTCGATCTCGCCGACCAGCGGCAGTACCGCTGGCGGCACTTCGGTGACGATCACAGGCACAAATTTTGTGACAGGGGCAACGGTAACGTTAGGAGGTTCCCCAGCAACGAATGTGAATGTGACAAATAGTACTTCTATGACCGCGGTCGCGCCGGCCCACGCCGCCGGAACGGTTAGCGTAACGGTTACCAATCCCGATGCTCAGAGCGGGACTTTGACTAATGGCTTTACATACTCGACGCCACCGCCGCCTCCCGCCCCGACCGTTATCGGCGTCTCGCCCAATTCCGGTAGTACTTCCGGAGGTACGGCGGTAACGATCTCCGGAACGAACTTTGTCGCCGGAGCCACGGTTACCTTTGGCGGCGCGGCCGCGTCGAACATTGTCGTAAGCAGCTCCAGTTCCATCAGCGCGACGACGCCACCGCACGCTGCCGGAAGCGTAAGCGTAGTGGTTTCCAATCCCGACGGGCAAAGCGGGACCTTAGCCAACGGCTTTAGTTATTCCGTGACACCGCCGCCTCCTCCGGCACCCACCGTTTCGGGAATCTCGCCGAGCTCCGGCCCGATTTCCGGTGGGACGCAAATCACGATCTCTGGTGCGAATTTCGTTACCGGCGCGACGGTTAGCTTAGGGGGCGCCGCAGCGTCGAACGTTACGGTCACCAGTGCCACTTCGATAAGCGCAGTCACGCCGGCGCATGCTGCCGGAGTTGTTAATGTGACGGTAACAAACCCCGATGCTCAAAGCGGCACACTGTCTAATGCGTTTACATACAGCGCGGGCGAGATCGTACTGCTTGCCGATGACTTCAATGA
>JBASRM010000709.1:0-20129 GCA_049273835.1 Blastocatellia bacterium | reverse complement strand
GCTAAAGGCTAACGGCCGCGAACGCGGCCGCCGAATCGCCCGCCACCTCTCAGGATGGCGGGCGATTCATTCATTACCGCTTACTTCTTCAGAAGCGAGGCCACGTTTGACCAGCCGGATGCGCCGGCGCGATTCACCGCCCGCACCCGGTAGCGGTATCCGACGCTGCGCTTGGCGTTCACGTCTACCATGCCCGTCGAGTTGAACGGGGCTGTTCCCAGCGGCGAAAACGCGGACCAGGCGCCACCTGTCAACTGTGTGGCTCGTTGAACCTCGAAAGACGATTCATTGTAGGAGGTGTCCTGCCAGCTAATGCCGATCGCTGTCTGGTTATACCGCTGTGCGGAAACGTTTGCGGGAGCGCTCGGAGTGGTTATCGGCGGAGGAGGCGGTGGCGGACCGGGCGGACTCCACCAGGGCGAACCATTGAACACCATGAACTCGTGGTTATATTCGGGATCGGCCGTATCCCCGCTTTGCCAGATGTATTGCGGCTGTGCCGCGTCAACCAGCGCCTGGCGGATCGCGTAGACTCCGGCGGCATCGAATGCTCTACCGTGCTGCGCCACGTAGAGCGCGACCGACCCGGCAACATGCGGCGACGCCATGCTCGTGCCGGACATCGTCGCATATCCACCGCCTTTGTATGTCGACAAAATGTTCACGCCAGGCGCGGCGAGGTCTATCGCGGCCCCCCAGGAACTAACCAGATCACCAGCTACAACGTCCATACTATGATTGCTGAAGCTGGCAAATTGATCGTCACCGGCATACGAGGTTCCGGAACCATGAGCGCCCGGTTGACCGTCGGTGTCCGCCATTGCGGAAACGGTCAGGCATTCTGGAAAGGCGGCCGGCACGGTATCATCGGATGTGCCGAATATCTCATCGCCGCCGTACACATCAGTAGATGAATTGCCGGCAGCAACAACTACGACTACGCCGCGATTGACGCAACCGGCAATGGCATCGCGTACCGCTTGTGAGTACCCTGAGCCCCCGAGCGACATGTTGGCAATCTCAATCTCGTTTGAATGCTGGGCGACGTAGTCGAGACCCGCGATTACATTCGTAAAGCTGCCAGAGCCGGAGCTATCAAGCACCTTTACTGCCCATAGCCTCGCTCCGGGCGCAACGCCGACCACGCCAATATCGTTATCCCGCGCGGCCGCGATCCCGGCTACGTGCGTGCCGTGCCCGTGACCATCAAACAGCCCTTCGCCGGTGAAGTCGGCGCCGGTAAAATAGTTCAGATCCGGATGTGTTGCATCCACGCCGCTGTCAATGATGGCTATGTCGACATCGGTGGCCGTGTGAAACCAGGGATGTTGAGGTGCATCGACCCGGGTTATGCCCGGGGGAACATTCTGGGTGAAAGCTGATACCGCAGCATCAGTCTCGATATAGGCTACATCATCTCGCTCCCTGAGAGCTGATGCCGCAATCTCCGACATATGGGCGGCAAAACCCTTCAGTGCAGATCGATAGGTGTAGTGAACTTGGGCTCCGTGTTGAACAGCATCAACCGCCGCGCTACTCGGATCGGTGTCCCTATTCAAAACCACGATGTACGATCGCACATCTACGCCACTCTGGGTTGCGGCTACAGGTACGTGTACCACTCCTGCAGCCGATGCCAGGAAGCAGCTCAGGCTCAAAACCACAGTGACTCTCTTCATTATGGCCTCCCCTTTTTTGAACCTCGAAGTTGAATGGTCCGTGGATGTCGCAAAGACACCCGACTAGCAGGGCGTGAGTTCAGGGTGAGGTGCGTGGTGAGGTTGCACAGGCTTGCAGGACTACCCCAAGCCTTTTGAGGGCTCTTTATTGTTCTTCCGGGGACTGACTTCTTTGAGGGGGCTGTTCACCCTGGCTTTTTACAGGCTGGTGTGAAGCGTCAGGTGACGAAGAAGCTCTCAAAGTATATAGGCTCCAACGATACCCGCAATACTTTTCTCGAATCTCAGCTTAGGTTCTAGTCCGAGCAGGACTCTGATCCTATACCGAGGAGGACTCTAGTCCTGCTCCGAATAGGGACTTTAGTCTGATGCGCCTGTCTTGGAGGTTGTATAGACTCTGGGGGCCAACGGGCTCTCGCAATTGATGCGAGATCTTTTGACAATTTGTAGCGTGGTTCGGCCACGCCTTGAACGAAGCGGGCCTTTTGTTTCAGTAGCTGGCTTCGCGAGAGAACACATTGGCATTCGCTTCGGGTATATGGATCTCCCCAGGTAATTCCTTGTGAGTCCTTCACGCGTATGCGACTGTAAGCGGCAAGTGCATTTAAGAGAAAGATTCAATTGTTAGGCTTGCGGCCTCGGTGACGCCCTGAAGAAGTAATTCTGCAGCCGCAGAAGATTCCGAATAAATCGAGTCGGACTTTCCGTCATCTACTGTTAGGTGTACAGGCTTAGATAGATTGCCCGAGTCAAGGAGTTTCGGTTTAGAAAATAAGCAAAGAGGCGGCGGCGTTAGACCACCGCGAATGGAGCCCCGAATGAAGCCGCAAAACCACCCTGAGGTCTTCCTGTCTTTGCTTTCAATCCCGATCTGCGCATCTGGCAGCTTTTTATCAGCCCGCAACGCGGGAAAACGACGTACTCGCTTTATCGATGAAACCACGCCTTTACTAATGCCGCTGGTTGCAGTTCAGCGACAAGGAATAACGCAGCGAGCTTCTTTCGAAGAAGGTTCGCAACTGTTAGCCGAGTTAATCTGGCGCGAAAGTGATCCTAAAAAGAGCGTACCCAGGGGCCCCTTGAGGGCTGCGCCTCTTTACGATTCGGCGGTTCGGAGGAACTATGAGTAGGAACGCCCCCAAATGTATTTTGGGCTTAGTTGTGGTCGCGGTATTCTTTGCACTGACCTGGAGCACCACAGCCGCCCGATTGTCGTCCACTTCTACTGCCACTGCAGTCAATCCGAATGCGATTTCCGCCAATCCAACCAAGGCGACGTTTCGTCCTGCCAGCCTTTTTTACGCAACCGTAACAACGGACAAGGCGGGCTATGTGGCCGGAGAGATCGTACATGTAACGGGAACCGGTTGGCAGCCGGGTGAAACCGTACACCTCACGTACGACGAGACTCCATTCCAGCACCCGCCGCACGAAGCCAACGCGGTTGCTGATTCGAGCGGGAACATTTACAGCGCCGAATACGAGATTGAAGCACACGACGCGAGCTCATGGTTCGTGCTCACCGCAACCGGGTTGACATCTGGCTTGACGGCTGAGACGAGATTCTCAGATGCAAATCTGGTCGTCGACTTCAAGCAAGGCGCCAATAACGAAACGAACGGAGCTATCCAGGGTCCCGGCAACATCCACTGGATCGGCTCGATCGTTCAGTCAGGCAACTCGACATATTTCGAGGGAATGTCGGTCCCACAGCGCCTGATCTTTACTGACATCCCGGCAACCGCTGGTAACACGCATACGTTGACCATCAGGCATCAGGCTACTAAGAGTAACCTCGGCATTCATGCGTACGACTTCCAGACCTCCTGGGAGCAGGCGATAGCCGCGGCAAATGCAATTTCCAACCCTCCGCCGTTTCTCATGGCGAATCTGATTGCCAACAGGTGCGGCGAGGCAATCGGGCCCCCGGCCGACCTCGATGACACTTGCAATAGTCTGGCGGGTGGAGCGAATTTCGTGACGCCGAGCTGGCCGGACAACCTGGGTACTGTAGGGGGCGACCTTGTCCAACCTAGAATCACTGCTTACGAGACCTGTTTCGGTGATCGCACCCTGAAGATCTACGGCAACGCAGCGTTCTCAGCGTCCTCAATCACGTTTACCGGTTACACGGGTGACGTCGATGGAAACTCCTATGCAAACTACCTGATTTCGTGGACATCGGCTTCAAGTAATATTCTGATGGAGTATGCCGGCCATATCGCTGTTGGCACAGAGACTGCCTGCCCCGGAGTCGGATACGGCGACGGCAGAGGGGCCTCCAGCATCAGTGGTGGCCCGTATCATCAGATTCTCGATCTGCTCGACGGCGGGTCGCTGGGTAACCAGGACAACCAGCTCAAGGGCGCGGACATTTTGGTTCCATGCCCGACGTGCGACGTCTCCGGTGCTTCTGGTCCTTTGTGCCCCGGTTCAACCGCCCAGAGCTATACGGTGACGGTGAATGGGACCTGCAGCGGCCAGTCCACCATTACCTGGAGCTTGAGCAACAACACCTCGGGTGCCTCGTTCAACGGAGGAAATACTGGAGCGACGGTCTCTGTGAATCCCGGTTCGAGCTGTGGTTCATTCACGTTGACTTCCAGCTTCACCTGTACCAATTGCACCGAGCCTGTTACCTGCAGCCAGACGGTAACTGTTAACGACACCACGCCGCCATCGATCAGCTGCCCGGCTAACATCACCGTGCAGTGCGATACCGACGTTCCAGCTGCAGACACCAGTCAGGTGACTGCTTCAGACAACTGCGGCACTCCGACCAAGTCGTTCGTCAGCGATTCTCCTTCCGGCACCTGCCCGAAGGTTATCACTCGCACCTACAGGGCCACGGATACGTGCGGCAACAGCGCTACGTGTACGCAGACCATAACGGTCAATGACACCACGCCGCCGTCTATCAGTTGTCCGGCCAACATCACCGTGTCGTGCGATGCCGACGTTCCCGCTGCAGACACCAGTCAGGTGACTGCTTCGGATAATTGCGGCACCCCGACCAAGTCGTTCGTTGGTGATTCTCCTTCCGGCACCTGCCCGAAGGTCATCACTCGCACTTACAAGGCAACCGACGCGTGCAACAACTCGGCTACGTGCACGCAGACGATCACGGTCAATGACACCACGCCGCCGTCGATCAGTTGCCCGGCGAACATCACCGTGCAGTGCGATGCCGACGTTCCCGCTGCAAACACCGCTCTGGTGACTGCTTCGGATAATTGCGGCACTCCGACCAAGTCGTTCGTTGGTGATTCTCCTTCCGGCACCTGCCCGAAGGTCATCACTCGCACTTACAGGGCAACCGACGCGTGCAACAACTCTGCTACATGTACGCAGACGATCACGGTCAACGACACTACAGCGCCAGTTCTGGGTACATGTCCTGGGAACCAGGCGTTCTGTGATAACGGGACCAACACATTCACCTTTACGGCGCCGACAGCAAACGACAACTGCAGCGGGTCCGTGCCAGTCACGTGTGTACGCAGTGACGGCCTCGGGCTGGGAGCAGCGTATCCGCTCGGTACGACCGGTATCAGGTGCTCCACGCAAGACGCATGCGGTAACCGAAGCTCGTGCGGCTTCACGGTCACGGTACGTCAGAAACCGAGTTGCGGGATCGTTCCTCCATCGGTGAACCCAATATGTGGAACGACGGGCAACTCCTTGTCGGCAAACGTGTCAGGTGGCACAGAGCCGTACGACTTGACGTGGTCAGTCGTCGGTACCGGCTGGAGCATCGAAAATCCGCCAGGAAATAAGGCGAATCCGATCAGCTACACAACCGGACCGGCAGCTGGGACTGCAACCTTTACCCTGGTTGTCCTCGACGCGTTCGGGTGCAGAAGCACGTGCACTCTGGATGTATCGTGCAGCCCGCCACAGGTGGACAACTGCACGCTCACCCAGGGCTTCTATGGCAACCAGAAGGGTAAGTTCAACAACATTGCGGGCACCCAACTGGTCGCCATGTTGCTCTCAAGTGGCGATCTGACGGTAGGCAAGCCTGGCCGCTCGCTTACCATTTCAGGTGGCGCGTCGGCGGCAGACTCGGCGGCATGTCTTGTCAAGAGAATGCCGGCAACGCAGACACCGATGTGCTTGCCTGACTTCGGTGACAAAACACTCAGCACGACCAACTGCCAGACCAGCCCGGGTCTTCCGCTGAACGGGCAGAAATGGAGCAACGTGTTGCTGGGTCAGGTTGTCACGCTGTCACTTAACCTTCGGCTTGACACGAAGCTCAACGAACCCGGTCACGTCGCCCTTGCGGACAGGCAAATCTGCAACACCTTCATGACGCAAGGCGCCTTGCCCGGTCCGGATGGAATGCTGGGGACGAATGACGATACGATTAATCCGGCTGATCCGCCGCAGACGTTCTCAATTCCGTTCTCGGTCACCTGTGCTTTGACGCATCTGGGCTTGCCGCATACGGTGGGCGGTCTGCTTGAATTAGCAAACCGTGCTTTGGCGTGTCAGTGCATCGACGTTGCGACGATCGGGGACGTCAACCAGGCAGTTGACGCGATCAACCGTGGATATGACCAGTGCCGGTTCCTGTTGACCGGCAGTTGCGTTGACTCGCAGGCCACTTGTCCGGCTCCGGCGGCTTGCACGCCGCCGCTGGCCACCTTGTTCAGTCCGAACAGTGACCAGGTTCTTTCACGTGCCCGCTCCGTCGAGGTTGCGCCCTTTGCCGCCTCGATGAAGTTGATCAGATGGTTTGCAGAAAGCCATCCTTTCTTCAATGCGTGGGCAACACCAGCCGAGGCGAATCCGGGATATCAGAGGTTCACCGGGCTCTTGCGTGGGAATCCTCCTTCGCGAGCGTCCAAGAACACCTGAGGCGCCGGTAGTCTCGTGAATTAGCTTTAACTCGAACCGCCTGTCGCGTATGAGCGACAGGCGGTTTTTTCTCTACCGGCGCGGAGATTAACTCCTGATGGTGCGGCGCAGAGTACATTTTCAAACGTGAGCCATCTTGAATGATCGTAACGGCATTCTCGTGGCGCCAAGTACTTCGTTCTCGCCTGACCTTTGGGTTGCGCGACTTTGAGAGACCTGGTGTATCCTTGCGCAAACAGGCCGCATAGTATCGATGAAAAAGAAGCGACGAAAACCAGTTGCGACGAAACCCGCGACTCCGCAAGTACCGGATTCAACGCGTAGCTCGCCTTTGCTTTCCACAGGGCGATTAGCAGTATTGCTCGCGGTGCTGGCCGTCGTGCCGTATGTCAACGCCTTCTCCAACGACTTTGCCTTAGACGATATTCCTATCATTGTCGAGAACACGCTAATCCGCGATCTCCGCAACGTAGGCGCACTCTTCACAACGAATTATTGGGGAGAAGGAGATACGGCGCGAGATCGAGGGCTTTATAGACCTCTCACGGTCTTTACCTACGCGATCGACTACGCTTTCTGGGGACTTAAACCAATAGGTTACCATCTGGTCAATCTGGTTCTGCACGCCGCGGTCACCTTGCTGCTCTTCGTAATCGCAATGAATATTCTGAGATCAGCTATGGCAGCTTTCATTGCGGCTGCAATCTTTGCCGTCCATCCCGTGCACACCGAGGCAGTGACCGGCATCGTAGGCCGGGCCGAGGTTTTAGCGGCGCTGTTGTTTATGCTGGCTTTCTTGTTCGGACAGCGCTACGGAGTCCCGAGGCTGCGCACCATCTACAAGCCTCTCGATCTAAAATCGCCAACTATGAGCGCATGCATAATTGCGGCGTTGTTCTACTTTTTTGGCCTGCTGTCGAAGGAGACAGCCGTTGCGCTTCCGGCGATAATCCTCGTCCACGACCTTACCGCCAAAGATCGAGCAGACATTCAGGACAAAAAGAACCGATCAAAAACATCGATGCCTGCCCTGACGACTGTGCGCTATGTGGGATTTGGAATTGCGCTGCTTGTGTATCTCGCAATGCGAAATAGCGTAGTCGTGAAACGCAATATTTGGTCAGGCTTTGTCGGCGTCCCGGTTGATGAACGAGTTCTCACGGCGAGCCGTGTCTTAATGGAGTATTTGGCGCTTTTGATTTACCCCCGAACGCTGATCGCAGATTACTGGAAGCCGGACGTCCCGATCGCGCGATCTGCGGCAGAGCCGCTGGTATTGCTATCGCTGCTGTTGTGGGTACTGCTTGGCGTTGTAGCGGTGTGGAGTTGGCGAAGGGCGCGCTCGGTCTTCTTCTGCCTGACCTGGTTTTTTATAACGATCTTTCCTGTAAGTAACATACTATTGGCAATCGGGGTTGGAAAGGCCGAGCGAATTCTATATTTACCTTCTGCTGGATTCTGTCTGGTGATCGGCGCACTATTCGCGCTGGTCGAGAAAAAAATGAATAAGAGTTGGTTGATAGTACTTGCGCTAATTCCGGTCCTCTTGCTCTTTAGCATTCGAACATATACGCGAAACGCTGATTGGAAGGATAATATGACGCTGGCGCTGGCCACGCTGAAGGTTACGCCGACTTCTCCGCTGTTCAATCAAATAGCGGCATCGGAGTACCGAAAACTAGGCGAGAACGATAAGGCTACTCCATTTTTGCAGGAAGCAATTAGGCAGCGGCCTGAGGAACATTCGTACCACTACAATCTGGGAAACGTTTATCTTGACCTCAAACAGTACGACCTGGCTGTCGCATCCTATCAGGAAGCTCTGCGGCTCAAGCCGGGCTATCTTGAGGCGATGAACAACCTCGGTCAGGCCCAGATGGAAAAAGGGAACAACGCCGAGGCGGTGAAGACTTATACCGCTCTGCTTTCCAAGGACCGGAGTTATCTCAAAGCTTATCTAAATCTGGGAGCCGCGTATTTCAACCTTGAGAATTTTGGCGAGGCCGCGCGCGTTCTTCGCGAAGGGTTGACGGTGGCCCCCGATTTCGGTGGCCTTCATCTCAACCTTTCCGCCGTCTTGCAAAAAATGGGACAAGGTCAGGAGGCCGCTCAGGAATACCAGAAGGCAATCTCTTTGGATCCATCTCTTAAAGAGACAAACTAACGGAGATACGCCCGGCAATAACATGAGATAGCTGGCAGGAAGATTGATTTGCAGAAAACAGACTACTTCTCCAACGTCGCTAAGTGTTTGCGAGCAACATTTGTCCACTCCTCTGCCGGAGCTACTTCGATGGCTTTCTGAAAAGCGGCCCTCGCCTTCTGGGTATCTTTTAGCGTCTCGTAACATAATCCCAGGTTTGTATACACCATTCTATGCTGTGGCTTGATGCGGGTTAGTTGGTCGAACGCTTCGATCGCTTCCTTATACCGATTTGTTCTCATGTACAGGTTCCCCAGAGCATACAACATCACCGGGTGGTCCGGAGCTAAACTCTGGGGGACGTTCAAGTAGTCCAGCGCCTCAGCATATCGCGCTTGCTTGGTCAACAGAACGGCAAGATTGATATGGGCTTCGATGTGCGATGGTTTGTATTGTATAGCCTTATGGTATTCGTGTTCGGCCTCGAGATCCTGTCCCTGGGTCTCATATGCGCACGCAAGGTTATAATAGAGAAACGATTTTTTCGGCGCGACCGTAGATGCGTGATTCGCCAGAGCAATGAAATTCCGCCAGGAACGATTCTGATATACGGTGAGTCCGAATAAGATGACTGCAATTAGCACGGTTCCCGTGAAGAAGACCTGCCTTTGAAGCTTCTCGAAGCGCGAACTCCCAAAGGTCAGCGCGATGGCTGCCAGCACGGAAAGCCCGATCGAGGGGACGTAAAGGTAGCGGTCGTGCGCCAAAGATTCTTCATGATTGAACGCCTTCAGGTTTAACACCGGCAGCAGCGAGAGAATAGACCAGACAACTGCCCTGCGCCCCGGCTGGGAAGTCCTAACGAGCAACAATGCCCCTACGAGTGCACCAACGATTAAAACAGATCCCCAGAAACGAATGTCGGTAGCATATGACACATATTGATCGTCATATACTATGGCAAGAGACGACGGGAAGAAAAAAAGACGCGCGTACC
Organism: Blastocatellia bacterium; assembly: GCA_049273835.1. GTDB lineage: Bacteria > Acidobacteriota > Blastocatellia > UBA7656 > UBA7656 > Onstottus_A. The sequence goes on along the minus strand of JBASRM010000709.1, from coordinate 10,447 downwards.
TGAGCAGAATTGACGGAATGGTAAGAAATACCTGCGATGCCGTAACACCTGCGGCATTGGGGACGGCCTTGCTGATGAAGCCAAGGACCCAGTAGCGAAGAGCAAAATAGAGGACCGAGATCATTACGAAAGGAGCAGTACGGCGAAGCAGTCGAGAAAGTGTTGAGGTGTAAGTCTCCTGCTCGGTCCGGTCAAGCCACTCTCGCAGGGCGAGAAACAGTGGAATCACTACCGCCACCTCTTTGCTCAGCATCGCCAACAAGGCGAATCCCATGCTCAGCACGAGCAGACTTCGCCGACGGCCTCCCCCGTGGTATAGAGATTCGTATAACATGAGCGACGCCAGAGCAAAAACGCCGGCCAAAACATCCGGAAGTGCTGAAATCCACGCCACTGCTTCACTGTGAATCGGATGAAGTCCAAAGAACAACGCTGAAGCTCCGGCGACCTGAGGAGTCAGACGCCATCGCCGGACCAGCAAGTAAACCAGCGCGGTCGCCGTGATGTGAAGGAAAAGAGAGGTCAGGTGCCAACCAAAAACCTTCAGCCCGAACAACTGATAGTTTATTATGAGAGTTGCATTGAATACGGGCCGGTAATAGGGTCCCAAAGGCTGATCAGACGCTTCGTTTAGAAATTGCCACACGCTCTGGAAAAACACTTTTGGTATGTTGCCAAGAGCCTTGATCGTCGGATTCTTTAGAACCTGAACTTGATCGTCGTAGAGGAACTCGCCGTTTAGCGAATTCGCGAATGCCAGAAAGGTCACGATGAGAATTGCTCCCAAGAGCAGCCACTCATGTGGGTCAGTCTGGGGTGACGTGCGCTCCCCGCGGGCAGGCAGCGCCGCAGGCGCGGGCGTTGCTCTCGGTTCCGGCCTAAATGAAGTCTGAGGGAGCGCTGCGCGTCTTCTTCCCTTGCGAGGTCGAGGCATATGACTTGTCCTCGGTGCCGTCACCGAAACCAGGGGGCACATGTTAATCCGGCCCTGCAGATGCTCGCAACCAACAATTGTTATCTGGCTTTGCCGCCAAGAAGTGTGATGTGCTACCGAAAAACCCTCGCTGGCGCCTCAAGCTAACTAAGCTCGCGATTGAAATAAAAGGCAGCGCTTAATCCCCATAGATCTTATCCCATGACGTTCAATGCAGTTGAGAAAGCTGGCGCCGGTCACGAAACCAGGATTCTCGTCCTACTCTAAATAGGACTCTGGTCTGATGCGCGCGACCGTTGTACTTGTGTATTGTTGATGAGCCGCTCAACAGCTAACTCTGCATGGCTCCGCTTAGCTATGCCAGCCGAGACCGCACCGAGAAGGGGTGTGGTGAGCATCACCTCGGGACTCTGGCGGAACGGCTTCTGTTGCCTTTGTTTAGTTCGGACGGTCTGTCACATCCGAAATGATGTGGTAGGCGATCGATTGCGCGCTACGGGGCGCATATTAACCTTTAACCGCTTGCACCTCAGGGGACGTCTTTTGGCACGCAGAACGTGGGAACAATATGAGAAGTACCTGCTTCAGCAATGGCCGCTCACCCGCCGCGAGGTTCGGATTGCTGTTGAGTGCCTGAAGGGAAATAAGAACAAACAGATTGCCGGCGCCTTGGGAATCAGCGCCGAGACCGTCAAGAAGCACCTCGATCACATTTACCGGTTGACAGCCGTAAATGGCCGCGAACAGCTTGCCGCGGAACTGCTAATTGCCGATATCGACAACACGCCTCTTCAACAGTCCCTGAGCCTCGCCGGAGAAGGCGCGTCGGTAGTCGGCGCTGGTTTTGTGAGTACGCTTTACGCTTCCAGGAGTAAAGGGAAAAGGCCGCGCACGGCTGGCGTTAGCCGGCTCCCATCCAGGAAACCCCGAGATCGACCGCAGCCTTTGAGTCCCTCGGCGGCAGAGGACAGCGTGGCCACGTCAGAGTCGGCCCTGGCTGTTGCAGCCGGTGACGTCTCTGCACCGCAGCGCTGGCTCACAACTGAGAGCAATCCGCCGGACACGGAAGACGGAGGGTGGTCTGTCTCTCCCACGCCACAGATGTCTACGGTAGCTAGCGAGAGCTAAACCCTCAAAGCCCGGTTGGGGACGAGCAGTCCTCCTCCAAAATGCAAGAACACCGCCTTCGATGCCGAAATCGACAGTAGGCGGTGCTCCTGTTCCAGTTTTTGAGACAGAGCGCTTGGACGACTCTGCTACTGCACAATGAAGCTGGTGGCGGCGGTTCCTGACAGCCCATTCACGGTTGCCGAATCGCGTCCCTGATAGGTCCCCGTCGGGTCTGTCCTTTTTAGCGTAAACCTCACGCTCGCCGAACCCGTCGATCCTGTATTTGCAGTCTGTGTCATCGCCGTGCCACTCGACCTGATCATGGTGAAAGTGACGGGCGCGCCCGAAACTGGGATGCCTCCGATCGTCACTTTAGCTGTCATCTTAACCGCCTGCTTGAGAGTGTAAATCGACTTGTCCGTCGACACCGCGACGCTAAGAGAAGTTGCAATCGCACAGGTGGCTGAGGCCGAGCCGGAGTAGGCCGAGGAAGAGCTTGTCGCGGAGACTCCAAGCCCGTAAGAGCCAGCGCTCGCTGAGAGTGGGCTCGTAACCGTTAGAGTGGTAGAAGCACTCGCTCCAGGGCTCACGTTGATTGTCGGATTTGCGAAGTTAGCGATCCATCCATTGGGAACGCTTGCGTGCAGGTCGAAACTGGAGCCTGCACAACTCGATCCATCTTTATTTGTGACCGTCACCGTGTAAGTCACAGGCGTGCCTGGTGCGGCAGGCGAGCCGATTGACGGGCTGATCGCGACTGTCGGGCTATTTGGCGCGCACGCCGGCGCGCTAAACTGAACAGAGACAGTGGCTCCGGCGCTGTTCGCTGATAGCACTGTGACAGTCATGGGAAGTGCGGGGTCGTTGTAGCTTTTGCCAACCGCCAACGCTTGATTCGCGCCGGCGACCGTGGATGTTGTATCTAGAAGCTCGCTCCCAAGCACGAGCTTGTTCAGGTCACTGCCAATTGTCCCTAACCGCAATAGGACACCGCTGGTCACAGCCGGATAACTGGAAAGGAAGCTGTCGTATCCAACGGGCTGCCTGTACTCGATGTAATAATACGTAGTCGAGTTAGTCGCGGGGTCGTACGCCTGCGGAATCTTGATTGCCTTTAAACCGCTGTCGCTCCCGGCTGTGGGTGTCAGCTCGTATGTTCCGTCCGACGTCACAGTCTGAATCCTGGAACCAAGCCACCCAGCCAAGTCTCGGTGATAGCTATTGACGATACCGTTGTTGTAATAACCCATCACGTCGTAGTTATCTCCGTATTCCACGTGTGTGCAGCTAGTCCCGAATGTAACTCCGCCGCATGACAGCGAGTTCGAGTGTCTGAGTCCAAGCGAGTGCCCGAACTCGTGCGCAAGAATATAAGAGGTAGCGCTTCCACTGATGTAAATCCATGTCTTTACGTTTCCGGAGGAGTCGGTTGAGACCCAGGTCGTCCCACCAGAAGCGGCGCAGCTTGTGCTGGGGTATATGTAGATTTTGTGCTGGTAGAGATCGGGGTTATAGCCAAGCGCTCGCGCTCCATTTTCGGCTGCCTGGGTTCTATTCGCTGTGCAATCGGTGCTATTCACGGGAATGGTATACCACCCGACCATATCGCCGGTTATCCACGCCTTCCCGTAAGACACCTGCTGGTAGTATTGATTTACCTGATTGAACAACAGGTCCTGAATATACGCCGCGGTCCAAGGCTTGTTGCTGGGCTGATCCTGAAAATTGAATAACATCAACAGCTGGCGCTGCTCACCGATTGCAAGATTTGTTGTAGCCGCCTCAACCACCGTGCCTCCCTCCACATTCAGCTTGCCCCGTCGCATCCGACCTGTAGCTCGAATGCGAGTTCCAACGCTTAGCTGTGTGACGTTTTCTGAAAGGTCGAGCTCGAGTCGTTCCTCCCCAGTGTTGAGAAAAAAAGATTGGCGACCTTCGCCGTCCACCGGATCGTCGAATCTCATCTCCAAAGTTCCTTCGGCTGTCACCCTCTTCCCGGAGACCTGTGTACTGCCATTACTGGAGACTAGCTGGCTAAAAAGCAGAGCAAACAAAATTAATGCAACAACCCTTTTCACGTTCTAACCCTCCCCGACCTTCTTGAGATCGTGCGGGTCACTTAGTGACTCCGCTCACTTCTTGTGTGATCGAATGAGCTGCGAAGCGCCTGTGGCACCGCTTCTTCGTTTTGGGAAACCCGGTGCTTTCTAGAGGAGGTTGTTCTGCACTCCGCGCTTGGATTGTTTATTGTGAGGGCAGGCTGCGCAGGCGCTCGGGCAAGTCATATGCCGTTTCTGAGCACCTGATTCGAGCGATGATCGTTGTTTCGTTACGTTAGTCGGTGATGAGAATAGTCTCGAATAGAAATTACGATAGGAGTACCCATCAGAGTGCTCCCTTCTGCTTAGGAAGTGAGATCAGGCCCTCGCGCGTAGAGTCGGCTATAATTCCCAAGGCGAGGTCAGGATGGAAGTCCCGCGATGCCCCCACAGGTGACACTGTAAAACTCTGTTGCCGAAAGTCACAGTTTGGACACCTTTAGCAGAAATGCGATCACCATCTGAAAGACTCAGGTCCTTAGCGGAATTCTGATGAATGAATCGAAGATGAATTATGTGAAGTTATGGCTGGAACTACTATCCCTAAGAGCCAACCTAAAGCGCGAGTTAGGAACATTCACCACGAGAGCGTGGCATTATGCTGGTACCCATCTTTAAACTCGAGTGGGTCAAGTTCAGGGCTTGTTCCGAGGTAGGAAAGCTCTGGACCAGCTACGTGGCGTAGCGACGGTGAACCTCGGTTTTGCCGGATTCGCCCGTCGCTACTACGACTTCGTAGATTGGCGGTTAGGTAGCAAGCTTATAGATAAGCTGCTTGAATTCGATCGCAACAATAACGGCAGGGGCCGTCAGTAATTCCCAACTAAGATTACGGCGCCGGAGTGAGACAATTCTTTGTCGGAGGATTCGTTTGCGCCCTCGCTAGCTCACTGCGAAATTGACCGAAGTGGCTGCGCACCTCGCCCATATTCACGTTAGCTTCCTTGGTGATTTGCCCAATTGAGTCTCCGGCGACAAGCTTGGCGATGATCTCATCGAGCGGCTTATCGATTCTGTCCGCCAAGAGTACCGCAGCAACAAATTGACCAAACGGAAAGTCGGCAAGCGCTTCAAACTTAGTTTTGAGTTCTTGCGCCGTTCCGACGCCGGTCGTGTGAGCGGCGAGTATACAAAACACCGCATTTCGGCCGATTCCTTCCGCGGTTTGCTCCGCTTTGGATGCAACCTTGTTAGCCTCTTTGTTGAGCTGCTTCAGCTCCTGCTTGGCGGCACCCTTGCCGCCACTCTGCTCTTGAGCAGTAACAGCGCTCGCGGTCATCGAAAAAAGCGATGCGACAACGGTCGCCGCCAATGCAATCCTGAGTGTAGCTGATTTCATATAAACCTCCTAAAAATCAATGCTCGCGGTGCCGAGCGCGCTAGCATATCTCGCTGTCACTTCGGCATCGCATCGGTCTTCTCCCTTAAAGGGATTTTAACAATGCAACTTGCGCCCTCCTTTTCGATGAGGGTTGCAACTCTCGGTGAGGATGAAAAACTTTGAAGCACCAGAAGTCTAAGACCGCCAATTAGCCCACGTCAAGAATAATAACTACGAGCCTGGCACGAGAGACAAATAATCACCAAGGCAAAGAGCGAATGGCGCAGATAACATCGGGCACCGGCGGACACCAGTTACAGGAAAGTCTCGGCGAGTTGCGCCTCGCCTTTGCCCTTTTGCCTTCACGGTCCTCATGCTATTGTCTTGTTGCAAGACAGTCTCTGATCCTGACCACCCGCAACGCAACAGTAATCGCGAGGACCCAGCGTGAGCAGCGTCGAAAGGGCCCGGGAGGCTCTTCAAAAACATTTTGGCTTTAACGATTTTCTCGAAGGACAAGCCGAAGTCATCGAGTCGGTAATCGCCGGCCGCAATGCAGTGGTAGTCATGCCAACAGGCGGCGGCAAATCTCTTTGCTATCAGTTGCCGGCGATGATGCTTGACGGCGTTACCCTTGTCGTTTCGCCGCTCATCGCTCTCATGAAGGACCAGGTCGATGCCCTTGAAGCCCGGGACATACCGACTACTTTTATCAACAGCTCGCTGGGTTATTCCGAAACCAACAAACGGTTGAGCGAGATCCGACGCCGCTTGTTCAAGCTGGTTTACATCGCGCCGGAGCGCTTTCGCAGTCAAGCGTTTATGGATGCGATAGCCTCGGTTAACATCAGGTTGTTTGCAGTCGATGAAGCGCACTGCATATCGCACTGGGGACACGACTTCAGGCCGGATTATTTAAGGCTTAGAGAAGCCATAGCCCGGCTAGGGAGCCCGCAGATAATCGCGCTGACGGCAACCGCGACACCCAAGGTCAGGGCCGACATAAGCGAGCAACTGGGCTTAACAGATCCAAGCTATCTGGTAGCCGGATTCGATCGGCCCAACCTGGCCCTGCGAGTCGCCCACGTTTCAACTGAAAAAGAAAAATTCGAAACGCTAAAGCGCATAATTAAGACGTCGACCGGCTCGGGTATTATTTACGCCGCCACACGCAAGAGCGTCGAGCAGATTGCCGCCAAGCTCAAAATGGCTGGACTTGGTGCTGATCCCTACCACGGAGGCATGGGCGAGCTAGAGCGAACTCACGCACAAGACAGTTTCATGAGCGGTCGTGTCCAAGCGATTGTCGCAACTAACGCCTTCGGGATGGGCATTGATAAGGCTGACATTCGCTTTGTCGTTCATTATCACTTGCCCGGTTCGATTGAAGCCTACTATCAGGAAGTCGGCCGGGCCGGCCGAGATGGCCTTCCCGCAGATTGCCTGCTCCTGTTCAACTACGCCGACACCCGCACGCAACAGTTCTTCATCGAAGGCAATCATCCGCCTCCCGAATTGATAAGACGCGTCTATCACGAGCTCTCATCCTTTGGGACGGAAAAGATCGAGATGTCCGCGCGGGAACTGGCTCAGCGGCTCGGAGAGAAAAATGACATGTCGATCTACTCGGCGCTGGTGGTGCTGGAGAAAAGTGGTCACATCGAGCGCGGCCGGTCGACTGACAAGACCGTTATTGGCCGGTTGATGGCTCGCGTCGACGCGGCACTCGACCAGGTCGATGGCGATTCGGTTGAAGGCGCCGTATTGCGCGAGTTGATCTTCAATCAGAATTTGAATGACCGCGAGCAGACCGAGATCGATTTGAGCGCCGTGGGGAGGACGCTCGATATCGGCGATGCGCAAATGAGGCGTGCGCTGAGAAGCCTTTCGGCTCGCGAGGTCTTATCGTATCGCAACGCCTACCAGGGTCGCGGGATAAAGCTGCTCGATGATCCGCCCGCTGCCACGTTGCGTATCGACATCAAGGAACTAGCCGCTCGAGCCGCGGCCGAACAGTGGAAGCTGCGGAAGATCATCGACTACTGTTATCACAAAGCGTGTCTTCGCCGTTACATCCTGAACTATTTTGGCGATCGCAAAAAAGTAGAACGTTGCCACACCTGCTCGGTGTGTGCGCCGTATCCATCGAGCTACATTGATGTGTCGCGCTCCGAGAGCGTGCGCGCGGCCAGAGGTACTTTGAGCGTCGGCGCGACCCGCGGCTCAGCGAAACTCCCGGCATCGAGTGCCTTGGACCAACTGATCATCGATAACGCTCCCACCGGCACTGAGCTTCGCGCCGAATTGAAAAAGAGGGCAGAGCTCAACCGTGCAATGAGCGATACCATCGGCGTCATCGAACCCGAACCATTTGCCGGACGCGGCCTCAATTCGTCGGAGAGGTTAGTCGTCAGGAAGATTCTGAGCTGTGTAGCCAGACTCAATGGCAGGTTTGGAAAAGGGACCGTCGCAGCGGTGCTGCGCGGATCAAGCTCCAAACAGGTAATGGAGCATCACCTCGATCGACTATCGACCTATGGTCTGTTGCGGCACATGACCCAGGACGACATCGCCGCGTATGTTAAGGCCCTCATTCACGCGGCGTGCATAACGGTTGGCCGGGGCCAGTATCCAACAGTGAGCCTCACCGATTTCGGCAGAGAGGTTATGATGGATCGCGCGGAGGTAATGCTCGATCTACCCGAGTAAGCCGGTGCATCCGGCCCCAGCTCGCAAGAGCAAGGATGAAGCAGACTAAAACATCCGATTGCCTTTGGCGCGTCCGTTCCGCACTCAGCTTGCGCGCTATGTGTTAGTCTCGAAATGGAGTTATTGATGGGAACTGAGCAACCCGCTTCCGGCGTTCTTCAAATAAACGAAAAGGGATTTGGCTTTCTTCGCCACGCACAGAACAACTACCTGCCCTCGCCAAAAGATGTGTTTGTCCCGCGAAACCTGATCCAGCAATTGAGGCTCCGGGAGGGGGTTCAACTCTCGGGAATGTCCAGCTCAAACGACGGCGGTCGTGTCGGCCGCGGCCGAGCCCAGTCGGATCAACTGACAAGCATTGACTTGATAAACGGAACCGATCCCGAGCAATACGCAAGTATTCCGGAGTTCACCAAGCTTACCAGCATTGACCCAACCGAGCGCCTCGAACTGTCTGCCGGCAATCCAAACATGTCCATGCGAGTGCTCGATTTGATCGCGCCAATAGGCAAAGGTCAGCGGGGCTTGATCGTCGCCCCGCCTAAAACCGGCAAGACGACGCTTATCGAGGAGATCGCCGAAGCTGTAGCGGACAATCATCCGGAAACCCACCTGGTGGTCCTGCTAGTCGACGAGCGCCCAGAAGAAGTCACGCATATGAAGCGGCGCGTTCGAGGAGAGGTGATTGCCTCATCCGCGGATCAGAACGCGGACTTTCATCTTCAGATCACACACCTGGTTCACGAACGGGTGAAACGCATGGTCGAGTGCAAACAGGATGTAGTGATGCTGCTCGATTCGATCACTCGACTCGCTCGTGCTTCGAACCGCGAGACCAGTCGCCGAGGCCGGACGATGTCGGGAGGCGTCGACTCTCGCGCACTGGAATTTCCCCGTAAGTTTTTCGGCGCTGCCCGCAAAGCGGAAGAAGGGGGCTCGCTGACGATCATCGGAACCGCTCTGATCGACACTGGCAGCCAGATGGATGAAGTAATCTTTCAGGAGTTCAAGGGGACGGGAAACCTGGAAATCGTGCTGGACCGAAAGCTTGCCGAACGGCGGATATTTCCGGCGATCGACATCTCGAAGTCGGGCACTCGTAAAGAAGAAAAGTTGTTTGATTCGGACACTATGCCCCAGATCAACCTGTTGCGCCGCGCGCTGGCGGGCAAGAAATCAATTGAGGGCATGGAACTCCTGCTCAGGGGAATGAGCGAGACTCGCGACAATCTGGAGTTTCTGGCGCGATTGAAACAACAGATCTGACCAATCACGCTGCCTGTCAACTCCGACCCGACGCATTCTCAATCCCGGCAAGCCAATTCACTTACCGAACACAAGTATCACAAAGCTGTTAGGCAACACCGAAGCCCTGGGATTCGGGCGCTCGGGCGTTGCCGCGGGCGGCGGACCGTATTGAGCCGTAGGCAAAAATAGGTTGTGAGTCTTCGGGTCCAATGCCATCGTGCGAGCGCCTCGCTGTGTAGTCACGTTCTCAACAACGCTGAACTTGTCCGCGGAATCCTCGTGAACGATCGTCAACGTGCCCTCGCCGTTGGAACTAAAAGCAAGTTTTGTTTCGGGATCGAAGGCCGCCGCATCCACACCGCCGCCGATGGGAAGATCCCCTACAATCTTGCCGCTGTCGGCGTTCAGAACGATCATATGCTTGTTACCACAAACCAGAAAAAGCCGGCGTGATTTCAAGTCCATTGCCATACCCGTCGGGCCCTTGCCCGGATCAAGCGGCCAGCGAGACTTGACCTCCAGCTTTCGCGAATCGAAAGCCACAACCTCACTCTTATCGTCCAAATTCGCAAAGATCATGCCTTTGCCATCGGCGGAGGCGAATTCGGGGTGCCCTCCCAGCGCGATCAGACCGGCCACTTCGCCGGTCTTCGCTTCGATCGCGGTAACATCGGAGCTGCCTCGGTTGAAAGCGAACACCCGGCGGGTGGCTGGATCGTAGATGATCGCATCGGGATTCGTGCCAACCTTGACTTTGCTGATGGGCTTTAGAGTTTTCGGGTCGAAAATCGTCACCGAGCCTTCTCGCCCGTTGCTTGTAAAGCCCCGGCCGAGATCGCTGGCTATCGCGATACCGTGAACGCCGGGGGTGTCAGAGATTTCACCGACGGCGCTGCCGGTGTCCGCATCGAATACCAGCACCCTGGTTGATCGTGAAACATAGAGCCTGCGCGACACGCTGTCTACAATGAGATAGTCCCATCCACCGTCGCCTCCGATTTCGATCTTCCTTATAAGATGGTAACC
>JBASRM010000708.1:0-9311 GCA_049273835.1 Blastocatellia bacterium | reverse complement strand
GAGGGTTGAGCGAATCATGTCCAAAACTGTTCAGACGACGCTGTCGGTATGGCATCGCGCGGCCGTAGCAGCAATTGCGGCGCTTTTCGTAATCCTGTCCCTCGCGGCCGGTCTTCTAACCAGGGAGGGCGTAATCGCACAGAGTAAAAAGCCCCGCGAGGGAGTTGTCGGAGGCGTCCCTGGCGGCGTTAGTCAAAGTGTTACCGGTGGAATACCCGGTGGCGTTCCTGGTGGCGTACCGGGCGGGGTCCCTGGCGGAGTCGCCGGCGGAGTTGCGGAATTCGACACGCAGGACAGGGTAATTGAGAGACTCGATCAAGCCCCTCTGACTGACATCAAGTTCAAGAACTCCAAGGCCCCGCTGATTATCACTGAAGCCAAAGTGCGCGCCGTCCCTCGAGCACAAGACGGTCCTGGCGACGAGTTTGCGGTGCTCCCTGTGGTCACGCTAACCAACAACACTGACCGCAGGATTAAGAGTTTCACGCTGGAGTTTCGAAACGGAGTGGAGCGTCGCGGGTACTTCGAGCGCGTTCCGTCGTTCATTGAGCCGCACAGCGTTTACGTGTCGGGAGCACAGCGGCGATTCATGATTCTGGTGGGCGGGCCCGAAGGCTGGTCGGTTAGAGTCGGCGGGGTTGTGTTCGAGGACGGCGAGGCCTGGGGCACTGTGCCTCCGCCGCCTCCGCCACCGCCTCCACCGCGAGAGCTTATCCAGTTGGAACAGGCGCTCGAAAACGCAATTCAGTTTAAGAATCCCGAAGGAGCGCCCTTGTCAATTACCAGTGCGACTGTTAAGGCAGCAAGGATCGAACAGCAAAGTGGTCCCGCCGCCAGCTCACAAGAACGATTCTTGGTTAAGCCGATTGTCCGACTGATGAACACCACCGGAAGGCGTATCGCAAGTTTTGCACTCGAATTCACCGACCCCCCGGCAAAGACCTTTATCGCCGCGACGATCGAGCCTTATGGTTCTTATATTTTGGGTGCGCCGCGCGCAAGCGGCTCCGAGAATGTCTCGGCGAGTCCCTACTTCAGTTCGCCGGGGAATCCCGACCGAATGGAGGTCAAGGTCCTCGGAGTGAAGTTTGAAGACGGACAGCTATGGGGAGAAATGTTTCCGGGACCACCCCCTCCGCCGGCGCCCGAACAGATAGTTCCTGGATCTCCAAAGCTCATTCGAAAGTCCGGCGGCGTAATGAGCCAGAGCGCGACTCACCGCGTAGAAGCTGACTACCCTCCCCTGGCAGCAGCAGCCAGAATCACCGGCGCGGTTGTTGTTGAAGTGACCGTCGATGAAACCGGGAACGTGACGTCCGCGAGAGCAATATCCGGTCACCCGCTGTTGAAGGACGCGGCCGTAAGTGCAGCGCGCCAATGGCGGTTCACCCCTACACTTCTTTCAGGGGAAGCTGTGAGAGTAATTGGCATGTTGACGTTCAATTTCCAGCCGTAGGCTTTTGAAAGCGCAACGGCCGGTTAGATCGGAGAGCCCTTCGTTAAATCTAAAGGGCATTACCGAGCTAACCGGCCGCTGCTTCGAGCAATCAAGCTCAGCTATCGCTACAGAATGATTCGCCGCCGCAGTGGCAAAACCTTAACCGGTGCAATTCTAAGGTTCGGGATCTCCACTGACATTGGAGCGATGTGGATCTCCGGTATTGCGAGTGGAGCAAGCTTCATCTGGGGCGTTTGGATCACCATCGGCGCGATCTTCACGCTCGGGATGCTGACCGCCATGGGAGCCAGACTGATCTTCGGGACGTTGATCACCATCGGCGTGATCTTTACGCTCGGGATGCTGACCGCCATGGGAGCCAGACTGATCTTCGGGACGCTGATCACCATCGGTGCGATTGCTTCAACCGCGTCGGAAGAGTCATCGGCTAAGAGCCAGCTTCGGGTTCCCTTCTCAAGTTGCACAGTGAGAGTTCGCTCCTGCTTATCGCGAAGGACTCTTAACTCGACCGGGCCTTCCGATTTGGAAAGGAGCGCCCGGCGGAGATCCATCGGGTTGTCCACGGTCTCCCCCGCCAGCGAAAGAATCACATCTCCGGCCTTCAGCCCCGCCTTGGCCGCCGGTGAATCGGCGAACACGAAGACAACCAGCGCCCCGGCCCTCTTCGACAATCCGAAGTACTCAGCCAGCTGGGGAGTCATACTTTGAATCTGTACACCGAGGTGACCCCGTTCAGTCACTCGCGACCTTGCTATTTGCACGTCTGGTCTGACTCTCAAGTTTGCGATCGGTCTTGCCACACGGACCGTGTGGGTTAGCGCAGTCCGCTCTCCCATCTTGACGTTGATCTCAATTTCGCGCCCTTCGCGAATCACTCCCAGACGGACCGCGCGTCCGGCAGGTGTCTCGCGAATGTGACGCGAGAGCTCGAGGGCGCTTTCTATTGGTTCCCCGTCCCACTTAACAACCACGTCATTTTTTTGAAGGCCTGCTTCAGCCGCGCGGCTCCCGCTGGTCACAGCTTCAATAAGGGCGCCTCGCTCTTGTCGAAGCTTCAAGCGCTGAACTGTTTCGCTACTCACCTCACCCAGTTCAACACCAAGAAAGCTCCTGGCCGGGAGCTGCACTCGGCGCGGGCGTTCGGTTGTTTGTTGTAGGTAATCATAACGCAGGCTGGCCATTGCCCCGGTACTGCAAGCCAGCAAGATGGCCGAACACATTACTAGGCTACGTTTCATGTCGACTGGTTCCTCCTTCGTGAAGAAGTAGTAGCTGAACAGTTACTCGCTCGGGCCGCGCGCCGGTTCCAGTAATTGCGTAAAACCGGAACAGTTAATTCTGCGTTTTTTTTAGCGCGTACTGTCGGACGAGCGGCGAATGGTGACTACGCCATTGATGTGCGTCCCGGTTATAGGCGTTCCGCCGGCACCGATCTGCCCTCGAAAATCGTTTCGACCTGCCTTCTGAACCGACAGGTTTGACAGAGTTGAATTGACCGTGCCGTTAAACGATCTCATCTCTACATCCGCATTCACTTCGGTCAGGAACCGGATGTTGATATTGCCGTTTACATTTTTCATTCGAATGCCGCGTTCGCCCAGCCGGGCCATCGTCATTCCAGTATTGCCATTGATGTTTGAAAGCTCCGCGAATTCAGTCGCCACCCCGACCTCGAGCTCGCCGTTGATATTGCCAAGCGTGACAGGGCCGTCTACATCTCCCACTCGCGCGTTGCCATTAATATTCCGGACTAAAAGCGATGATGGACGCGGGAGCTTCAGCACAGCTCGATGGCGAACCGATATATTGTTGGCCGCTCCATCCTCAGGTTGTTCGCTATAGAGTCTGAAGGCAGTTGCGGTGTTCTCAACGATGATTCTGCGATACTCAAGGTCGGCTCTGGTTCCAGCGGAACGAACAATATAAATTTCAGCCGTGTTACCGCTAACAGTCTCGATTTCAAGCGGACCGTTCAGATTGGATATTTCTACTCGCGCACCGGGACTGATTTGATAAGACTGTCGAATCTCGTCTCGCTCCTGCAAATCCCCTCGCGCGCGCCTGTTCTCCTGCGCACTCCCGCTAATGCCTTGCGCCGCAATCGCAGACACCGCTAGGACAAGACCTATTATTTTGTGCATTTTGCAGCCTCCACCGCTGGGTTACTATGCTTGATGCCTGGTGAGTGGCCGATCGATAAAAAAGGTTTCATAAAGAACTGAAAAAAACATCACCTTGCAAGCTGCGGAACCAACTCACAGGCTTCGCCGAAAAAGGTACGAGGTCTTGATAACTAGTGAATCATAGTCGACTCGCGCGCGAGCAAATAGGAACCGGGTGAACTGATAGGTCGCCTTGAACGAGGAGATGTTATCGATGAATACCAGACATCCTGTGTCAACGCGGGTGAATCGGTTTCTGTTGTAATCAAGCGAAGCACGCAAAGCGGCAGTTGGTTTGTATTCAACGCTCACTCCGAGGTCGAACGTATCGGCCGGGCCCGGATCCACCAAAGCATCAGGGTCGGCAATTCCAGCGGGACTAACACGCGGAAACCGCGGGCCTGCCCCAAAGTCGAAGTCGAACACGTTCCATCTGTGGCCGGCGAACACGAAAGCGGAAAACTTCTTGGAGAAGTTCGTGCCGAAAAACCCCTGTACCGAGCGCCCTCGCGCGGAGCGCTCTGACTCGCCGGTTAAAGCCCCAACCTGCGATTGAGTCCGTTTAGCTCCAAATTCCTCTTCAAACAGCCTCTCATAAAATTGGTTATAGTCAATAATTGAAAAAGGTTTGTTTCGTAAGATCGAATCCAATATTCGTGAACCCCCCCCGAAATTCTGCATTCGTCCTTGCCAGTCGAAGTTCATGTCCGTCCCCGCCGATAACCCTCCACGAGATCAGCTTCGCCTTTGGCCTGGGGTCGGTACTATAGCGAAAAAAGTTTCCCTGGTAATTCGTATTGGTGCGGCTGAAAAACCCAACGTCAGATCGATAGTCGCGAGTACGGCCTTGTCCCTGAAACGTGTAGCCCACATTTCGACCCGATCTATCGTAACTCCAGTGATAACCGAGTCCATTGCCGGTCCGATAAACGCTGTCGTTGAGCTCGGGAGCAAAGAAAAAGCGGCGAGATGTCGACGCTAGAACCTGGAAACTGAAGGTCGTCTTTTGATCCAGCCGAAATCGGCCATCGAGTCCCCCAAGCTGATTGTGCTTCTCGATAAAGTTGCAGTCGAAAACAGAGCAGGTCAGGCGTAGAACCTTGCTTCGCTGTTAGGCTGCGCGTCGAAGATCCCAACCGCGCAGCCTAACCTGAATTCTTTGTTAGCCGGGAGAGCCAACACGGCCGAGTTTAACGTGGCCGTTGATTCCCGTTACCTTGATTGGCGAACCACCCGAACCTATCTTTGCGTGAAAGTTCTGCCGGTCGAGCTTCCCAAACACGGTAACATTCGCGACATCCGTATTGACGCTTCCGTTGATGCCGGTCACATCCAGATCGGCGTTGAGGTCCTCGGAAAAGAAAAGTTCAACGCCGCCGTTCACGCCGCTCACGTGTATGCCACGCTCCCCGAGCCGCGAAATCGTCATCTTGACTCTGCCGTTGATCCCGGAGATGTCCGAGTAACCCATTGCCTGTGCGACCTCGACCTTTCCATTGATGCCGCTCAGTCGTACCGGACCGTCTACCTCACCGACTCCGACTCGTCCGTTAACGCCGCTGACACCCAGATCAACCGCCCGCGGAAGCTTGAGCATCACGCGTTGACGCACATCGCGGTTGCGACCGTAGTTTCGATCGCGCTCATTTTCACTGCGAACGACAAGGCTAGTGGGCGTCTGCTCGACGATGACCTTGCGGTATTCAAGATCATCACGGTTTCTTGCGGAACGGACGATAGTCACCTCAGCCGTGCCACCGGCGCCTGTCTCGATGTCCACCGCTCCGTTGATGCCCCGCACCTCGACTTTGGCTCCTGGCGAGAGCTGGTAGCTCTGCTGAAACTCATCCTTCTCCTGAAAATCATCGGAGTCCTCGCTGTGCGTAGTTGTCGAAGTGTGAGTGCTGGTGCTGGTGCGCTGACGCTCACGCTGTCCGGCCGGTGAGCTTAATGACCGAGGCGCGACCGCGAAAATGACCGCTGCAATAACGAACAAGGCGAACAAACTCTTTCTCATTTCTCTCCTCCATGTTTCAAGTGAACTGGTCTTGGCTTCTCGATGGGTAAGTGCCCAATTCTTGAAAGACGTTTCAGATCCATCGTCAAAAAGTTCACCGAACTCTACTTACACTCTTTAAGAGCGGCGGCGGTACCCTTCACTATCTTTACGGTTCCGCTAAACGAGTCGAGTGAGAGCTTCCCTTTGCCGTCTCCAAAACGCCCGGTTACCCGGCGGTTTATCGGGCCGCCCTGCACTGGTGATTCAACTTTCAGCGGGAAGTCGGTATTGATTTCTCCACTATATGTTGTAAGCGTAGCCGTGAAGCCCGGCGCATCGGGCTGTATCGTCATCGATACCACGCCCGAAAGGGACTTCAGCCGGTAATTCCCACCGGCTCGAATCGGCCCCCGGAAGATCACCTGGCCGCTCGCAGTAGAGGCATCGGTATCGCCGCCGATTCCGATCAACGCGATCGATCCGCTGGCGCTCGCTACTTCAGCGCGGCCTTTCGCGCATCGAACCTCGATGTCTCCGGTTGCAGAATTGGCCCGCACATCGGCCCCGGCATTCAGCACCCGCAGGTCGCCATTGGTGGCGGCTACGTCAACCAGACCGGTAACATTTTCCACCACCACATCGCCGTTAAAGCTTCTTGCCGTTAGGTCACCCTTTGCGTCCCTGATCCTGACATCCCCACTGCGGCGCGTGACCTTGATGGTCCCCACGCGCGTAAGACTAACATCGCCGTTCCCTGCGTTGAGCAGCGTGCTTCCTTCGATATCTGTTACGTCGATATCACCCCGATAGCCCTCGAGCGTTTCCAGATCGGCATAACGAGGGACTTTTACATCAAGGTTGGCTTCCCGGCCGTATCGGCGCGCTGAACTCGACGGTACAACCAACAACAACCGCGGATGTGACTGATCGCCAGTGGTCTGTGTTTCGATCGGCACAGGACCGTTATCCCCGGTCGCCGAGGCCTGCACGACATCGCGGTCCCACCCGCTTACAACTATGCGGCCGGCTCGGCTACTTATCGCAACTTTGCCCCCGCGACCGAGCTTTACAACTGTTGGCTCGATCTGAATTTGCTCGCTTTCTTCCACGCCGGGCGCGGGCGTGACTCCGGTAGGTTTTTCAGGAGTCTTCGCTGCTTTTGAAGGCTTGGGCTTTTGAGTCTGGTCGACCCGTGGCATAGCGGTTGGGGGTTCCTGTCCAAGGGCAGCAGGTACGCTCGCGCCGAGCGTCAGTAGTATTAATAATGATAGCGTTCTTTTGTACATAACTAATCTTGTGGATGATCGCAAACGGCGCTGAGCTCAATCAGACATCGTCTCCACTTCTCAATCGGTCGTCATTCCCCTCAGCATATCCACCTTCTTCGAATAGGCAGCCAGCAGATACTGCAAGGCGATCGGATCGCCAGGGTTCTCGCGCACCACCCGCCGTGTTTCATTAATCGTGCGATCTATTTCATTCAGCGATGCATCAAATCGCGCCAGCATGATCGGGTCAAGCTGCGAACGCTGGCGATTTACATCGCGAGACAGAATCGCGATCGCGGTAAGATACTTCTGCTCCGCCTCACGCACGAGTTGTTCAGGAGACGGCGCCGCCTTCGCTCCAGGGTTCTTGCGAGGCGGAGTGACCCGCACCTTTTGATCCGGCGCCTGACTGATTGCGCCGCCATTTTGAGCTACCGCATTTTGGCTCGCCGGATTTGCCGGCTGTGCAGGAACTGGCGCAGGAACCGTACCAGATTCTTTTTGAGCGCCGGCCGTTTCGGCGCCGGCGTTCTTGTTGTTGGCAGCAAGCTGATCGCGGTTAGTTGTATTGAGATAACTCATTACCGCTACGGTGACGCCAATAGCGATCATAACAAGCGCGGCGGCGAATGCAGGGCTCAAGCGTGGCGCAGCAAACGCACCCGCCAGCACTTCCTTCAACCGCGAGAGCAATCCAACAGGTTTGGCCGCCTGTTCTTGTTTGATTCGCGCTTCGATCGATGACCACAACAGCGGTGTTACTTCCAGATCACGCTCATAGCGCGCGTAAATCTCCTGCTCGCGGTTCAACTCGCGATAGAAGCTCTCACATTCATGGCAACTTGCCATATGAGAGTTCATCAGCGCCGCCCCTTTCTGATCGAGCGCGCCATCCGCGTATTCTTCAATCATTGTCTGGCAATCTTCACACTTCATAGCCGACTCCAAGGTAGGGCCGTATCCGGCGGCGCATCTCGGCCCTCGCGCGATGCAGATCGGTCTTCAGCTTTGGAATCGAAGACCCGGTGATCTCTGCTATTTCTTCATAGCTTCGCTGCTGAAAGACCTTCAACGTGAACACCAGCCGCTTATCTTCGTCCAGCGCACCAAGCGCATCGCGGATTACCCCGTTCAATTCCTTGTCAAGCAATTGGCGGTCGGGTGGGAGCTTGCCGTCGCTGAGTTCAATCACCCGATCGTCGTCAATTCCAACTCTGTCGCTTTCGCGGTGTCGGTGGCGCAGCGACTCACGCGCCACGTTCTTAGCAATTCCGAACAGCCAGGTCGAGAGTTTCGCGTCATCTCTCAGCGCTCTGAGGTTCTTGTAGGCCCTCACAAAGGTTTCCTGTGTCAATTCTTCGGCCAGCTCGCGGCGACCGACCATATCATAAATAAAGCTGATAATGGGCCTTCCGTAACGGTCGAAGATCAGACGAAACGCTTCGTCCTCGCCGCGTCGGGCGCGCGCTATGAGTTCTTCCGAACTGTTCATCAAAGTCCCGGCGCATCCGCTCGACTGGCCCGCCAGGCTGATCGCCTCTATCATATCCGGCTTCATCCTAAGTTCAACCAGTTAGTGGCGCGCGTGACGAAAAGGTTTCAGTTTAAGCCTGCTTCGACAATTTCCTTCACATTCTCTCACGGAATTAACGCGGTGAAACCACGAAACGTTGCATCTTCAAGGCGGGTCACTGACTGCCCGCTGAGTTTGACCAAAAAACGACAAGCAAGCATTGACTTCCAATCGCCGATCGTGATATTCCGTACGCTCGATAGGTGGATGTCCCGAGTCTGTGTTATCTGGTGCGAAAATGCCGCCCCGAAACTATTGATTGTCAGCCGCGTAGTAGGCACAAAAAGCGCCTTTGATGCTCTAGAACGAAGCTCTATGACTTCGACGGCAACCGGCGAAAAAAGTAGAAGAAAGCCGAAGTTTCTATTTGGTTGGCTTATAGTAATCGGCCTCGTTTTCCTTGGGGTTAGTATCGCTCTTGATAGTCCCGGCATATTCGGAACGATCCTGAGCGGCCACGATCAGGCCGTACATGCAAGCTCCTTTATTGCTAAGCTCTTTGAGCATTTTGGTGTGGCCATTCTCATAGCGGCCCTGGTTGGACTGGTATTGGAGTCAGAAGAGTACGGCAACTACTTTCTTGGTAAGATCGCCAGCACGGTGGTAAAGCGCGACTATCTCGCTAAACTGAGCAAAGAGGAGCTCGAGAAGCTTCAGAAGGATTTGTTACAGGCGTACTATAAGTTGGAAAACCTGGATACAGAGCAGGGGTTCTATCGACACTTCCGTAGATTGTACGAGTACATTGCGAGTCCATATAGAGAAGAAACGCGTGGCAGGGTTCGAATAGAATACGACGATCCGGGAAAAAAGACATTCTTCAAGATTGAAGAGGCAATAACCTATACGT
>JBASRM010000704.1:0-5407 GCA_049273835.1 Blastocatellia bacterium | reverse complement strand
TGACACGCATCGAATTGGACGCGGACCAACTGGCGAATGCAGCGAACGCGACGCCGAAGACAAAGTACACCGCGCCTAACAGTACCACCATTCGTACCCACCGTTGGCGATTAGATGCATCCATTTGTTGTGGCCCGCGACTGAGTTGAGCGGGCCGCGCGGCGCCGCCTGGCATTAGCCGGAAGCAACCATCGTCAATCCGAGCTAGACCGCCGATTCGTGTCGAACCAACCACGATAAACAGAGGCCTGTGACTATGCCGAGGATCAGTCCGCCTGCCGCGACTATGCCAAGATACGCGAGTGCTCCCCAGATCCCTCGAATTGCTTGCGAGCGTGGCAGCGAGTCAGCGATCGCAGACGTTCCCGCGGCAAGCGTCCATCCTAGCAAACTTGCCACTATCCACGATCCGGTTTTGCGGAGCCGTGAACGCAGTATGAACGCTTGCCAGCTGCCAACAATGAGCCCGCCAAGAGCTATTGACACCGGCAAGGAGTATGGGAGATTCCAACCAACGACCTTTGAGACGTCCGTCAACAAGAATGGCGCTCCAAGTCCAACGATGCATGACCACGTCCATAGAGCTGATTTGTGTAGTATGCTTCGTATGACCCGACCTTGCATTAGCCCGACACCAGTTCCCATTCCGGCGCCGACAAGAACTTGTGACCCACCGATACCAACGGCTTCCGCAATAAGAGCGAGCGCGACGATGATTGGAATTCCGAGTAACCAGCCAAACCAAGTGGTACGAATCCATGAAACAAGTAATTTGCGGTCGATCATGTAGCGGTAATTTCTCACAAGCAGCACTCCAACTAACATCAGCGGCGCGACAACCACTGAAAGGACCATCAAGGCTCGCGGCCCGCCCTTCCACTGTATGCGTTAGGCGACGATGCCACCATACCTTTCGAAAGCTTGAGAAAAGATCGCATATGCGTAGCTTGTCTTTCGACAGTTTATGAGACTTTTAAAGTACTTCATACTCCTCTTTCAATTGCTACTCAGTAGCGTTAAGCAAGCGTAGAAGCAAGGTAACTTAGCTCGCCATTTTCCCCCATCGCAAGCTCACGCGCGCGCGCCGAAACCATGCGGGGTCGCTCTGCACTCAGGGCTCATAAACCAAAATAGGCAACGATCGGCTCCAAAATAGGGAATACGCCCGATGCGCGGGCATCGCCGTTTTGTGTATCTTCCTGCTGAGTTAGAGAGCTCACACAAAACACGGGAGGAAATCTTACGCCCCCCGCTATTCCGCAAACTGATTTGAAAAAGGAGGAACTATGAGACCTGGATATTCGCATTCGATCTGTCACCTGCGCCATGTGATGCGCCTTTGCGCACTGGTGCTGGCGTTTGTTCTCAGTCCGGTCATCATCAAGGCAGATGATGGCAACGAGTTCAAAGTAAGACGCCTGGAATTTTCGGTGTCCCTGTCGGACGGCAACACTTACACGATTGCCGGCTTTCTCTACTATAACGGAACCTTTCGCAATCGACCGCTTCAGGTACTGGTTCACGGCGCCACATACAACCACAATTACTGGGACGTGCCCACGATTAATGGCCAAAGCTACTCTTACGCTCGCTTTATGGCTGAGGAGGGGTACGCGTTGCTCGCCATTGACCAGCTCGGCGCCGGCGAGAGCAGCAAGCCTTCTGGCGATTTCGTCACTCTCAACGAAACCACACTCAGCATTCATCAGGTGCTGGCACAAATGCGCAGTGGTAACAACCCTCTTGCTTACGCTTTTCCGCAAATCGTTCTGGTAGGCCACTCATTCGGCAGCATCAATTCTATCTTCGTTCAAGGCACGTACCATGACGCAGACGCCCTGGTGGTAACGGCACTCGGCCACGTCCCTCACGAGCTTCCGATCCCGCCTGAGTTGATTACTGCGTTGTTGCAATTCCCATATTTCCCTTTGCCCGCGGCGGCTCGCAGCGCGCTCTTTTATTATGCGGATGCGGCTGACGCGGATGTCATCGCCTACGACAACCAAAACCTCGCCGATCTGCTCTCGAGGGGTCAGATATTCACTACCTTTGGTGCGGTTTTCAATCCGGCGGCCGATCGCGTTGGGGCGGTGACCGGGCCGGTGCTCGTGCAGTTGGGAGAACACGACGCCCTGTGGCCTTCGTTATACGCGGGCGGTGAAGCGGCGTACTGGACGAACGCGTCGAGCGTCACGGTCGAGAGCCTGCCCAGTGTCGGGCACGCTTTCAATACTCATCTGGACAACAAGACGGGCTGGCGATCGATAGATCGGTGGATCAAATCGACTCTGGCTGAGAGTACCCAGTAATTACGACAACTGAAATCGGTATGTGTTCCACATCTGAGAAGGGGTATTCCCTTCAAGGAGATCATGCCGGAGAGCGGTTAGGCTGGCCTTAACGTCTACTCAGCCTGCGTTTCGCTTTACCAGCGGAGAGAGAAAAGGAGGAATCATGAAAAAAGAACGAAATATCCGCAGAAAACTGTTGGCTTTGAGTTTGTTTACAATTTCCATAATGGGCGCCGCGGGCAAAATAGGTGCACGCGCCCAAACTACCCAAAGTACCGATCGGCCGTTTGGTGACGTGCAGGTGCTTGCGACTGTGCCCTTTCCGCCAGGCTATCCGGAAGGTATCGCAGTTAACGGCAACAGAGTCTATGTCGCAGGGCCGGCGAGATTCGGAACTGCTGGAGAACCCCCTTCCAAGGTGTTCGCCTTTGACACGAGCATTGGGAATCTGGTCAATACTTACACGATACAGGGCGAAAACCTCGGCCAGGATCATGCTAACTCCTGCATAGCCTTCGATGGCCAAGGTCGCCTTTACGTGGTTAATCTCCAATTGGGGATTGTCCGCATTGATTTGGCAAGCGGCCAACAAGAGGTCTACGCTCCACCAATACCTAATCTTTTGCCGTGCTCGACAGCTCCGGTAAACACTGCTTGCTCACCGACATTTTTTGATCTGCCGCCTCTGCCGAATGATATAGCTTTCGATGAAGCAGGCAATCTCTATCTGACAGATTCTTTTCAGGCCACAATCTGGCGCATTGCTCCGGGCGGAGGCCAGCCCCAGATTTGGTTTCAGGACAGCCGTCTCGATACACCATTCGGCGCAAACGGGCTCAGGCTCGATCCAGCGGGAACCAGGATATACTTCTCCGTCACTGCGGATGGAGTAGGCCCGTTCGGAAATTTTCTGGGAGGAAAGATTTATTCCTTGCCGCTTGTGGCTGGCCCTGCGGGCTCGGACCTTCAAGTCTTTCATCAGTACAACGGCGAGGCACCCGACGGAATTGCATTTGGACGGTCGGGCAAGCTCTACGTTGCGCTCGCCGCTCCCTTCAATTCAGGGGTTTCAATTCTACGGCCTGACGGGACCGAAGAGGGTCAACTGCATAACCCTTCCGGCAGTCCAATCTTTCCTTACGATTCGCCAGCGAATATCGCGTTTAACAAGCATGGGTCGCTGCTACTGTCAAACCATGCGTTTGCAACCGGCGTCCCGTCAAACTTCACGGTGCTTGATGTGTTCGTTGATGATAAGGAGTCACCACTCGTAAGGCCCGATCTTCCTTAGGCATCTTCAATCTACATTTCATATTAAAGATGCCAATTGCCCTGAAGGTCTAAGAGACTCTGCACCTTCAGGTGGGTCAGGGATGCGTTAAAGCAACAAGAGCAACGTCTGAGGACCCACATCACCGGGCGCGGGCTGCAGTTTTATTCTGTGTCATTCGAACTTCGCTGCAGCCGCGCTCCGGTCGAACCGCTTTTAGACGCCTTCCTTCGCTTCCTGCAGCAGCCTCTCTATCTGCCTCCTGTGCCGCAGCACATGAACAATCGCATGCTCCAACAACTGTTCCATGTCATACCTTACGCCCCAACTCGAATCGATCACAACGCCGGCTATCTCATCGTCTGTCATCTCCCACCGCCCTTCAAGCGATCGCGCTGTGTAATCAAGCATTGCATCTAGTTGAGCTTCCGCCTCTCGACGTTGGAGCATCTTCCTAACAGGGCTCGTTGGACCGATGGCGAAGTATTTTCTGATGTAATCGGCGTAGCCATATCCGGCGCCAACCACATGGGTGATTATAGTCTGAACAGAGCGGCACTGTTCATCATCGGTCCGGGAATCAAGTACCTGGATGAACTGTTCCTCAGAGATGTCTCTTAGCAAGAGCTTGAGGTGAGATGAGGCACGTTCATACTCATCCATCAAAGCTCCGATAGGGCCTTTACGATAAGTTTTCATAGGTCTTGAACCTCCACAGGCAAGGGGCGTTCAACGAGACGATCAGCGGGCGCGCAGTGTATATTGGATCACAACGAACACTCTCTTCGCGCGCTCCGCTGCAAGCCCGAGTTGAACTGAGCGCTACGCGCAGATACTTCGCACCCACCTTTGAATAGCTCGATCATTCTCAATCTGAAAGTCTGATCAACTACACTTCGCTTCACCAATAAACCAAAACCGGAGGTGTAGCTGTGACCGAACTGAGAAAGAGAATGATCGAGGTCTTCAACTCCATGGGCTATCAGAGCGGGCTCAAGAAGCCTACGTTCGAGCAGTCCGCCAACTGGCTGATCACTACCACAAATCTCCGGACCTGATCACCGACGAAGAACTTCGACAGTATTTCCTGCACATCAAGAATGTCAAGAAGTACTCGTTGAATGTATACCTATTGAGATATATACTTAGCCAACATTCAAGCCACAAGGAGGATACACCCAATGACAAAGCCGAGAACATTAAGAACACTGCTTTACGGATCTCTGGCACTGGTCGTGCTGGCAGCCTCTTTGATCGTGCTACCGGCTGCCAAGTCAAGCTCACAATCTGATTGCTGCAACAAATGCTTGCAAAGATTTTTCCAATGCGATGCAAATACGATAGTCTGTTGCAATATATATCAAAGTTGCGTGCAGCAATGTCAGGGCGGGTGTCCCGCCTGCCCGGATGAGTAATCACCAAAAGAAGTGCCGGGTACACTCAGATGCCTTCAAGCAGTTGTGTACGCTTCAACTGACTGGTTCGGATTTGGCCTCCGTTGTAGCAGTTCCAACACTCGGTATGAGTGGTTGGTTAGACCTGTCCAAGAGGCCACCGGATCCTTTATATGATGCCAAAAGTCCTTTAAATCTCTTCCTCAGCCTCGTACTGTCTGACCTCGCCTAGCTAATCGTTTTTGGTTGGAGGAACCAGGTCAACAATCTGATCCATACCATCTATTCGAGCTACACATCTTTCGCCGGGGATGAATAGCGTGAATTCATTAGCTCCAACCTTTCGTTCATAGCGTTTTGTGTTGTCATTCACGTCACAAAGAAATACCTGATATATTTCTTTGCGTTCTCCTTCTCGCTTATCGGAATCAATTGAAGCCTTCGGCCAATAT
>JBASRM010000698.1:0-6943 GCA_049273835.1 Blastocatellia bacterium | reverse complement strand
GGACAGAAACCGTAGACTGTCTAGTCTGCGGAGGACAGAAACCGTAGACTGTCTAGTCTGCGGAGGAGGACAGAAACCGTATACTGTCTAGTCTGCGGAGGACAGAAACCGTAGACTGTCTAGTCTGCGGAGGACAGAAACCGTAGACTGTCTAGTCTGCGGAGGACAGAAACCGCAGACTGGACAGTCTACGGTACCACGGCTAACACACCACCGGCGGCATCGCATCACGCATCACTCTTCATAATTCATTCGTGAGTTTGCGGCTGCCGGGCTTGATACATGGAATGCCTTGCTTGCACAGGGGACACTCCGATGGCTCGTATACCGGCACCTCTAACGTGAGAAGGGACTGTCTTCGCACACCGACGTCAGCGGACCCACCACTTCTATCAACCATCGAACCTGCGCCAACCACCACGCCGTCGGCATCGATTACAGCCTCGATCGTCTCTCGAGTCGAACCGCCCGTCGTTACCACATCTTCAACAACAAGGACCCGTTCGCCGCGCGACAACCGAAATCCCCGCCGGAGACTCATCACACCTGCCTCACGTTCAGTAAAAAGCGCGCGTGCACCAACGGCGCGCGCCGTCTCGTGCGCGACGATGATACCGCCGACCGCCGGGGCGACCACCGCGTCGATCCGGTCATCGGCGAACTGCGCAGCAAGAGCGCGCCCAACGAACTCAGCATGATCGGGATATTGAAGAACCAGCGCGCATTGCAAGTACTTCGAACTGTGCAATCCCGATGTCAGTTGAAAATGGCCCTCCAACAGCGCGCCGGTTTGCTGAAAGGCTGTCAGGAGATGTTGCTCTGTTTCAGTCATAGCGTTTCACACAACCTGGACCTGACGGACTTGCGCCCTTTACATTACCAAACAAACTTGGTTGAGCAAACGGTGGTGGTTTGAATTCGATTGTTCTATCTCCACCGTTCATCTGTTCGCTGCGTGTCGGAGACCACTTGAAATCCCAGACCGGCAGTCGATGCAGCCGCAAAACGGCGGAACGAGCGACGGCTTTGTGACAGGCTATGGATAGCACGTAGCTGATATACTCGGACACCGAATGATCGACGCAACCGGATTCATCACTGCCGGAGGACGCAGCTCACGCATGGGTGAGGACAAAGCGTGGCTGAAGATCGGTGGGTCGTCGATGATCGAGCGCGTGATCGCGGCGCTAATGCCAGTCACAACAAGCGTCGCAATAATCGCCAACCAGCCCGGCTATTCGCGCCTTGGTCTTCCTGTGTTCTCGGACGAAAACCCCGGCATCGGTCCTCTCGAGGCGATTCGTACCGGGCTCGAAAACGCATTGACTTCTCGAATCGTGTTAGTCGGATGCGACTTGCCGTTTGTCACCTCCGATCTATTCAGGTTCTTGCTCAGTATTGAGAACCAGTGCGGGCAAAACTACCAGACGATCGTACCAATTGGACCTAATGGAAAATCTGAGCCTGTATGTGCTATCTATTCTGTAGAATCACTCGAAGCGGTGAGGCTTCTGATAGCAAGCGGCCGGCGGAGGATCAGCTTACTATTCGATCGAGTCCCCACCCGCCTGGTTGAATTTGAGGAACTTAGTCATCTTGAAGGTGCCGACCTATTCTTTAAGAACGTCAACACTCGCGACGATTATCTACAAGCTATCGCCGCCGCCAAGAAACACTCGCCGTTAGGGTAGAGGTTGAGTTTCAGACTCCAATTTCCTGGGAAGAAAACACTTGCAAACAGTTCAAGTGTTGCTTATACTGGCGCCGCTTTGGGCCCTTCCAAGGTTATCGTCCATGACAGCATCTTAGCTAGGGCCATAATCAGCCTCTACACATCTGGGTCCGATGTTTCGCAAAGCGATTTGAGACTTGATCTCAAGCTTTGGACGAGGGAAGGCGAGATGTCATTCTTTTGCAGATTGAGTGGAAAGCACTACTGGTGCACGCCTCACAGATCAAACAACCGACTCGTTCAAGTCTGCTACGAGTGTGGATCTGAACGTCCTGCGCGTGAGCTTCACGACGACTTTGCGTCTGAGCGTTTCAATCATTCGCTCGCGACTGCAAAAACAGAAGCCGCGAAGATGTCGAGCTCCCGAGCCATCGAAGAGCCGATGTCTACAGAACGCATTGCGGTGGGAATAAGCCACTCGAGGAAGTTCCTACTCGTTAAGTAAAGTTAGGGAACTTTGGAAAAAGAACCGAACACCGAGAACCGCCCTCGCGGCGATACGGTGTTTGCTTTGTCTGCCGCAACGGCGCAAGTTTTGTTTATTCCTTTGTGGCTTTCTTGATCCCAAACTTCTCCAGACGGTACTGAAGCGTTCGAAACGAAAGCCCCAGCAATTTTGCCGACCGTGTGATATTCCAGTTCGTTTGCTCCATTGCCTGAGTGATCAGGGACCGTTCCACTTCGTCAAACGAGATGCCTTCTGGCGGAAGCTTGAAGTTGAACGCCGCAGCGGATGTTCCTTCCTGACGTATCTCGACGGGAAGGTCTTCAGCGTCGATCTCGTTTCCTTCGCATAGAAGTATTGCACGTTCGATGGCTGACTCGAGTTGGCGTACGTTGCCCGGCCACGAATAGCTCATAATCAGGTTTCGCGCGCCAGCAGTAAGCCCAGTTATTTGACGGTGTGAATTTGCGCTGTGCTTGGCGATGAAGTAGTCAACGAGCGCGGGGATGTCATCACGGCGGTTTCGAAGCGGCGGGATCACAATCGGGATGATGTTCAAGCGATAGTAGAGGTCTTCGCGGAAACGGCCTTCCTTGACCATCGTCTCCAGATCACGGTTGGTAGCCGCTATGACTCGCACATCGACTTTGATCGATTTGGTGCCACCAACCCGCATGATTTCTCTCTCCTGCAGCGCGCGGAGGATCTTAGCCTGCATCCCGATGTTCAGATCACCAATCTCATCCAGAAACAGAGTGCCCTGGTCAGCGATTTCAAACTGGCCTTTCTTTTGAGCGTGGGCCCCGGTGAAAGAACCCTTCTCATGCCCGAAAAGCTCCGACTCAATGAGGTTCTCGTTGATCGCGGCGCAGTTTACGGCTTGAAAAACCTCGCTGGCGCGGGGGCTGGCCTTGTGTATCGCGCGAGCGACGCGTTCTTTACCGACACCCGAGTCACCGCGGATCATTACGGTCGAAGCTGAGCCCGCGACTTTCAGGATCATCTTCTTCACTCGCTCCATCTCATCCGACTGGCCGATTATCTCGTCGTCGATTCGATTCAGCCGCCCCAGCGCATTCTGGACCACCTTAAGCAATTGATCCCGATCAATCGGCTTTTCCAGATAGTCGAACGCACCGCCGCGAAGCGCCTCCTTGACCGACTCAACGGAGCCGTGAGCGGTCATCATGACGACGATGATGGAAGGGTCCGCCTTGAGCAGTTCGCTCAACAACATGAGCCCGTCCATGCCTGTCATCTTGTAGTCAGTCAGCACCAGATCGAACTGCCTTTCAAGTGCGAAGCGCAGGGCTTGCTCGCCGCTCTGCGCCGTTGTCACCTGATAGCCATCGTCTTCCAGAATCAGCGTATAGATCTCGCGCTGGTTCTTCTCGTCGTCAACAACCAGCACCCTGTTTCTTGCCATGCTCTAACATCTCCTCTTTTTGTCGCCGTTTCTCGCGTCCGCCACATTCAACCCCGGCCCTTCGACCCTGGCTCAATATTAATGTTTCAATTAAGCTCGGGGTTCGCGGCTGGAAGCTTCACGGTAAAGGTCGTGCCCTTACCCGGCTCGCTTTTGACCGCTATCGACCCCTGGTGTTCGTCCACTATGGCTTTTGTGACCGCCAGACCCAAACCAAACCCGGCTTGCTTGGTAGAAAAGTAAGGCTCGAAGATCTTACCTAAGGCCTCCTCGGTTATTCCAACCCCTGTGTCCGCCATCGAGACCTCAATGGCGCCATCCTGTCTGGCAATTCTCGCGTGCAGGTGGCCCCCAGCAGGCATGGCTTGGAGTGCGTTGATGGCGATGTTGGTGAAACACGATTTTAACCGCTCGCGATCACCTCGAACGTCCACCGGCGCGGCGTCAGCTTCAAGAGTTACTTTAACGTTCTGGTCGTCAGCTTGCGGTCGAATTAGTGCAATCGTTTCATCGATCAGCTTGCAAATATCCATAGTCTCCACCGCCAGGCGCGGAGGCCGTCCATAGTTGAGGAGGTCGTTGACCAATCGCTTCAACCGAGCGACTTCGTCCCGCAGTGAAGCGAGTATCCGAGTGAACTGCTCCCGCTGTTTCTCATCCGCCGGTGCGTACTTGGTCGCGACGTGATCGATCGACAGGTTTATCACGTTCAGGGGGTTGCGAATTTCATGAGCCACAGCCTGGGTGAGTCGTCCAATTGCCGCCTGACGCTCGGCATTGTTCAATTTCTCCTCGAGCACTCGCTTCGACTTTAATCCATCGATCATCTCGTTAAAAGTGCCGGCAAGCTGACCTACTTCATCCCGACGCTTAACATCGACCTGAAACTCGAGATCTCCAGCGGCAACCTGCCTGGCGGCGCTTGCGAGCTTCTGAATTGGCCTGGTAAAGCTCCATCCGATGATGACCGCGAACGCAAGCGCCAGCACGAGCAGTCCGGTGGTGACCAGCAACCTGACGTTCGAGAGCTCGCGACTCTTATCGGATAGAGTCCGCGAAGCGTCATCGATTTTTCTGGTTAGAGATTCCGGATTGGTCACGATCACTATCCAGTAAAGACCTTTTGACGAGGTGAACGGTATGTCAAAAGTCTTGAGCGAGCTCCCATGGATCTGAACCTCGCCTTCAATCGGGTCTCCCGGGTGTTCCTGGATTGTCTCGGTTTCCGGGACCGAGATCGATTTTCCCTTCAGCTCTTCAATAGTCGTATCACTCACGGCTCCGAACTCATCGGCGACGATTATGTGCTCCACGGTATCAGGCAAATCAATCTCGCCGTCTTGTATTTGCTTGTAAAGATAACGTTCCGAATTCAGGTTCTTAATCGCCATCCCAATCGCCTGGGCAAAATCGCTGAAGCCCTTATTGACCGTGTCCTTTACCTGCTCGCTTTGCTGACGAACCTCCTCAGCAGCGCGCTTCTGCGCCCATTTGTCGAGTGCTAATACGAGAACGATCGTGAGCAATAGGAATGAAGTCAGGAGCAACATCAGCCGCGCTCGAAAGCTCATGAAAAACTTTATCTTGTCTGACATGATTCGACCCTGTTGCTTCGATGCCGCGATCACATCTGGATGTGCGCTTATCTATGGGCGCGCATTGAATAATATCACAGACGATTGAGTGGCGAGCTGAGGCAATGCATTAACCCATTAAGTTCGTAATCCGGTCTGGCCGCGTGGACCTCCCTGAGGCGGCGGCTATTCTGAGTGCGACCGGTGACCCCGTTTGTCTTGCTGCGTCTAACGTGTCGATCATACAATTCAGGGAGCACATTGTAGTGACGTTGTATCACCGATGATTTTTTCCCCGACAGATCGTTGTGCCCCGAGGGCAAGGGAGGACGTATGAGAACGAGCACCAAGGCCTTAAGGCTAATGATGATCGGATGCATCTTTAGCTTTTGCTGTATCGCCGCGCCGGCCCAGGAACCGATTGATAGAACGTTACATCCTTCTATTCGGGTGACCGGCGACGCAACGGTCTCTGTAAAACCCGATCAAGCTGAGATCAGCATCGGCGTGGTGACCCAGGCCCCAACCGCACAAGCCGCAGCCGCTCAGAATGCTCAGAAGCAGGACTCGGTCATTTCCGAGCTGAGGAAAACGCTCGGATCAAATGCGGATATTAAGACCGTCAGTTACTCGCTTAACCCCAATTATCGTTATCCAAAGGAAGGAGGCCAGCCGACAATTGCCGGTTACACGGCTTCAAATACAGTCCAGATCAAGACAACCAATCTTGAGCAAGTCGGAAAAGTAATCGATATCGCCACCGGCTCGGGGGCGAACAACATTCAGTCGCTTCGGTTCACTCTCAAGGATGAAGCCGCTGCGCGTACACAAGCGCTTCGAGAAGCATCAACCAAAGCTCGAAGTAAGGCTGAAGCGATCGCGTCGGCTCTGGGGCTCAGAATACAGCGCATCGTTCGCGTCGAGGAAGGCGGTTTGTCGGTACGACCGGTAATGGAGTATGCCGCTGCGGATACGGCGATGCTGAGACAGTCCACCGCACCGACGCCGATCGAGTCGGGCTCAATCGAAATTCGTGCCACCGTCACGCTGACAGTTGAGGTAGCGCCCTGAGGACTGCGAAGGGAAGAAACGGCGAACCCTTAAAGTAAATTCCAACAACCTCGACTCTCCACCATCCAAGGCAGATTTTAGATATTCAAGGTCAAGACCGCTCTCCGGATTTTGGCTCCGCACTCCGAAGCGGGCATCGAACGCTGAAGGGATTTAAGAAGTCAGTTGAACAAGAAAGCCGCGAGGCTGAGGTCGACCTTCAAGAGTCGTAACGACGACTCCTGATGATTCGGTTTAAGGAATGGAGCGGGTGACGGGGATCGAACCCGCAACTTTCAGCTTGGGAAGCTGACACTCTACCATTGAGTTACACCCGCTCGTGAGTTACAGCCGCTCGTGAGTTACACCCGCTCGTGAGTTACTCTTGAGTTACACCCGCTCTTGAGTTACACCCGCTCGTGAGTTACACCCGCTCGATCAAACAGCATGTCGAACCGCGCTATGTTAAATCGGCTTGCGATGGTTGTCAATCAGGTCGCACATGCAAGCCGTACACGGGTTCTGAGTTCAAGGTACGCTCTGAGTTCAAGGTATGTTCTGAGTTCAAGCTACGTTCTGAGTTCAAGCTTTAGCGTGCTTTTCTCAACCGAGAAACGTTCTGAGTTCAAGCTACGTTCTGAGTTCAAGCTTTAGCTTGCTTTTCTCAACCGAGAAACGTTCTGAGTTCAAGCTACGTTCTGAGTTCAAGCTTTAGC